>NZ_JBATIY010000096.1:0-3365 GCF_049668085.1 Sulfurovum sp. | reverse complement strand
CACTAAGGCTGGCACGAATGATACAAGTTGTCATGAGACACTTGAAACGCTGCTACTAGACAACAAAAAGGTCACAGAAGTAAAAAAAGAGACGAGTGGTACAATATCTGACATCCCATTTCGAGAGATGGATAGCAAAGAAAAGATCATCGCTGTTAACAAAGTCATAGATGGCTCTGTACGTGAGTTTCTTGTTATGGATGGAGGGGACGTAGAAATACTTGATGTCAAAGAAAATGGGGAAGATATAGATATCTATATACGTTACTTGGGTGCATGTAATGGCTGTGCCAGTTCCAGTACAGGCACACTGTTTGCCATTGAAAGTGCACTCAAAGAGAAACTAGACGACAAGATACGGGTTTTACCTCTTTAAACCATATTTACGAGTTCAATTTCTTGCATAAGATCTCTAATCGCTGCCTTTAACGAGGTAGCTTATACGTTTTTCCAAATTCTGGCACCTGAAAATCAACTCCTGGTGTCTTTGATAGCTCCTTTTTTAAATACTCTACCGGCTCATCCCTACCTTCATCAGTTAACTGAAAAGTCCCAAAATGTATCCCGACACTTCTTTTAGATTTTAATTGAATATGTGCCTTAATTGACTCTGGAGGATTCATATGGGAAGCTTTCATAAACCAACGGGGCGCATAGGAACCAATGGGTAAAAAACTTAAAACTATATTTTTATAGCGAGACTTGATCTCTTCAATAAATTTATCACCGTAACCAGTATCTCCAGCAAAGTAAATTTGTCCTCTTTGTGACTCAATGATAAAGCCACCCCAAAGTGTTTCAAACTTATCCCATAGGCTTCTAGCACTCCAATGTTGATTTGGAAGAAAAGTCACCTTAAGTTTTTGTAGTATTTCAGTCTGATACCAGTCAACTTCCTTAAAATTCCCAATCCCCTCCTGTCTAAGAAGGTCACCATTTTTAAGACCTACAAGTATAAGAGGTTTATGCACTTTAGATAGTCTTTGTAGCGTCGGTATATCTAGATGGTCATAATGATTATGAGAAATGATAACCAAGTCTATGGGTGGTAACGCTTCAAAAGCAAGCCCCGGTCGATGCACTCTTTTTGGTCCCATAAATGAAACAGGAGAGGCACGCTCACTCCACATAGGATCTGTTAAAATATTAACGCCATCCACCTGAATAAGGACAGTGGCATGATTAATGACCGAATAAATAATTTCACCTTTTTTACTTCTCTTAACTGGTTTATCTCCCTCCTCGATCTCTACCCAATTTGGCCAATTTTTGGCTTCATTTTTAAAGAGCTTCCATTCCAAAAGTGTAAAAAAAGATTTATTCGGGAAAGGCTCAAGGTTTTGAAATCTTTCACCATCATAAGGTGCATTATAAGGATTTTTAAAATCACTTGCAATAGAAGGTATTGTAACCCATAGCAATATACCAAGTAGAAAAAAAGTATAGTGTTTTTTGATATATATAGACATATATTTAAAATAACATAAATTTCTTCAATTGTGATATATCAATCTAGGTCTATTGACTCTATTCTTTTGGGTAGAATCTATTTAGCCATTGGTTTATTTGCATATCCAAAGCATCGTGTTGTGCCAAAGTAGTATAAAATGGTTCATCAAACTTGTTTGATGCCAATCCTATTATGGTTCCTAATACAGATCCTCTATGTGCATTTTCTCCTCCTAGGTTTGTATTGATAAGAAGGGCTTTTCGTGGATCTTCATAATACTTGGAAGCAAGATAACAAACACTAGGCCATGAATCTGTTATATAGCATGCAAGAGAGTAGAGACGACCGACCACATAAGAATCTTCCTTGTTTTGGCTAAGTAATTTGCCAAGCTTGGTACCGGGAATAACATTGGCAGCTTTTTCAATGGCTTCTTCTACTGATTCATTTACAGGACGATTAAGCAGGGTATGCAATAAAACCACATAGCTATCGACAACATGCATCAAACCTTTATCGGGATGTGTTAACCATACATGTTCTCTGCACTGCTGTTGTACTAGGGCCAAAGGTTCAGAAGATAGAAGTGCTAAAGCCAATGGTGCTACGGTTACCAATGCACCCATTGATGGAGTATCGTGCGTAACTGCTCCACAATCTTTTGGATTTTTCCCAGAGATGTAGTTTGCGAAAAATCCTCTATGACAACTTTCCGCATACGTATCTGGGTGTGCAGGTTTATCTGCAGTCATCAAGTCTATATACTCTCTTACCCAAACTTCGCAATCATAATGACCCGCTCTGGTTAGACTATTCATGAGCCATTTTGCCCACCATGCATTGAGTGTATTTTCTCCTGCTTCCAACCCATGATGATAGTGACCATGTGGAAGACCCCAGAGGTGGGCTTTACCTTTTAAAATGACTTCCCCGACAACTTCTTTTTGCATAGTATTATTTTTGTTTTTTCTACCGCCACTGGTAGTTGAGTGTAATTTCATGATAGAGCTTGGATGATATGTAGGAGCAGCTTCCATTTTGCGTATGCCATGAGGAGGAAATGCTTTCATAATATCCACTGGATTGTAGAACCAGTGTACTGGCATAGAAAGAGCATCACCTATATACAGATTTATCAAAGCAGCTTTGGCTCTGGAACGTTTTATGCCTACTGGTAATGGCTCTAATTGATCTGAAATACTCATGCTCTAATCCTTTTAAGAAGAAAAAATCTAACACATCACTACTATTTAAAAATGATGCTATAGTTCTAAAACTATGCTATTGGCCACTTTATCTTGGAAGTGCGAATATATACTTTTTTACATTTCCATAGCTAATGATAAAATGATAAAATGTAATTCATCTTTTATCTACCCAAATATTTTCTACATAAACATCCTACACCTTAAAGCGTAGGATAATCCGTGTACCCTTTTTCATCTTGCGTGTAAAATGTATTTATGTCGGGTTCATTGAGCTCTGCGTTTGTTTTGAAACGCTCTGGTAAGTCAGGGTTTGAGATGAAGAGCGTACCGTATGCTACTGCATCAGCCTGTTGATCTTCTATGACCTGATTCCCTCTTTCTTTGTCATAACCGCCACAAGTGATCAGTACGCCTTTGTAAGCATCTCTGATTGCAGAAAGTTCTACCACATTCGCACCATGGCGTATGTCACCCTCTAGAGCGTCTACTATGTGAAGGTAGGCAAGTCCATAGTCGTTTAATTTTTCACAGACATAGGTAAAATGTGTTAAAGGGTCGGAGTCTGTCTTGTCATTGAACGTACCGCTTGGAGAGAGTCTGAGTCCTGTTTTGTCTGTGCCTATCTCTGCTGAGACTGCTTCTATGACCTCAAAAAGAAAACGGCTTCTGTTCTCTATGTTACCACCGTAGGCATCTTCTCTGATATT
>NZ_JBATIY010000095.1:0-9493 GCF_049668085.1 Sulfurovum sp. | reverse complement strand
TGGAACTGGCATTCATTTTGCTTTTTGATACTTTTGGAGAGACGTTTTTTAATGCTTATAGTGAAGTCCATCTCTTAAGTGAAGATTTCTATGAAATCAAGGTCCCACTCTATCAGATCTATCCAGTTTTGGTCCATGTTGCTCTTTATGGTGGCAGTTATGTAGGACAACTAGAACACATACTCAAAAGGTTAAAAGTATGATAAAAACCAACAATTGGAATATAAGATCTATGGTGAAAGAAATCGTTATAGCATCGGTCCTTTTATTTGTGTTGAGTAACATTATAAGTTATATACGCAAGCCTGAACTATCTTCAACGCAATTACCGTACATAGAGGCAAAACTTTTAGATGGAACAACCTTTAAAATTCAAGAGGGTAAACCATTACTTTTATACTTTTGGGCAGAGTGGTGTCCTGCATGTAAACTGCAATCTTCCAATATAGAATATATTTCCCAAGACTATAACGTATTGAGCATTGCTGTTAACTCAGGAAGTGATGACGAAATAAAAGCATATATGCAGGAGCATGAACTAAGCTTTAAAGTGATCAATGATGAAGATGGAACTTGGGCAAAACAGTTTAGGATAGAAGCATATCCTACAACATTTATCTATACTGCCAAAGGTAAATTAAAATTTACCGATGTGGGTTACACTACAATAGCAGGTCTTTTGGCACGGTTTAAATGGATCGAATAATTTTATATGCATGAATAACTTACTGTTTTTGGAAATGATAAAGTAAAATAAAAAGATATAATTAAACAGTAGCTATATGCTAAAGAGATAAAACTCTAATTTCCTTATTGGAAAAATTTCAATTACAAAAAGGTATTTTCGATGAATGTTATTGTAAAACTCTTAATTATGCTCACGTTATTTACGTATAGTCTTCATGCAGAACGAATCAAAGTAGATGCCTCCATGGTCATATCTGGGGGCGTTAGTCTAGGAGCCTATGAAGCTGGGTATAATTGGGCATTGATCAAAATGTTGACTATGGCAAAAGAAAAAAGTCAAGAAGTAGATCCTGAGTTACGTTCCATTGCAGGAGCCTCTGCTGGGTCTATTAATGCTTTACTCTCTGCGATGTACTGGTGTCAAAAAGACACTGTACCTTTAAATAATCATGTTGATGATAATTTATTTTATGAAACATGGGTAAACCTTGGCATAGAAGATCTTGCCATAAAAGGCCAAGACCCGGATAATATGAGTTCTCTATTCACACAAAAAGGTTTAAGAAAAAAAGGTGATAAGATCATCGAACATCTTAAGAAGCCTATATTCAAAAAAAATTGTGAAGTACCTCTTGGTGTCGCAGTCACAAAGGCAACACCTATCGTTGAGACGATCAGTGGTATCAAGGTCAAAAACCAGAACTTTTCCGTTCCTCTTACTTTTAAAGAAAAAAATGGACAGGGAATTGTAGAAAATAAAGTGCTGCCTCCAAATACAGATTTTTATATCTCTATACCCGGGATAGAAAAAGACAGAAAAAAAGTCATTAATCTTCTCATCGCTTCAGGTGCTTTTCCTGGTGCTTTTCAGCAAGTAAAATTGGAGTATAAGTATAAAGATAAAATACATTCACATTATTTCGTAGATGGTGGCTTATATGACAATGTTCCCTTAGACCTAGCTATTTCACTGGACAGTAGGGCGTCCACTTTTTTCTTTATGGACCCTAGCAATATAAGAAAAGAGGTCACTCAAGTTGAAGAAGAGAAAGAAGAACCTCCAGTCGGTTTCATCATTACTAATCTTACACCCGTTTTGAACAGTTTTGACATCATGCAATCAATGAAACTTTATGAAGCTATTAATCAGAACTTTAGGGGTAACAGCGATAAGAAACTGGTACTGTCATCTAGATACCACCCTATTACAGGGAAATATTTGGGACATTTTGGAGCCTTTCTAGATCCGAATTTCCGTATTTATGATTATTATGTTGGTGTGTATGATGCTATCTATCATCTTGCAAGCGCTTTTAAAAGAAATTTTCCTGAGAAACATGCAAATGACACACAAGTAGAAATTATGAATTATTTAAAAACATTATTGGGTTTGGATGAAAACACTGAAGCTTTGGCTGCATACAATCTCTTTTTGAAAACAGAGTTTTACGGTCTTAAACCAAAAACAACCGATCGCTTTTCTGCTATTTATAATGCATTCAATTTAAAAAAGAATGATGAAACACGTTATGATAATGCAGAATTTAAGACATTCCTTTCAAAATTAGATATGAAGTACTTGGAAGAGTCTGACAACTCCTTTATCATCTATGCAAAAAAAGATATTGACAATTGGTACAAAAAACCTTTAAGAGGTATTGTGAATCGTATCACTACGTTGGAAGATCAGCGGGCTGATTACTATAAAGGTAAAAAAGGTCATGTCGTTTTGAACCAAATGACCAATACAGGGGCTTGGGTTTCAACTGATTTAACCAAAGATAAAAGAGGCTTTGAATTTTTACCTCTGAATGTACCTGAAGATGAAGGAAAAGAAGGGTTAAGAACAGCACTAAGACTTTTACCGGGAGATCTATCCTCAGATGTCATAAATGGTGGAGTGAGTTTAGGATATATGGCACGTTACTATACACTAAATAGAGATATAATCAACGGCTTTGAAGCAAAAGCATCTTATGTTTTAAGTGATGATGTCATTGATTTTGTACAAGTGGACCTAGATGCATTTAAAGCCTATAATGATTTTATCAATTTTGGGGCGGGAGTCAGTTTCTTTGGAGACATGAAAGGTTCATTTTATAAAGAAAATACGGCTTATGGAGTGAATACTTATGTCGATCTTATGGATATATTCAGGGTGACTTATGTATATAGAGGCGGAAATGTAAATAATGATAATTATCTCTTTTTCGGTATTCAAAATATTCCTAGTCTTATTTATTGGTTGAACCGATAAAGAATTAGAAGAGTAAAGTTTATTTATCGTATAATAGAGTCATCTAAATAAAGGAGGATAGAAATATGAAAGTATTGAATATTAAAAACTTGGTGGTAGCAGGTGCGACGGTAGTATTGATGACAGGCTGTCAATCAACTGGAAGTAAAACGGGAGATTCAGCTCTTCTTGGAGCAGGAGCAGGAGCAGTTGCAGGACAACTTATAGGTGGTAGTACAGGTGCAACATTAGGAGGAGCAGTAATAGGTGGTGCTCTAGGTGCAGCTTACGGAGACAGTCAAGAGAAAAAATAAAAGTTGTAATCATATATAGTTACATATGTCCTGTTCTGCTACATTAGCTGGAATAGGACAAACCCATACATAAATAATCCAGTCTTCATTTTCTTTGTTCTTTCATTATGTATTTAAGTATATAACGCTATAATTTTCGTTATATATCTTAGTATATAGGGAAACAAGTGGAACTTTCATCAAAGCTTACTTTAGAAATGTTAGGTAAACCTTTTTTACTTGAGAAACGTATAGAACTGCTTCATGCTATAGAAAAACATGGGTCCATCTCTAAAGCAGCCAAGGCTGTACCTATGAGTTACAAAAGTGCCTGGGAAGCGGTTGATACGATGAACGCTCTTTCAACTGAACCGATAGTCCGTAGAGAGACAGGTGGAAAAGATGGTGGGGGTACAACTATCACAGCGTACGGTCAACAGCTTTTAAAGAATTATGCGATCCTTAAAGATGAACATACACGTTTTTTAGAACGTTTATCTGAGCTTACAGATATACAAAGTGGTTCATTTAAGACCATTGGAAGACTGGCTATGCAAATTTCTGCACGAAATCAGATACAAGGAGAGGTAGTCTCAGTAGCATCTCATGATCTAAAGGGAAAAATAGTTTTAAAGTTGAAGGGTGGACAAAAGCTTGTGTCTATCATCACCAAAGAAGCTGTAGAGAATTTACATCTTGAACAGAAGCAAGCTGTTATAGCGATCTTTAAAGCCAATGTAGTGTCATTGTCTACTACAAAAGATGCAAAGAGTGAAGAGAATGAAGTTACAGGTACTGTAACCAAGATAGAAAAAGATGCAGACAGTGTTAAAGTTTTGGTGGATATAGGAGATCATGACACGATCGTGGCAGTAATGCCAAAAGAGATATTTGATAAGATGGAACTTAAAGAGGAAAGTTCTGTGATGGCTAGTATACAAGCTGATGATATTATGATAGGAAAGTAAATAGTGAGACAGGTAAGATTAGTATGGATTCTGATAGCGCTGCTGACTGCAGTATATGGGGATGAAGATACACAAAAGCATAGTTTAAAATGTAATATGATGCATCTCTATGATGAACTACCAGAGGAAGTTGACAGCATAGGTGAAATGTTTTCGCAAGGTATGTTTTATGGACGATTACGTTTTAACAGTTTTGGTTTTAGATGGAAAGATGAGATAGAAAGAGGTGATGGTACTAAGATAAGAGCTAACCATGCTGTTGCGGCAGTAGGTGGGAGTTTGATCTATAAAAGTGCAACACTGAATGGATTTGATGTAGGTGCAGGGTTATACGCGACGCATAGTATAGGAAACCTTGAAGACCAAGAAGCGTATCTCTATAAAGCAGGTAAGGGGATACTGAGTCGATATGATGCACTGACAGATGGTACATTGGATATAGTATCTTTAGCGCAAGCCTATTTACAATATACATATGAAGATACATCTGTAAAAGTAGGACGTCAGATAGTTAGAAGCTATTTGACCAAAAGTAATGATACAAAAATGATACCAAACACCTTTGAGGGAGCTACATTAAACAGTAGATTAATACCTGATACTTCACTTCAATTGGCATATTTAACAAGACAGAAATTAAGAGACCACTCTTCTTTCCACCATCTCTTGGCTGTTGGTGATAACCCTGATGACCCCTACTCGGTCTTTAGTCAAAATGATGATTCTGCAATGCATTTTGGTTTAAAATTATCTGAACTGGAAGCTCGGGGTATAGAGGACAGGATGATTATTGGTGAGGCAAAAAGTGAAAGCGTTGAAGATCTGACACTAATGATGAATTACACTGCTGTACCTGAATTGATCTCTTCAGCGATGATCCAAGCTGATTACAGATTTGACTTGGGAGATTTCCTTGTGATACCAGGATTGAGATATATGAAGCAGTTTGACGATGGTGCCGGTGAGATAGGCGGTGCCAATCTTAAAACGATTACATATGGATATAGTGATCCTGATAGCTTGGATTCTGAACTTTTTGGTGCAAGAATCGCCATTGTTGACGATGGATTTAAAATAAGGGTTGGATACACAAAAGTAGCAGATGAAGGTGACATCATAGCCCCTTGGAGAGGTTTTCCTACAGCGGGGTTTACACGTTCTATGGCACAGTATAACTGGTATGCCAATACTGAAAGCTATATGGTCCAAGTTGATTATGAATTTGAGTCATTCGATGAGTTTAAAATTATTTCACGTTACGCAATACAAGATTTTGATGATGAGAAAACAGGTGTACAGGCAGACTCAAAAGTTTTTGAAATCAATTTTTTTAAAGGGTTAGGAGAGAGTCCGGTATATGTAAAAACAAGATTTGCTCATGTTGTTGGAGATGATGATACTATCGCGGGTAATGGTATACTGAAAGCGGACCCTTCTTACAATGAACTTCGTTTCGAACTTAATTATCTGTTTTAGAGGAATAGAATTATGAAAAGAGCGCTTTTAGGTATTTTATTGAGTCTGGTCACACTGAATGCAGGTGAGATAAAGGTCGCTGTAGCTGCGAATGTCAGTTATGCAATAGAACCGCTTAAAAAAGCTTTTTATGATTTGCATCCGGACACAAAGATAGAAGTGATACTTGGAAGCTCTGGAAAACTTACAGCACAGATAAAGAATGGTGCGCCCTATGAATTTTTTATGTCAGCCGATATGAAATACCCTGAAGCACTTTATGGTGAGAAGATCGCAGTGACAGAACCTGTAGTATATGCACAGGGGTCATTGGCATTTCTATCAGTCAAAGATCAGAATTATACGGTAGGGATGAACATACTAGAATCCAAAGAGATAAAAAAGATAGCCATAGCAAACCCTCAAACCGCACCTTATGGTATAGCTGCGGTTGAGGCGTTGAAAAATGCGAAAATGTATGAACAACTGAAGGAAATGTTTGTCTATGGTGAGTCCGTTTCCCAGACTGTGATCTATGCAACGACAGCTGCAGATATTGGACTTATAGCAAAATCATCACTCTTTAGTCCTCAAATGTCACACTATAAAGAGGGTATTCACTGGAGTGATGTAGATAAAGGGCTTTACACTCCTATAGATCAAGGAATGGTGATACTGAAAAAAGGTGAGGGAAACCCTGAAGTGAAAGCTTTTTATGATTTCATACTGAGTGATAAAGCTAAAGAAGTATTGAGAAGCTTCGGATATAAGGTGAAATAGATGATGGAAGTTTTTGGTATTGCATCATTGGATCTTGCACCTTTTATACTTTCGTTTAAACTGGCAGGACTAACGACACTGATCCTGTTTGTGCTGTCTTTGCCTTTGGCATGGTATCTTTCTCAAACCAATTCAAAGACCAAACCCTTTCTGGAAGCTGTCACGGCACTTCCTATTGTACTTCCTCCTTCTGTTCTGGGTTTTTACATCTTAGTGGTACTCTCTCCAAACTCTGCAGTAGGAGCTTTTTTTGAAGACCTTTTTGGCGTAAAGCTGGTTTTCTCTTTTGCAGGTTTGGTCGTCGCAAGTTGCTTTTACTCACTTCCTTTTATGGTACAGCCATTACAAAGTGGATTTGAATCGTTGAACAAACATATGTTGGAAGCATCCTATCTTGCAGGCAAGAGTAAACTTCAAACGGTTCTTAAGATAGCACTGCCAAATATAAAACCTTCCCTGATCACCGCGCTGATCATTACATTTGCTCATACTGTCGGAGAGTTCGGTGTGGTGCTCATGGTGGGAGGGAGTATCCCTGGTGAGACAAAAGTAGCTTCAGTGGCTATCTATGAGATGGTTGAGGTAATGGAGTACGGCAAAGCTCATATCTACAGTGCTTTGATGGTCTTGATGAGTTTTGTTGTGCTCTTGGCCGTATATATTTTTAACCATACGCAGCGCAAAATAGGCGTCCTTTAATGATACAGATAGATATACATAAAAAACTGCATGGCAGTCAAGGTGATATGGATCTTGATGTCAACTTAAAGATACAAAAAGGCGAGTTTGTTGCACTAATGGGTGAAAGCGGTTCTGGTAAAACAACACTGCTTAGAGTGTTGGCAGGGTTGGAAAAAGCAGAAGGTGACATTAGTGTGGAAGATGTATATTGGTTAAAGAAACAAAAAATGCTTCCACCGCAACAAAGAGAGATAGGGTTTGTATTTCAAGACTATGCACTGTTTGAAAACATGAGTGTAGAAGAGAATTTGTTGTTTGTCAATAATGACAAAGTATTGGTGAAAAAACTTCTTCAAATGACTGAACTTAACAGACTGGCAAACCGTAATGTAAAAGGTCTTAGTGGCGGTCAGAAACAAAGAGTCAGTCTTTGCCGTGCGATGATGAATAAGCCTAAGCTTTTACTGATGGATGAGCCTCTTTCTGCACTGGACCCCGCTATGCGATCAAAATTACAGGATGAGATACTTAAACTACATAAAACATTTGGGACAACTACCATTATGGTGAGCCATGATACGGATGTCTCCTATAATCTTGCTGATCGTATCTTGGTTCTTGATCATGGAAAGATCATCGCGGATGGCACTCCTCAAGAGATACTTCTAAAAACTTCTACGATCACTTATACGTTTTGTGTATAAATATTTAGATAAAATGTCATGAATGAATTGGGGTAAAGGAAAAATGAGTATGAATGCATGTGAATTATGTGGTAGTGAAGAGGGATTAACAGCGTATACGGTTGCACCAAAGGATGAAACTATAACGATCTGTAGTACCTGTGCAGCATCTATAGAAGATCCAACAAGTAATGAAAAGCACTGGAACTGTCTGCATGACAGTATGTGGAGTACAGAACCTGCTGTACAGGTGATGGCATTTAGACTTTTAACACAGCTAGGTGCACAAGATCAACTGGATATGCTTTACCTTGAAGATGATGTAAGAGCGTGGGCAGAAGAAGGTTTGGCAAATGAGAAGCAGGAGCCGACACGAGATGCCAATGGTACCATCCTGGTAGAAGGTGACTCTGTAAGTATTATCAAAGACCTGGTGGTTAAAGGTGCAGGCTTTACAGCCAAACAGGGAACTACTGTTAAAAATATCCGTATGGTACCAGGTGACCCGACACATATACAAGGACGTGTGAATGGAACGATGATATTTATCATCTCGGCATTCTTAAAAAAACTGTAAACCATCATTTTTTAGATTATAGGAGTATAATCTAAAAAATTAAGCATATAAACCAAGACTTTTCGAAGGATCTATCATGATGAGAATCATAAACTATTTTATACAGAATAAAAGTCTTAATTATGTGTTACTCATATTCATTCTTTTTCTAGGTGTAAATGCCTACAAGAACATCCCCAAAGAACTTTTTCCAGAGATCGCTTTAGACAAGATATCTATCAGAGGTGCTTACGCAGGTGCCAGTGCAGATAATCTCGATAAGATGGCAGTTCGTGACATTGAGGATGAACTGGGGAATATACAGGGCATTGACAAGATAGAGACGATCATCAAGTCAGGCAGCTTTTCTATCGTTCTAGATCTTAATGATGGTGCAGATCAAACAGATGCACTCAACAAAGCCAAAGATGCTATAGCAAGAAGCAGACAATACCTTCCTGCGGATATGACAGAACCCACTGCAGAGATATTAACACATAACAGGCCACTTATCAGACTTTCACTCTCTTCTGAAGGGATGGATAAAGGTCAATTGATAGAAGTAGCCAAAGAAGTCAAATCAAAAATTTCCAGAAATCCTTATGTAAGTGATATAGAGATCTACGGCGATTCAGACCAGGAAGTCTCTGTACAGGTCAAGGGAGATGCTGTGAGAGCCTACGGGCTTGACCCTGCTGCAATTATCTCAGCAGTCTCAAAACTTTCCTATATCTATCCTATAGGCGATATAGAAGAGGGTGGAAATTATATATTTGTCTCTACGGTAAATGGAAAAGAGACTAAACAAGAGTGGGAGTCATCACTTATCAAAATAGGGGAGAAACAAGTCAGGCTTGGTGATGTTGCCACCGTTGAGATCTCCTACCCGCAAAATACAACACTTTCCACATTTAATGGACGTAACAGTATCACACTTGTGATCTCTAAAGGGCCAGAGGGTAACTCTATGGATATCTCCGAGGAGTTGCAGACCTATGCCAAAGAAAAACTCTCTAAAGAGTTCCCTGGGGTCTATTTTAATTTTTATCAGGACAGTTCCAAACCTGTAAAAGACAGACTCAATACGGTTATCTCAAACTTGATGTTTGGATTGGTATTGGTATTCCTCTCAATGGCATTGCTTATCAATGTAC
>NZ_JBATIY010000094.1:0-15671 GCF_049668085.1 Sulfurovum sp. | reverse complement strand
GTATATGCCCCACTCAAGGCAGCAACGATCACGGCTGAAGAACTTCCAAGTCCTCTTGAAATAGGAATACGATTCTGAAACTCAAATCTAAAATTATCTTCCCTGTCTGTAAGTCTTTTATAGTTTTCATTAAAGATACTTAAAAAAAGAGAATTCTTCTTTATCTTGGGATTATCCGCACCCTCTCCATGTGTTGATATACTTAAAAATTTTGAAGGTGTGATCGTAATTTCATTTCTTAGATCTACTGCAAGACCCAAAGTGTCAAATCCTGGGCCTAAGTTTGCAGAGGTTGCCGGTACGCTTATAAACATCATTGTCCTTATTTTGAACGCTTTTAGAGTAAAACTCCAAAAACTACGCTGACCGCTCTGTCATACCCAAGGGTATTTCCTCTGGGCACTTTAGCTCTTATCTCAACTACATGTCACATGTAGCTAGACAGCTGGGATTTTGTAGTCAGGTGTTGATTCTTCATCTAATTCAAGATCTTGAATACTCTGAGGTAATGTAAACTTTACATTGACTGGCTGTTCATATTTTTTTGTAATTATAGTCTCTTTTTCCTTGATAAAATAAAGATTTCCTATTGCTTTAATAGGTTCTCCTCCATTTAAGGCAAAACCACTACATCCCACACACTTGATACCTCGCATAATTTCCATCGTCTTAAGCATAATATAGGTGAGTTTTATGGCCATATAAGAACCAGGGCCTCTTGTATATATCATGGTAGAGATATCATATCTGTCTAAACACTCTTTGATCAAAGGTAAAAGAACCTCGGAGGTTTTTAATTCACTGGTGATGGATTCGATAAGTTCACCATCTTCATATACACCTATCATAAGAGGTGAAGAGATAGAGATAATAAGAAGTTCGTATGATTTAGGCAAAACTTTTTGCAAATGTCCTACTTTGCAACTCTTCTACGGCTACAAGATCATAGTTTTTGCTATCAGAGAGCAATTTAGATGTAAGTTTATAATTGAGATCATGACTTCCTGCAAATGATTCATATTTAGCCAGTATATTGTGTCCTGATACCATCATATCTCCCATAGCATCTAAGATCTTATGTCTTGCGAACTCATTCTCAAAACGTAATCCTTCAGGATTGAGTACTTTATGGTCATCAAGCCCTATAGCATTTTGGAGTGTCGCTCCAAGTGCCAGGTTTTGACTTTGAAGATACTGTATATCTTTAGCAAATCCAAATGTTCTTGCTCTTGCGATCTCTTCAACAAAATTTTCCGTACTAAAATCAAAACTTTCTTTCTGATCGCCTATCACAGGATGGTCAAACTTGATACGGAAATCAAATTGTGCACTGTCATGAGGTAATAGGCGAACAAATTTATCACCCTCTTGCACCTCAACCGGTTTTTTAACACGTATTATCTTCTTTGGTGCATCTTGTTCTTCGATACCTGCTTCTTCTAACAAAAGACAAAAAGAGATAGATGAACCATCCATAATAGGCATTTCATTTCCATCTACTATAACACGCATATTGTCTATCCCATAAGCATAAACAGAAGAAAGAAAATGCTCTATTGTAGAGATATAACCTTTTTCATTTCCTATAACCGTGGCCATACGAGTATCTATCACTGAGTCAGGAGAAAGCGGTATGCTCATCGCAAGATCTTCACGATAGAACATAATGCCGGCATCCACATCAAGCGGTTCAAGTCTTAACTTGATAGGCTCACCTTTGTGTAACCCAATACCTACAACTTCAACTGCTTTTTTCAGTGTTCTTTGCTGCATTACTCTCTCCTTTCTCCTTTTTTATTGCTAGTATTATACTATAATATAATAATTATTGCAAAAAGAATACTTTAGTGTATAATATTTAAGCTATTTCCCAACGATTATCTTATCTGCTTTCTTAAATATGTCATCGATATTTTTTCTGATCCACTCTTGATCAAACCATTCTACAGGTCTTACTTCTATACCCTGAACCAAAAGACCAAAATGCAGATGGTCCCCAAGTGCTAGGCCTGAAACACCTGTTTTTGCGATAGCATCTCCTGTCTTTACTTCATCGCCTTCACTGACCAACAATTGAGAACAGTGCCCATACAAAGAATAGAGTCCCAACCCATGATCGATCATAGGCATATTTCCATAGATACCATTTTCATTGGCGTAGACTACTTTACCCGGATTGGATGCTTTGATCGTTGCCATTTTTGTACTTGCCAGATCATATCCTACATGATATGAGTGTGACACTACATTATCTTTATCACCATAATAGTAGTGTCTTTCATCCCCATAGCTGGCAACTTTTTGTCCATTTCTGAGTGGATAGAATTTTGTTACTTTCCAGTTTTCTAAAATATCAGAAGATACTTCTTTACTTAAACCATGTATCAACGCTTCATTTTTCAAACGCATCGTCTCATTTATAGCTTTTAACTTTTCAAGTCTATCATCTATATTGGCATACTCTGGATCACTTGATGCCAGGTCTGTGATCTTTCCATCTATGAATTTGTCTTTGGCTTTGATCCATGAAACTTTATACTGATGGTTTTTTACATAAAAAGGTATGTCAGCAACACGCTCATTCTTAGCAGCGTCGATTGCAACCACGTTAGCTTTAAACTCTTCTTTCGTAAATGGCCATGCGATAAGTGCTGCATAGTATCCTTCTTTTTTATAAGGCTGGGCCTTGAACTTCTCGTCCCCTACTTGCACATAGAGCATATCTAGATTCTCATCTTCTGCCTGAAATATAACCAAGGCACTTCCGCCTTGTGTAATACTATAAGAGTTTGAAACAACATTCACATTTGGTCTTTTGTAATCCACATTGATATCAATGACTTCTTCATTTTTATTACCCTGACCAAAGTTCCACAAACTGCTGTCATTGACTGAGACTTTTAATTTTAACTTTGTCGCCTTTGGATCCAATGTCTTACTTGTGGGGTACTTCACCAAAAGTGTTTGTTCTCTTGTTTTCTCCTCAAATATCCCTTGTCCTACGATCAAACTGTTTTTCCCATCACTCAAGATAAGCTCAAAACTTTTTAATCCTTCATTATCAGCAAGTTGGACTTTGAACGGATCTTTACGATTCCAAAACATGTTTTGTTCACTGTGGATTGTCGGCACTTCTTTTTCAAATTCTGGTGCCGTATATACATAGCCTGCTCCAGCAATCAATCCTAAGAGTACTAATACTGCAACGATCTTACCGCCACCGCCTCTTTTTACTTTTCTATTTCTCATTAATAATTCCTAATTCTTCTATCTTTGTTAAAATTGTATCTATACTTTCTTGTAATCCAAATTGTGTTAAAGTAAAACCTGCAGCAACCTTATGTCCACCACCACCAAAAGCC
Source organism: Sulfurovum sp. (assembly GCF_049668085.1). Lineage (GTDB taxonomy): Bacteria > Campylobacterota > Campylobacteria > Campylobacterales > Sulfurovaceae > Sulfurovum. Next base: position 12,309 of record NZ_JBATIY010000094.1, on the reverse strand, counting down.
ATGGCCACTTTGGATACATCCGCTTTTTTACTGCGTAAGGAGATGCGTATGCCATCATCTAGTTCCATGGCAAAAACTGCCATTTCAACCGTGGCAAGAGATCTTCCGTAATCTACTACACCCTCCATATCCGGTACTGTAGCACCTGTCGCTTCTATATCTTTTTTAGTCACCATAAGTGTAGCGATTCTTGCTTCATTATGTAAGGACAATGAGGATAAAGCTTTTTCTAAAATACGCAGTGAACTCAAAGGTCGTCTCTGCGTAAAATGATAAGCTATCTCATTGGGAACTGCGCCTGCTTGAACCAAATCCCTAGCTACATTAAATACCTCTTCATTCATTGAAGTCGTTGTGAAGTATCTTGTATCAGAAAGCAATGCTGCATAAAAACATGTCGCTGCATCCTTCTTTATGGGATACAGTTCTCTAAACAATGCATAAGCTACTTGTGATGCAGAGGCATGATCTGCATCAACAATATTAATACTTCCATAGCGTGTATTACTCCGATGATGGTCGATATTGATGATATCTCTACCTACTAGATCAAATCCCAATCTATCTAGACTTCCACAATCACATGAGAAGATCAAACTATCCGTATAATCCATTTGATGTTTGATCTTTGTAAAGTTTGGTAAAAAATCGAGATGAAGAGGCAAAGCAGTAGAAGCATTCACTACTTCAACTCTTTTACTTTTATCTTGACTCAACAGTGCATAAATACCTAGTGCTGTACCCAATGTATCTGCATCTGGGTTCAGATGGGAAAGTATTGTAATAGCATTCGCATTGGCTATTTTATTTTTAACTTCCCCATAGGGTAGACTCTCAATCATTATATTGTTCTTTCATCTTTTACTTCACACGACTCGCATTATATAGGAAGAGTGTTAACAGATTGTTACGACTCCACCTTCATAGAAAGATCTATCCAATTTGCCTGATGAATTACGGCCCCTGAACTAATGGCATCTACCCCAGTACTTGCAATTGCCTTGATCGTTTGAAGGGTCACATTACCACTAGCTTCAAGTACAATATGAGGATAGTTTTCATTTCTGTATGCTACTACTTCTTTGGTCTCTTCTATAGACATATTATCGCACATCACAATGTCTGCACCCGCTTCCATGGCTTTTTTGACCATACTAAGGTTTTCACATTCAATTTCAACTTTAGAAGTAAATGGTATTTTCTGTCGTACCTCTTGCATAAATACATCCACGTCATCTATGGTCTGAAGATGTGTGTCTTTTAGCATAAGGCAATCATCAAGTCCCATACGGTGATTAATTCCCCCTCCACAACGAACAGCGTATTTTTCAAATTCACGAAGCAGTGGTCTTGTTTTTCTTGTATCCAGCAACTTCACACCTGTATCTTTGATAGCATCGACATATTCAGCTGTCAAAGTCGCTATAGAACTTGCATGCAGCACCATATCTAGAATAGAACGTTCTAAAGAAAGTATGGTTTTTGAATCTCCTGAAATAAAAAGAAGTTTCTCACCCTTTGTGAAGCGACTTCCATCAGATACTTTCCATTCCAATGTCAGATCATACATCTTGGCAAAAGTTTCTACATACTCTTTCCCAGCAAATACACCATCACTTTTGGCGATGATATATGCCCGTATAGGTTTACCTGTACTAATACGTGAAAATAGATCTCCACGTCCCAAGTCCTCAGCTACTAAAGCCTTTAAAAATGTCTCTTTTAACATTATTTTATCGCCAACATACGTTCTAATGCCAAGTTTGCATACTCTATTGTATGAGGATCTACTACGATCTCATTGATAGGTTGATCATCTTCTATGGACTTCAGCGTATTATAGAGATCTTCCAATGTCGTTTCATTCATGGTAGGGCATTCAGGTTTGGTAGAAGAGAGCACATAGGTATTGCCTTTTCTCATTCTGTTCACAAGATTGTACTCTGTCCCAATAGCTACTTTCTGTTCAGGGTCAAGGTCATTGACATACTTGATAAGCTGTGATGTAGAACCTGAAAAATCGGCAGCGAGTACGACACTTGGATCGCATTCTGGGTGTACGGCTATCTTGATATCTGGATATTTATTGCGGTAAAACTCTATGTCATCCACTGTAAAGAGCTGGTGTACAGAACAAAAACCGTTAAAACAGATAATGTCTGCTTCGTTAGGATCACACTCATTTCCATCTACTTCTACACCGATCACACAAGACTTCAGTCCCATCTGTATGGCGAAGTTCTGTCCTAAACATCTGTCGGGAACAAAGAGGATCTTCTTCCCACTCTCTAGGCCTTTTTCAATGATCTTAAAAGCATTTGAAGAGGTACAGACCAATCCACCCATTTCACCTACTTTTGCCTTCACTGATGCATCAGAGTTGATATAGGTAATCGGTAAGATATTTTCTTTAGCAATACCTCTATCGACCATGTACTGTACTGATTCTTCAAAATAAGAACCATCCATCATACGTGCCATAGCACAACAGGCTATTTTTGGCATAAGTACACGCTTTTCAGGTGCAATGACCTTTACACTTTGGCCCATAAACCCAACACCGCAAAAAACGACCCAAGGGTTTGTATCTGCCTTACATCTACGTGCCAACTCCAGACTGTCACCTATGATATCAGCCATTTCAAACACTTCGTCACGCTGATAATAGTGGGCAACTACCGTTACATCCAATTCTTTTTTCAGCCTGTTAATTTCAGCTTTGTAATCAATACTCATTTATATCCTTCAGGAATTGAATCCTCTCACTAGTGTGGCTATTTTATCAAAATTCGGATAAAATTGCACTATTCAAGTACTTATAACATTTTCAAGATAAGTACAGTATAAATTTTAATTGTGGACAAATCATGGACTTTTTAACGAATCAAAATATTTTACTCTATCTTGCAGCCTATCTCATAGCCGGAATCCCTTTTGGATATCTACTGGCTAAAAAATTTGCCGGAGTTGACATTAAAGAAGCAGGTAGTGGGAATATCGGTGCGACAAATGTACTTCGTGTGGTGAAAGAACAAGACCCTAAACTTGCAAAAAAACTAGGTGCCATCACACTCTTTTTGGATGCGATCAAAGGTGTTCTTGTCATACTTGTGGCGATGATGCTTGACGCTCCAGCAAGTGTACTTTGGACCATAGCTGTACTTGCTGTTGTAGGTCACTGTTTCTCTGCGTTCCTTTTCTTTGAAGGAGGGAAAGGTGTTGCTACAGGTTTTGGGGTATTGCTGGTCATGATGCCCATACCTGCACTCATTGCCATTGTGGTTTGGCTGGTTGCAGCCAAAGGATTAAAAATCTCATCACTCTCATCACTTATAGGACTTATTGCATTTATCATCGCGTCTTATGTAATGTATCCTGAAGTACCGGGAATCGGTTCTCATGCCCCTATCTGGATCATCGCATTTATCATTTTCTATAAACATATTCCAAATATCGTCAGAATGTTCAATAAAGAAGAAGGCAAAGTGTAAAATGACCATTCATATAGAAGATCTTATCTTTGATGTCATCATTGGTGTACTTGACTTTGAACGAGATAAACCACAGCGTGTCATCATTAATCTTGAAGCTTCTTATGATTATAGCGACAACAAATTTATAGATTATGCTGATATGGTTCTGTTGATACAGAATGAACTCAAAGAAAAACGCTATGAACTTTTAGAAAATGCCCTAATAGGAATTCAAAAGTTACTCTATACCAGTTACCCTCAACTTCAAACACTTTCCCTGAAAATTTCTAAACCAGATATTCTACCTCAATGTACAGTTTCCTTAAGTAAAACTTGGAATTTTTAAATTTTTTTTAAAAATCACCTTTTTTTGTGTTATAATATTAAATAAATCTTAAAGATAAAAAAGGTTCGCTTATGAGAATATTGATCATAGAAGACGAAGGGACGCTCAGTAAGATACTTTCAGATGCACTCACTGAAGAAGGTTATCAAAACGATATAGCTGAAAATCTTGGCGATGCAAAATATTATCTTGATATCAGAAACTACGATTTAGTATTGCTTGATTGGCCATCTACTACTGAAAAGAATCTTGATATTATCACCACTATCAAGGCTGAAGCACATAAAACGTCTGTCATTGTTCTTTCTGAGCGTGAAGACAAAGAGAGTGAGATCAAGGCACTGCGCTCTGGTGCGGATGATTTTATCAGAAAACCTCTTGATTATGATATTTTGCTGGTACGTATTGAAGCAAAACTACGATTTGGTGTCTCTAATATTATTGAGATAGAAGACCTTATTATTAATCCAGAAGAGGAAAAAATCATCTATCAGGGTGAAGAGATAGAGCTCAAAGGTAAACCGTTTGAAGTGCTTACGCATTTGGCAATGCATAAAGACCAGATCGTTTCCAAAGAGCAACTGCTTGATGCTATTTGGGAAGAGCCAGAGCTTGTGACACCTAACGTCATCGAAGTGGCCATCAATCAGATCCGTCAAAAGATGGATAAACCTTTAGATATCACCACGATAGAAACTGTGAGAAGACGTGGATATAGATTCTGTTTTCCTAAAAAGATCTAAGAGATCTTTGGTCCCATAACACCTTTGGGTGTTATTCTCCTATGTGGTTCAAACCTTCTCATCCCCAAACCGAAGCTATTTTGTTTTTTGATGGAACCTGTGCATTTTGTAATGCTGTTGTTCGATTTGTCTTAGTAAGAGACAAACATGATCTGCTCACTTTTGCGCCTCTTCAGGGTGAAACTATTAAAGAAAAGAATATTGATACAATAGATATTGACAGCATTATACTTTATACACAAAATGAAGAAGTACTCTATAAAAGTGATGCAGTCATCGCTTTACTTGAACGATTGGGCGGTCTATGGTTCTTTTGGGCTAAAGTCATAAAATTCTTCCCTAAAGTATTGCGTGATGCAACTTATGATCTTATCGCAAGAATTCGCTACAAAATTGCAGGTAAAATGAAGGATGATTCATGCCCGATTTTACCAAAAAACTACCAAAGTAAAATTTTATTATAAATTCACAGATAATTTAACTTAAGAATAAGCTTTGTTCCGTTATAACTCGTATAAATAACATATACAGAGGAAACCATGGCATTAGTAATAGATGATGAATGTATCGCATGTGACGCATGTAGAGAAGAATGTCCTAATGAGGCCATTGAAGAAAATGATCCGATTTATCTTATAGATCCAGATAGATGTACAGAATGTGTAGGTCATTTTGATGAGCCTCAATGTATCGCTGTATGTCCAGTAGACTGTATTATCCCTGATCCTGATAATGTTGAGAATGTTGAAGAGTTAAAATTCAAATATGACAAGCTTCAAGAAGAAGAGTAGCTAATCCATGGCAAAAAGAACTGCTATCATTGATATCGGTTCTAACTCTGCAAGACTAGTTATCTTTGAAAAAACAAGTCGTTACGGCTTTCATCTTATTTGCGAACAAAAATCCAAAGTTCGTATTGGTGAAGGTGCTTATGAAAAACAAGGTTATCTTCAACCCATTGGTATAAAAAGAGCCTACCTTACCTTAAAATCCTTTCTTCATACTATTGATAAATATCAGACACACAAAACGCTTTGTGTTGCTACTTCTGCTCTTAGAGATGCGCCGAATGGAAAAGAGTTTGTGCAATGGATACAAAAAGAACTTGGACTCTATATCAAGATCATTGATGGTAATAAAGAAGCTAGATATGGTGGTATTGCCGCCGTCAACTTGTTACCTATACATGAGGGGATCAGTATCGATATCGGTGGAGGGTCATCAGATATGACACTCATGAAAGATGGGCATATCATAGACACCTATTCACTGAATCTTGGTACAGTGAGACTCAAAGAACTCTTTTTTGACAAAGGTTTAAGTGCTAAAGAGATCAATGAAAAAGCAAAAGCATATATACAAGATGAATTAAAGCATCTTCCGGTACATTTTAAACATCATTTAGCCATAGGGATAGGTGGAACAGCCAGAACTCTTTCCAAGGGCATCATGAAGCAGGTTGCCTATCCTTTGGATAAACTTCACGCTTTCACTTACAGTGTGAAAAAGCACAAAGCCTATCTTGATGCGATTCCTCTTTCAAGTGCAAAAAACCTTAAACAGTTTGGTTTAAAAAAGAACCGTTACGATACTATAAGAGAAGGTACACTGATCTTCAATGAGATACTTGCACATATAGGTACAAAAACAGTAATATCAAGTGCTGTCGGTGTACGCGAAGGGGTATTTTTAGATCAACTACTTAAAGATGATAATCTGAAATTTCCAAGTAATATCAATCCAAGTATTGTTTCCATACTCGATAGATTTAAACCTTTGGTCACGATAGAAAAAAAGCGAAAAACAAAACTCAAATTAGCCTCAACACTCTATAGTGTACTGCAAAAAGGCATCAATGATAACAAACAATATGAAAAGGAACTTTTATGGGCTGTAAAGCTCTCTAGTATCGGACAAACACTAACGATCTACAGATCACACCAACATGCTTTTTATATAGCTATGCAAGAGTTAAATTATGGTTTTACACATGAAGAGATACTGCTTATATCATCACTGTTACGTATGTTTGGGAAGGAACTTCTTAACAAACCTCTGTTTGAACACTACGAAACGCTTCTCCCACCAAAACAAACCATACTTTGGTTAAGTTTTATCTATACACTTACAGTACTTTTGCATGAAGCCTCCAATAGTGCAAATATCACCTTTGCGTATGAAAACCAGACACTCCGTATCCACTCGAATAAACCGCTATATTTGGCCAAAGAAAAAGTGAAAGCGTTAGAGAAACCTATACCATTTGCTATTATTATAGAAGATGAAAGTGCTTTACCGGAAAATAAAACGTTGGGGATTTAAAATATGTTCAAACAGGCAAGGTGATCACCTTGCCTGCATAGAAGTGTAGAATTAGAACCTCGTACCCATAGAAAACTCAAATACTGCTGTATCATCACCTGGTTCATCATCAATAGGATAAGCAAATACAAGATTAATCGGCCCGAATCCAGACTGCCAGTCTAGAACAACACCTGTTGAAGACCTAGTGATATCATTTTCAAGGATGGGGCTGCTTTCAAAAATATCAGCGTCATTACTTATATAACCATAATCGTAGAAAAATGCCAGTCTCATTTTTGCTGCTTCAGATAACGGAATACTCGCTTCAACAGTTCCGGAAGCACGTTGGGTTCCCCCGACCAAATCTCCATTTTCTAATCTAGGGGCCAAAGAATACGGATTATACCCTCTTACACTACCTATACCCCCCATAAAGAGTTTCTCTCCAATTGGTAACTTTTTATTTTCATCTCTATTGATATAGGTTGCTCTTCCTTTGAGACGCAGGATGAGATCATAATCGATCCAATCTTCCAATCCATAGTAGAATCCTATTTTAGCACTTGTTTTGAATGTATCTGTATATCCATCATAAAAAGTTGCATTGTAATCATCACCATCCAATTGTGCATACTCAAAATTCACTACTGCTCTCATTCCCTCTCTTGCATTATAAAAATCATCTGTATTATCAAAACTGATAGTGGTAAATACTGAAGCCTTCTTATATTGATCATTATACAGAAGGCTATTAAGTAAAGTAGTGTTTGAATCTTCATTATAACTTGATTGGTTATCTACATATCCGATTCCTAAAGAACCATTGAAGTATCTATAGAACTCACGACCGAATGTCATCGATCCACCCAGTTGATCTTGTGTATAATCGATATACTCATAATCTCTTTTATACACGCTGACCCCGAAGCTGTACATACTGTCCCAAATCTTTGGATTGACAAAAGAAAGATTATAGTTCGTTGAAACTTTCGAGATCTCAAAGCCTAAAGTTGAGTTGATTCCTGATCCAAAGAAATTTCTATCAGAGATAGAAGCATTTACCATCAAACCTTCATAACTTCCGTATCCCCCACCAGCAGAGATGGTACCAGTAGAGGTCTCGCTTACCTTGACAAGTAAATTAATTTTATCCGCAGAGATTCTTTGACTTTCAACATCTACCTTTTCAAAGAACCCTGTTCTTCCCAAAGCATTTTTTGAATCTTTAAGGTCTCTGGCATTAAATTTATCGCCCGGTGCCAAGTAGATATAACGACGGATGACCCTGTCTTTTGTGATGTCATTACCAGAGATAATAACATCATTGATACTCACGATCTCTCCTGGCTCGATCACATAATTTAGATTGATGATCTTTTTCTCAGGATCCTTATGCATTTGAGGAGCAACTTTTACAAATGCATAACCAAGATTACCCACTTCTTCTTCCAAGAGAGTTATATCTTTACGCATACGCTTAATGTTAAATATCTTTCCTTCTTTCAGTATGAGGTTTTCTTTTAGGTCTTCCGTATTGATCCCAGGTACCTGTTGTGTAACACCTATAGTTCCAACACGATACTGTACACCTTCAACCACTTGATAGTCTACTTTTGCATTATACGAACCAAAGTCTACTCTCATAAGAGGTTTACTCACATAAGCATCCAAATATCCTTTTCTCATATAGGCATCTTTCACTCTATATGCATCATATTCGAGCTGATCTACTGTAGCTTCGCCATTATTTCTCCAAGGCATCCAGCCAAGGAAATCTTTCTCTTTGTTCGCAAGATCTAATTCAATGTCATTTTGAACCAGTTCATCCGCACCTATAAAGTTCTGTTCCTGGATAATGATCTTCTCACCTTTATTTACATCAAATACAAGTGCCACACTGCTTTCACCTACAGGTGTGGTAGTAATATCCACAACAGTATCATAATACCCTTGACTTTCCAACTTTGCAATCAGTGTTCTTTCAGCTTTTCGGACACGTCTCTCATCATAGAGATCACCTTTTTTAACGCCTATACCTTCTAAAAGTTTTGTACCTTCATCACCTGATCCAAACCCTTTGATATCAACATTCGCAATAGCCAACTTCTCTTCAAAATGATAAATAAGTACACTGCCTTGTTGATCTACCCATACGTCTTTAAAGTACCCTTGTGAGAAAAAGTTTTTAATAGAATCATTGATTTTCTCAGCAGTGATCTCATCACCTACACGAATATTCGCGATCTCTTTTGCACTTGTCGGAGAAAGATGTGCAAGCCCCTCAAATTTGATTTGTGTAACTTTTTGGGCGGAAAGGAGTGAACCTATTAATATCCAAGAAAAGAGTATCTGAAAAAGTGCTATCTTTTTGATCATAGTAAGCCTTAGTATAATTTGCTATTATTTTATCTTTATTTCGATAAGAACATCATAAGAAACAGAGAAATCATGTTATACTCTTCAAAAAATGAAGTAGGTATATTATGTCCATGATCAAAGTCGGTATAGTTGGTTTAGGACTTATGGGTGGTTCTCTAAGTCTTGCACTGAAAAAACACTCCAAAGACTATTACATCATAGGGCTGGATCATAATAAACTTCATTGTAAAGAGGCACTCGAATTAGATCTTGTCGATGAGATCTGTACCTCTATTCAAACACTCAAAAGCTGTGATATCATCTTTCTAAGTATTCCAGTGGATGGTATTATCTCTGTCACTAAAAAATTATCCCCTCTAACAGATACATGTACCGTCATCGATCTAGGAAGTACAAAAGAAAAGATCTCTCTTTCTATTCCTTCTGATATAAGAGAGAATTTTGTAGCTGCGCACCCTATGACAGGTACAGAAAAATTTGGTCCTACCGCTGCACTTGAAGATCTCTACACCGACAAAGTTGTTGTACTCTGTGACCTTGAAAAAAGTGGAACACATCAACAAAACGTTGCCAAAACACTTTTTACGGACATAGGGATGAATATCGTATCCATGGGTTCTAAAGAGCATGATAGACATGCTGCCTTTATTTCCCATATGCCGCATGCAGTAAGTTATGCATTGGCAAATTCTGTGATGGCACAAGAAGCTTCGAAAAGTATTATTGCCCTTGCTGGCGGTGGATTTAAAGATATGAGCCGTATCGCAAAATCTTCACCCAATATGTGGGAAGATATCTTCAGACAAAACAAGACCAATCTACTCGAAGCGATCAATTCATTTCAATCAGAACTAAAAAAATGCCAAAAAATGGTAGAAAATGAAGAGTGGGAAACACTCAATGATTGGATGGAAGATGCCAACACCCTACATGATATTTTAGACTAGGCTACAACCTATATCTAAATGTTGCTATCACCTCAACCTTTTTACCTATGCTTTTTTCTATCACTTCTTTTAAGCGTAGCTTCTCTTCTTTTGTAAGTATCCCTGTTGCCAGCACTTCACAACGAACTTCATTTACATTCTTACGGTGAACAAGCTCTATATGCAGTAGTTTTACATCATTTCCCCCTACAGAAAATGCTAAATTTGAAAGTATGGTCTGTACACGTATATCTTCTTGCATTTTATTAAATGAACTATACAATGGTATAGCTACAATTGTCACAATAACCATCCATATAAGTATCCCTTTTTTGGCGACATGTAAAGGAGAAAAACCCAAAATAACAAAGGTTAATGCAGCAGCAAGAACAATACCAACAAGATTGGTAATAAAAAGTAGAAATGCCGTACCAAACATATGCCAATCAACCCAACCAAGGCCTATCCCTGCTACAGCAAGAGGAGGAACCAAGGCAACCGCAATTGCAACCCCCGCCAGGGAACCCAGTATTTTTTCATTACTCTTTGCATACGCTGCTGCTACACCTGATACAATAGCAACAAAGAGGTCCAATATGGTTGGAGAAAGTCGTCCTGCCATTTCCGAAGTTAGTCTTTCTATAGGTGTGAAAAATGCAATAATAGCTGCAGTAGCGAGTACAGCTATCACACCTATAGCGATGGTTTTCGCACCATTCAATTCTAGATCACTGTCTTGCCTTAATACCCCCATACTTAAACTTACAATCGGCTGCATTAGAGGAGCTAACAACATTGCCCCAATCACCACTGAACTTGAATTAATAAAGAGTCCAAAAGTAGCGATCATCGTTGCAAGTATAAGTAATATCATATAACTTGATCTCAGCCGGCTCTCTTCTCTTAGATTTTTAAAAAGTGTCGTATATTGTGACTGGCTGGCATGAGAGAAAAGAGGGATGGATTTATTTAAATGATCTGTATTCTCTTCAGCTGATGGAAGATGATCTACTTTGATACTGTCTTTTGTACTGTATTCTTTACTCCGTTTTTCCCAAAATCCATCACCTACGCTCAATGCTAAAGCACTCTGCTTAACTTCCAGTTCTACAGGTGTCTGTTGTACTGTAGAAGAGTCTATCAGCACCTTTAGAGGAACTTTAGACTCTATAGTAATTTTACTGCTTCGTATATATCCTACAGACCTTGGTAAAGCTTTAGGTGTCCAGTGTGAGACTAAAGAGCTAAATAAATACCCTACATATTGTACGATCGACGCAGGAGAAAGCACTACAAGAGAAAACCTCCCATCATTTCCACTGAGTTGTGAAGTAATGAGTTTGGCGGCAAACGTAGCGTTATTGTATTCAAGTCCTACTGCACCTACTGCAGATAGATTAATCACTTTGTCTTTTGCATCAGTGATCTTCATTTGTGTGTGTTTAAGTGTTTTAACTTTTTTGATTATACTCCAAAAAAGTTTTATCCTATCTAAAAAAGTTTTACCCTCTAAAGTTGTATCAAACTGGTCGAGCGGAGGAGCATCACCTACCACAACTTCTTGAATGACGATACTGCCATTACAATAAAGTAAGTCAATCATTTTTTCACTTAGTTTTAATGCCTGCTCAACAGCATCTTCCGTCTTAGTCTTTAAAGCAAATGTACGGATAAGTTCTTTTTGTGTAGGCCGTGGAATGATGCCCAAAGGAAGATTATTTTGATGTGCTATGCTCATCAGCATTTTTATCTCTTCAATACATCCAGTCACAAGAAGATGAGAAACTCTAGAAAGATCAATTTCTCCAAGGCTAGTGAAAGAAATATAGGTGACTGTTTCTTTCACTAAAAATGTTTTGACTGTTTCAAGGTATGCTTTATCTTCTTCTGCATAAATATAATAAATCATAGATACTATTTGTCCTTTAGATGCCAAGCTAAAGATATTGTACCTATTCTACCTAAAACGCTCTACCATCTCTTTGAGTACCTTTTTATCTATCTCTATTGATTTATCACCATTTTTACGGGCATACAGTTTACGTACCATCTCTTCCACTTTTGCGTCTTCACTCATGTGTGCATACAGTATTTTTAAAGCTTCAGACTCTTTGTACGGATTTGCACTTCTGCTTTTC
>NZ_JBATIY010000093.1:0-1603 GCF_049668085.1 Sulfurovum sp. | reverse complement strand
AAAGATGATCTTTTAACACTCTATTTTAATTTAGGTACTGCGGTAAAGGAAAAAGGTAAAACATATATGTTCACTGCTGTAGGTCTTGAAAAACAAGATGGTAAAGTACAGATCACGGCACCCAGCGATGCAGAAGTATTGCCTTATATACAAGATTTAGGGCAGGGTGCGATGCTGTATGTGAAAGCACTTATCCATCAAAAGAATTTTAGAAAGAAAAAAGGCGACATTTTACTTTCAGTTGGGAAAGACGGGTTTATAGTTAAATCTGTGATCAAAGATATTTTACTCTACGGGGATGCCCATCTTTCAAGGGTTAAATAACCAAAGCATGTAAAACAAAGTCAATCACTTTTTTATCAGACATTTCACAAGGTTTTAACATCCCGTCTTTTATGGTGGGGTAGTAGTTCCCACTGACGATGTCATTTCCTCCTAACTCTTCCGCATAGAGTTTGAGAAGCTTACCTCCCAACAGTGTCTCTTTTCTAAGTAAATATCGCTTATTAAGATAGTATATATATGATGCTCCATTAGGGAGGGCTAAAAGCTTTGTGTAAAATTCTGTTTCATTCATAGTACGTATTATGTTACACTTCCACCAAAAATGAGGATAATCTTTTGAAAAAAATGATCAAAAACATGGATAGAGGTATACTTTTCATGTTATTGGCTTCACTTAGCTTTGCACTCATGGGTGGTTTTGCAAAGGTTGTCAGCCAGGTGCTCCCTCCGGTTGAAGTGACGTTTTTTAGAAATATTTTTGGGGTTATTCTTGTAGGGATCGCTATTTATAAAGTACCACTCAAACAAACAGGGGGTAAACCTTTTTTACTTCTTTTCCGTGGTTCTATGGGTTTTGCTGCACTTTTGGCATATTTTTATATCATGGCATATATCCCTCTGGGCGAAGCAGTAACCTATAATAAAACCTCACCTATTTTTGTAGCCATATTTGCATATCTGTTTTTAAATGAAAAGTTACACAAAAGTGCTTTATTGGCAATTGTGATAGGTTTTATTGGGATTGTTTTAGTAGCACAACCCCAAGGTGGAACATTTGACAAATATGACATACTGGGTATTTTTTCAGGTATTGGTGCAGCGTTGGCCTATACTTCCATACGAGAACTCAGAAAGTATTATGATACACGTGCGATAGTAATGTCATTTATGGGCGTAGGAACGGTAGCACCACTGATCTTAATGCTTATTACACCTTATGTGAATGTCTCAGAGGAGTTTGACTGGATGTTCGCAGAGTTTGTCATGCCTCAGGGTATAGAGTGGGGGTATGTTACTGCAGTCGGCATCTTTGCAACGGTATCCCAACTTTTGATGACAAAAGCGTATGAGCTTACCAAGGCAGGTATCGTTGGTACAATTAGTTACAGTAATATTGTTTTTGCTGTAGTTATTGGGATCATGTTGGGAGACCCTATACCTGATATTTGGACAGTTTTGGGTATAATCTTGGTAATATTATCAGGGCTTTTAGTAGCTCTGCCCAAAGGACTAAAATGATTTTAATTGCTGGACCGTGTGTTCTTGAAAGTCGTGACGCTGTAATGCGCATCGCAGAGTCTTTGGGGCAGTACCATGA
>NZ_JBATIY010000092.1:0-4665 GCF_049668085.1 Sulfurovum sp. | reverse complement strand
CTCTTATGTTGATATCAACAATCCGGAACTTTGCGATGCATTGATACGTAAGGTTAAAAAGATGCAGATCGGTAGTCGTTTGACAGTTGAAATTGTAGAGAGTGAGCAGATCGAAGATCTTGAAATGATCAATGAGTTTATCTTTTCACTCAAAAAACTTGGTGTACTTATCGCTATCGATGATTTTGGAAGTGGTTTCTCAAACTTTGATAACATCGTGAAACTGGATGTAGACTATGTAAAACTTGATGGTTCTCTAGTCTCTAAAATACATGATGAAAAGTATAGAATTATTTTGGAGAATATGGTGAACATCTGCCGTGATCTAGGGATCAAGACGATTGCTGAATATATTAGTGATGAGAGTATATTAATCCTTGCCAAAAGCATTGGCGTTGATTATTTACAAGGACATCATTTGCATAAACCAGCGCATTGGGACAGTGTGAAAAAAACATTTGGATTTAATTTGTAAATATGACATTTTTATGACATTTTTACATTACAATAGTTAATAATTGAAAGGAGGGAACGCAAATGCATAATGAGAATGAAGTTATGGATAAAGAGTGTGATATAGACTTAAATGAACTCAAGAACAGTATGCATTTATTGCGTAAACAACTCTTTTCAGATGATATTACAGAGAGTAAGAACAGACTATGGTTACTGAAAGAAAAACTCAATAACAATGAAACGTTTAATGATTTTGGGTTTTTGGTCAGTATCAAGATCTCAGATTATGATAAGATCGTGAAAGAATATGATTCAAATGTGGGAAACAGGCTCTTAAAACAGGTCAGTGATTACATGATCCGCTATATGAAAAATAACCATATTAATTATGAGATCGTACGTTATATGGAAGATAATTTTTTGATCTTCATGTATGATCTGAATGAAGATCAAGTGGAAGAACACATAGTGAACATGCAAAATGGGATGTCAAACTATAAGTTCAAACATCGCAGTAGGATGTTTCAGTTGACATTTTCTTCAGCAGTGATGCAATATATAGAGCATGAATCGTTTGCATCTGTACTGGATCAGTTAGATGAAAAGCTTTTTGAAAGTAAAGTGTATAGTTAATAGATGTGGTGTAATCCTCAAGTGAGGATTACACTAAGCCCAATAAAGCTACAAACAAAACAGGTGGGGTGATAACTAGTCCCACCTTCATATATTCTCCCCAGCCTATTTTTACACCTTTTTGAGCAAGTACATGTAGCCACAGTAGGGTAGCTAGCGAACCGATAGGGGTCATTTTAGGGCCAAGGTTAGAACCTAGTATATTTGCGTAGGCTAAAGCCTCATGTCCTGTCTCAGCGATGGCGATGTCCATGATCATGATAGTAGGCATGTTGTTCATGATAGAGCTGAGTCCTGCTGCGAGGAAACCTGTACCTATGACAGCAGCAGTATTTCCCATCTCTTGTAAGTCATTTATGACGACAGCCAGGTAAGAGGTAAGTCCCGCATTTTTAAGTCCGTACACTACCACATAAAGACCTATGGAGAACCAAACAACCTGCCATGGTGCAGACTTGATGGTCTCTAATGGCTTCACTGCTTTGTAGTGGTTGGCGATGGCCAAAAAGACCAGTGCTCCACCTAAGGCAAAGAGAGAGACAGGTAAGTTGAAATAGTCACCGATGAAGTAACCTATCATCAAAAGCCCTAAAAACCACCAGCTGAGTTTGAACATGGTCATATTTTTGATAACAGACTCAGGTGTTGCCAGGTTCTGGACATCTAAGTGTGTAGGGATATCTTTTCTAAAGTAGATCCAAAGCACAACGATCGATGCGATGATAGCCAGTAGATTAGGTAAGAACATAGTCTTGGCATACTCCCAAAAGCCTATGTCAAAGAAACCTGCAGTCACAATATTGGTCAGGTTTGAGATGACCAGCGGGTTTGATGCACTGTCACCTATAAATCCGCCAGCCATGAGAAAGGCAAAGATAGCCAGAGGCTTCATGTTCAAGTGTTTCATTTTGGCTAAGAGAATAGGTGTAAGAATGAGTGCTGCACCATCGTTGGCAAAGAAAGCCGCGACCAATGCGCCTAACAGCAGGATGTAGACAAAGAGCAAGTTGCCGTTACCACCGCTGAGTCTTGCCATCTTAAGTGCTGCCCACTCGAAAAAACCTATCTCATCGAGTACAAGAGAGAGAATGATGATTCCTATAAATGCAAGTGTCGCATCCCAGACGATATTTGTTACTGTAATGACATCCTGAAAACTGACTACACCAAGGATCAGTGCTGCAACAGCACCGATAATAGCAGTTGTACCTATCTGTAGGCCTTTTGGCTGCCATATAACAAAGATGAGGGTTATGAGGAATAGGGTAGAAGCTAACAGCATTAGTCGTTCAATACTTTGGATTTAGCTAGAGCTGCTTCTATCTCTTCTTTACTGACATCACCGGAAAGGTCAAGTGCCACATCACCATCTTTTCCACTGACTTCCATGTTGGTGATCTTCTTTTTTGTTTCATCACTCATACACTCACACTGTCCAGTCGCACAATTCTCTACCATCTTGACAATATTTTGTTTCTCTACGGCACCAGTGAAATTTATTTTAATACCTTGGTTTGTTTGACTTACATTTTTATCCATTTTATTTCCCTTTTTTATATGAGTGCTTCTTTTACTTTAGGCAGTAAAATCTCTTTGATCTCTTTGAGTGTCTCTTCAAAAGCCTCAAATGCTTTGCCATCTGGGTCTTCAAATCCTACATGGATGGTCTTCACAGGTTTTGGAAACATAGGGCAGGTCTCTTGGGCATGACCACAGACTGTAACGACTAGGTCATAATCGTTATCTATCACGGTGTCAAGTGTCTTAGAGTGGTACGCATCTCTCCAGATACCTTCTTGTTCTAACACTTTTTTGGCATTAGGATTCACTCTTCCTGAAGCTTTGACTCCTGAACTTTCTGCATCTATGCCATCTAGTTCAGCGTTAATGAGTGCTTCAGCGATAATACTTCTGCAACTGTTTCCTGTACAGAGTATGAGAACTTTTTTCTTCATAGTTGGTTTCCTCTATGTGATTTATGTGGGGATTGTAGCATAAAGAATTTTATATATCAAGATATCTTGATATATAATTGTTATAGTTTTTTTATTTTTGCTACCAAAAGCGGTGAAAACAAGCTTGAAAGTAATGCAATAATAAATAGATTACCCTCAAAAATATTAAATACCTGTAATAAATCAGACCATGATTTACCTATGACATAATGGCCAAAGATAAATTCAAAAACTAAAGTCATAGTTGCGAATTGAATTCCAATGTATAGATAGGTAAGATATTTATTTTTACCAAATAGTTTAAAAGAGATATAGGTGATTGTGAATATAATGATGGCTAAAGTGATCCCGCTGGCAGGGAGTGCAACAGATTCTCCCAAATAAGGTGCTAGAACAGTTTCTCTAAATATGCCATTGATAATTGCAAAGATGGCTATGATAAACCAAATCATAGCTGTTTTTAGAAAAATATTTAATGACATATTATGTTTTTAAATTTAAGCTTTTACTTTCTTTATGAACATCATCACAGCTACAGTCATAGCACCGACAATGATTCCTATTAAAAGGTCACCAAATATAAACGGTATACCATCTACAAGGTCATGTACAAAGTGTGAATTATGTACGAAGATACCTCCAGCTACTAGAAGCATAGCAATGGTACCAATGACTGTAAGGGCTTTGATAACTTTAGGTAGGGAACGCACGAAAAATTCTCCAATGGCACTTTCTCCACCGTTCATGGCTATGAGCTTGTAGCCAAAGTCATCCATACGTACGAGTAGGGCGACTATCCCATAGACACCCACTGTAGCGATGAGTGCCACAAATGTCACTGCAGCTATCTGCACTGTCATAGGCTCACTGGAAACTGCACTAAGAGCGATGATGATGATCTCTATAGAGAGGATAAAATCTGTAATTACAGCAGACTTGATCTTCGACTTTTCTTCAGCGAGTACTTCTTCTTTACTTTTTTGTTCTAGACTGGTTATATGTTTCTTCTCACCATGAGGAAAAAAGTATTCGTATATCTTCTCTGCACCCTCATAGGCTAGATAAACTCCACCTACCATGAGTATGGGTACGATGATCCACGGGGCAAAGGCACTTAGTAAAAATGCAAAAGGTAAGATAAT
Source organism: Sulfurovum sp. (assembly GCF_049668085.1). GTDB lineage: Bacteria > Campylobacterota > Campylobacteria > Campylobacterales > Sulfurovaceae > Sulfurovum. Next base: position 479 of record NZ_JBATIY010000092.1, on the reverse strand, counting down.
GGCTTTGTTAATGAAAGAACCTTTGGTAATGGCCCAAAGTACAGGAAGCTCACGAGAAGAGGTAAAGCCAGATGCTTTTTCAGCATTAACTGCGAGGTCATCTCCGAGTATACCCGCGGTTTTTTTGGTCGCTACTTGTGTCATGGTTGAGACATCATCCATAAGTACTGAAATATCATCTAATAGTGCCAAAAGTCCTGCTGCCATGAGTATCCTTTTTTAATACTATTTTAGCAGTTAGATTTTAAAGTATAAGGTTTTTTATGTATTACAATCAGATTTAAATCCAAACACATTGATCTTGAGATAGGATATCTCTTGTAAGATATCTAAAAATGCTCTAATGGTGTGTTAAAAGTATCCATAAAAGTATTGACTTCATCAACTTTCATCACGCTTATGTGCATTTTTTGCTGCGATCCACTGAGACATGTATTTGGTACTCATCATAGAATGATGTTTGAGCATGGCACCCGTAA
>NZ_JBATIY010000091.1:0-11416 GCF_049668085.1 Sulfurovum sp. | reverse complement strand
GTCCATATTGTTATATTCCGCAAATTAAAAATGAAAACGACTTGTCAACCAACCATGTTCTGCTGTATACAAGGAATTAAATGGAATATGTCTTAACATATATATATTCTTTTCTAAATTATTTTTTATTCAATTTGATTATAACAAGAGTAAATAAATTAATGAGTTTATGTAAGATTGATTTTATGAAAAAGTACACCAAAATATGGTTTAACCGTTATATACTATTGTTCATAAGTTGAATTTCATCACTTTAAGTGAAATATAAAAGGTGGGAGAATCAATAGATCAAAGGTACAAATATGAAGCCGTAAAACGCTTCTTGTTCTATCTGTGTTTCTGAGATCTTTTTAAATCTATAGATGGAGTTTTCTACCGGTATAACTAACGTACCGCCTACTTTTAACTGAGAAAAAAGCTCCTTTGGAATTTCATCTGCAGCGGCAGAAACTAAAATCCTGTCAAACGCTTCACCCGGCAGACCAAGCTTTTCTCCTGCTTGTTTAATGCACCCATGATCAAAATTGAAATGTGATAGATTCTCCTGCCCTTGTTCTACCAAGGTACTGACCCTTTCAACTCCGATCACACTTCCCTCTTCTCCTACAATGTGACAAAGCAGTGCTGTTGTCCACCCTGACCCTGAACCGATATCAAGTACCTTATCACCCTTTTGGGGTGCAAGCTTTTCCAGCATGAATGCTACGGTAGAGGGTTGAGATATCGTTTGACCATTTCCTATGGGTAAGGCATTATCTATATAAGTCTCATTCTTCCATGTTCTTGGTACAAAATATTTTCTATCCACTGCTCTAAAAGCATCGATGATATGAGGGCTCTTCAAGACATTAGAGAAGATAATCGTATCGACAAGCTCATGCATCGTCTTCATCTGTTACTCCACAAACGCAGCGCTCATATACCCTACTACTTGAGATTTATCACCACTGGCATCTGCACTTGTACGATAATCAAGTAGTATGGACCTCAATCCATTCTTCTTCGCTGTTATCAGCATTGCTTCCACACCGATCTTTCCACAAGCTTCACATCCTTGATGTAATTCGGCACTATTGATTGTCTGAACTGCATCCAAACAGATACTATCAAGTGTATTGGCCTTTTTGATATCATAATAGTGGCTTAGATCTGTACTTATGACCACTGCTGTCGTAGGGTCTTCAAGAAGATACTCAATAACTCCTGCCAATTTTTCTGGAGATTCATCACCATATACCAACTCAACAACGGAAACTTCTGGTGTATAGTTCTTCACAAAAGGGATCTGCACTTCGGTACTGTGTTCATGATGTGCTTCAGGTATGAAAGGTAATTCAAATCTCTCTTTGAGCTCTGAGATCAATTGTTTATCTATCTCCAAGGCGCCTAAAGGAGTTTGATAACTATCGAATTCAGAAATACTGGTACCCTTCAGATACACACGATGACTGGGCCCTATGATCACAATCCGTTTGGCATGCGAATTAGATAGTAGTCTCAATGCTATGTTTGCTGTAAAACCTGAATAAACATATCCTGCATGAGGTACTATCACTGCCCGTGGTTTAAGATGAAAGACACCATCATTCTCTTTAAGATGTTCATCGAGTATTTGATTATAATGCTCTAACATTGAGTGTATCTCATCAGGATTCGATGGATAAAATTGTCCAGCTACTGATGTTTCTCTTGTGTTCATGACCATACTCCTTCTATCACTCTGTGACACTTCGGACAGTGACCATTTTCCAAGGTATTGACCGTTACATTGTAACCTGTACGGTCTATCACTAACTCGTCACAATCAGGACAGTGTGTATCTGCATGTACAGGCACATTCCCTAGATAGATATAGTGTAGACCTGCTTCTTGCCCTATCTTTTTGGCACGCATAAGTGTTTCAAGTTTTGTTCTCTGATGATCTAGCATCTTATAATCTGGATGAAAAGCACTTAAATGCCATGGCACATGTTTTCCAAGATCATTGGCTATGAAGTCTGCCATCTCTTTCAGATCTTTATCACTGTCATTATCACCCTCGATGAGCAGTGTAGTGACCTCAACCCATATCCCGGCCGCTACCATTCGTCTAAGTGTATCTTTGACCTCTTCAAGTCCACCTTTCAGTACCTTTTTATAGTAGGCATCATCCCAGCTTTTCAGATCGATGTTGGCAGCATCGACCCAGCTTGCCATATCTTCAATGATCTCTGGTGATTCAAAACCATTTGAGACAAATAGGTTTTTAAGGCCTTTCTCTTTAGCGATCACACCTATGTCTTTGGCATAAGGGTAGAAGATCGTAGGTTCATTATACGTGTAGGCGATAGACTCTGCACCATGTGTAATTGCCAACTCTACCATCTCCTCTGGACTTACGTTGATATCTTCATTCACTTTATGCTCTTGAGAAATATCCCAGTTTTGACAAAATGGACATTTGAAATTACACCCTACGGTTCCAAATGAGAGTGCTGTCGTCCCTGGCAGTACATGATTGAGCGGTTTTTTCTCTACTGGATCCACATGTACTGCAATGGGATGACCATATACGAGTGTTTCAAGTTCTCCATCCACATTTTTGTTGATACCACAGATACCTACCTGCCCTTCTTTTAGTTTGCAAGAGTGGCGACAGAGCAGACAGATTATCCTGTCCTTACCCTCTTCTTTTGTATAATATTTCATATCTTTATTAGATGTCATGGCGACTCCTTTATTGAACAACCTTTATAGTAATTGACTCAACTTTACTTTATGATATCACACCCTCATGATAAAAGTCAAGACCCTGCATGAGAACCTACCAGTTTATATATCTGAAAGTTCCAACTATTTTCATCAATATCAAGACACTTTTGCTATACTTCCAAACTAACTCAGATCATGGTAGAAGAGAGTACTTCTACTGGAAAAGACAACTATGTTAAAAACACTTCTAGATAGAAATGCTAATACATCCATACTCCTTGCCGGTATTCTAGCTATCATAGTTGGCGTAGGTGTAGCTAGGTTTGCTTTTACTTCTCTTCTTCCCTATATGCTTGAAGATTTTCTATCTTTGACCTATGCTGGCATATTGGCCGCATTTAACTTTGCTGGCTATTTGGCAGGTGCTGTTTTCTCCATATTTCTTAAAGACATCAATACCAAAGTAAAGTACTTCAGGATAGGTATGATCCTAAGTATTCTCACCACATTGGTACTTGCGACCACGACAAACGAAACACTATGGCTTGTCTCAAGGGTCATAGCCGGCTTTGGAGCAGCAATGGTTCTCATAGTAGGTGGTGCGATAGTCATGGTCAAGCTGAACGTTGAAAATAAAACAAAGGCTATGGGTATACACTTTAGCGGTATTGGTTTTTCTATAGCCGTATCTGAGATCATAAGCCAATACATTCTAAGAGATGGTACTTGGGCTGATGCTTGGCTTGCCTTATCTGGGTTTGCTTTTATCGTCACTTTTTATGTTATTTATATTTTATCTTTTGATAAAGCACTTAAAAAAGATGCCGTCAAACACCCTCTCTCTATGTCAATATTTTCTACTTATGTCATTCTTCTTATCTTGGCCTATTTTACTGAAGGTGTGGGCTTTGTGGTTCAAGCTACTTTTTTACCCGATATCATCAACTCACTTGAGGGCTTGCAAGGGTATGGAAATCTAGGATGGCTCATCGTAGGTGTCGCAGGTATTCCCTCTTCCATAATCTGGATGAGATGGGCACACAGCTATGGAAGTGTCAATGTTATCATCATCGCAATGGCACTGCAGATCATAGGTATACTCATACCTGCATTGAGTACAAATATCTATTTAAATCTACTTAGCAGTGCATTATACGGTAGTACGTTCATTGGGCTTGTAGCACTCTTTCTCAATTATGGCGGTCAACTGGCCGGAAAAAACCCTGTGGTCCTCATGGGAGCTATGACAGCAGCCTATGGTATAGGCCAAGTGGGTGCGCCACTTTACAGTGTCGCTTTAGTTGACTATTATGGTAACTATAACTCTACATTGTATGTGACTGCATTTATCGTGTTTATAGGTATACTCTTTTTACTCTATGCCAAGAAAATTGAACCTATGAAAGAATCATGATCTATACTGTCACAAAGTATTATTTTCATTTTTGCTATAATTAAAAAAAAGGGTTTTTATGAAAGCAGTATTGTCTCTACTTTTTATGGTCTTTTCTCTACAAGCCAACGAAGCCCAAGCTATCATCAAAAAACTTGAAAAGAACCTACGTGGTGACTACATGTACTCTACAATGAGTATGATCGTCTCTTCTAAGCGTGGTAAACGCACGGTAAAAATAGAAAGCTGGTCTAAGGGGAATGATAAAAGTTTCATAAAGATCCTTTACCCTAAAAAGGACAAAGGCATTACCTTTTTAAAGATAGACAATCAAATGTGGCAGTATATCCCCAAGATAGAACGTACTATTAAGATACCGCCATCGATGATGCTTCAAAGCTGGATGGGAAGTGACTTTACCAATGACGACATGGTAAAAGAGAGTTCCTTGGAAGAGGACTATAATGCCAGACTTCTTTCCAGACAGGGAAACTCTGCTACTTTGGAGCTTATCCCTAAAGAAGACGCCGCAGTGGTGTGGGGAAAGATCATTATTGATGTGGATCTAAAAAATGCTGTGCCGGTCAAAGAAATTTTTTATGATGATATGATGCAAAAAGTCAGAGTGATGACTTTTTCTAAGATAGAACAGCACGGTTCGCACAGAGTACCTATGGTCATGGAACTCAAACCTCTTGATGCGAGTAAAAAGAAAAACCGTACAAAGATCATTTTTGAGAAAGTGAACTTTGATGCTAAAATTGACTCTTCTTACTTTACAAAACAAGCTCTAAAACGCTACTCAAGGTAAACCTATGCTTACTTCACTTGCATTTAGAAACATTTTAAAATCTAAAGGTAGAAGTATCATCACCCTACTTTTGAGTACATTTACCACTATCTTTTTCATCATCTATGTGGCATTCTTGGATGGATCACATCATCAGTTCATCAAAAGTTCTTTAGAAATATATACAGGATATGCACATGTGAACCTTAATGGGTATAGAGATGAAGGTGGATATGATGACCTTATAGAAGATGCCAAAAGCATTGATGCAATACTCAAAAATGACTCTTCCATCAAAACCTATAGCCCAAGATTTGAGACCTATGCATTGCTATCAGGTGACGAAAAAGCCGTAGGAAGTTTAATTGCGGGGATCATACCTTCTCGCGAAAAAACCTTGAGTAAGCTGCAGGAATCACTCATAAAAGGTGAGTACCTCAGTGATAATGATACCAATGCCATCTACATTGGTTCTGAACTAGCCAAACGTCTTAAAGTGGATGTAGGCAGCCAGATTGCCATGGTCGGGTCTTCCATTGACTACTCTATCGCTGCAGATCTTTTCACAATAAAAGGGATCTTCAAAACAGGTCTTTTCGAATTTGACTCACAATCGGCGTTTGTCAATAAATCCTATCTGGATACCGTCATGTTAAGTGACAACATAGCCAGTTATTTTACACTGAACTTTCATGATAATAACAATATCGATAAAATGACTATTAACTTACAGGCTTTACTTCCATCAGAAGTTGAAGCCGTCAACTGGAAAATTCTTCTTTCCGCACTGGTCCAAGCTATGCTGGTTGACTCCATATTTAACTATATCTCCATCTCTATCTTTTTTCTAGTGATCTTTTTTGTGATCATGATCTTTTCCTATGTTAATATCTATACAAGAGCCAGAGAGATTGGCCTTTTACGAGCCTTAGGACTGACTTCAAAAGATATCTTTGGCATGCTTTTTGTTGAAATACTGATTCTTGCGACGATCAGTATAGTCGTAGGTACTATCATTGGTGCTTCTATTGCTTACTATTATGAACTGCATCCTATCGTGATATCCGGCATAGCTGAAACCTATAAAGAGTATGGTGTGGTCAGTGACGAGATACCTATGAATTTTGATCTTTTTACCATAGCATGGAATGCTCTGACGATCTTCATGCTCAATCTTGCAGCCATTATCTATCCTGTATCAAAGATCAACAAGCTTACTGCAATGGAGGCAATGAGATATGTATAGACACCTTGCCTGGCTTAGTATTTGGAGACGTAAAACACGTTCATTAATGGTGATCATGATGGTCGCTCTAAGTCTCAGTGGTCTACTTGGATTACAAGGACTTTATGACGGGATGATCAGCCATATGATCAATACGACCATCCGCAGTGACTCTGGGGAGATATCTCTCTATGCACAAAAATATCGTCTACACAAAAGTCTTGACTACAAACTCAGTCCCCTCTTACGATATGAAGATGCATTCTCTAAAATTGAAGGGGTTGACGCTTACTCAGTTCGATTGGAACAAGAGGGACTCATTGCCACAGCGCACAAGTCACTTGGAGCAACTCTCAAAGGTATCTCTTTGGAGAATGAACAAAACTTCGGTCAGTTATCTGCTTTTATCACCCAAGGGGATTATAATTTTGGCAAAGGAAACAAAGGAGCGTTGATCGGTTCTGCATTGGCTAAAAAGTTTAATCTTACTATAGGAAGCCGTGTGATCTTTACAGCCCAGGATGTGACCGGAGAGATCAATTCCATCTCTTTTCGTATTAGCGGTATTCTCAAAACAGGCAACCCTTCTATAGATGATAACTCTGTTTTTGTCTCTATGGAAAAGATGTCAAAATTTCTAAACCTACAAGAGAGTGCTACCCAAATAGCACTGCGTGTGAAAGATGTAGATAGCATAAGCATGGTACAAAAAGAACTGCAAACTTTGTTTCCGGATGTCGATGTGCTTCGTTGGGATGAACTCTATCCTTTACTCATACAGATGCAGGAATTGATGAATATCTTCAACTTGGCCTCTTATGCCATCGTCTTTATCGTCGCTGCACTGGGTATATTCGGAGTGATGCTTGTCTCTGTTTTAGAAAGGATGCGTGAATTTAGCATCATGCTTGCCATCGGAACTCCATACAAAACAGTAAGAAATCAGATCATCATGGAAGCATCTTATTTAGGCATTATCGGTTATGTGGCAGGTGCTTTTTTAGGGTGGATCTTACTTCTCTATATGTCGATGGAAGGTGTCGATATGCGCTCTTTTGAAGCAGGATTGGAACTGTATGGATATAGTGCGATCATGTATGCAAATATGCATCTTTACTATTTCTTTCAAGCTTTTTTTGCTGTATTTTTTGCTACCCTGCTTTCAGTGGTCTGGCCTCTTCGAAAGCTTAAAAAAATAAAACCTATACAAGTCATACAAGGAAAAATGTTATGAAACTCAACCATGTCTACAAAACATTCTACCCTGACTCTCCCAAGGAGGTCAAAGCCCTGACAGATATCAATCTTACCTTTAAAAAGGGAGAGTTCACTACACTTAGCGGCGAATCTGGTTCTGGTAAAACCACCCTGCTCAACATTATAGGTGGTCTCGACTCTGCTACAAGCGGACAGATATTTTTTGAGGGAGAAGAGATATCTGCCTATAGTGAAGAGAAGATGGCAAAGCTAAGACTGCATGATATCGGTTTTATTTTTCAGGCATATAATCTTATACATGTACTCTCAGTTCGTGAGAACATAGGATTCATCATGAAGCTACTCAAGTTTGATGAGAAGAAGATAGAAGCACGAATACTGGAACTGGCTTCCATCTTACAGATAGAAGATCTTCTCGACAAGCTTCCAGGTGAGATCAGTGGGGGTCAGCAGCAGCGTGTAGCTGTAGCACGTGCCGTTGCTTCGCGCCCCAAACTCATACTTGCAGACGAACCCACCGCAAATCTTGATTCAAAGAACAGTGAACGTCTCATGAACATGCTGCGTACACTGAATGAAAAAGAACAGGTCACAGTCATTTTTGCGTCACATGACAAATATGTTTTAGAACAGTCAAAACGTATTGTAGTCCTCGATGATGGAGTTGTCATTGAAGATCGCTAACTGTATTGGATTAGTATGCTTTACTGTACCACTCATGGCTATAGAACATGATATCACTATAGAGAACACAAACTATACGATCTCTAAACCCCCTTTCGGTGAGGAAGATAGAACCCTCTACAATTACAATAGACTACGCTTCACGGATAAGATCAAAGAGGGAAACTGGTTTGTCAATATCATTGCAGATATAGATAACTATTTTGGTGAAGAGTATATTGACAGCTTTGAATACAACTATTTACGTACCATCAAAGCAGATACACCTTTTAATATAGAAACAAATGCGAAAAATTATGGAAAAGGTGAAGTATTTGGACGTCTGCATCGTTTTAGTGTCGGTTACGCAGATGAAAAACACAATGTCGTCTTTGGACTGCAAAAGGTCACTATGGGTGTAGGCCGCATATGGACACCTACAGACCTTTTTAACCCTAGAAACCCTCTGGCTCTTGAACCTGACCAGATCTATGGAAACTATGCACTCTCCTATACCTATGCCCTGGGTACATTTAGCCAGATCATGGGTGTCGTTGCCAAACGTCATGATGACAGCTATAAATATGCAGGAAGAGTGAAAACCAATGTTGGGGTAGCAGATATTGCAGTCGATCTCTTTTCAAGTAATGATGCCCAGATGATAGCGTATGAGATTGAAGGCTATGTATTTGATACAGGAATTGAATGGCGAAGTGAAGGTGGCTACTACAAGGATAAACTTTTAGATAAAGACTTTTATCAGACCATATTAGGTGCTGATTATGGCTTTGTTAATGGCCTTACTGTCACAGCTGAGTGGTTACACTCTTCAGAGACATACAGTGCTAATGAAATTCTTCTCACTCAAAACAGTACACTCTCGAACAACCGTCACCTTTCTTCTGACTATCTGGGTGTATCAGCATATTATGATTTTAATCTGCTCATCAATGGTGCCATAAGTATGATATATGATCTAGAAGACCAAAGTAGTTTTATCTCGCCTGTTATAGAGTATAGCATCAGCGATGACTCATCTTTAGCCCTAGGTGCACAGGTTTATAATGGAAAACGAGAGAGTGAGTTTGGCAATATAGGAAACAGTTATTATCTACGTTTCAAAGTCACCTATTGATCCTTGATTCCTATCCAATTTTAAATACATCTTAACATGTATATTATAAGATAAATAATATTCATGATATAATCAAAAATAATGTCATGAATGGACTTGCATGTTTAACAGATATCATAAATTATTCTTCTTTTTAATGTTCACTATGACTTTTCTACATTCGAAGGTACAGGTTGATAACTATCTTAATATTCAACATGCATGGGAGGATCATAAAGAAGCTCTGATCTTACTCATTATTATGGCTTTTGTAAGTCTCTATTATTTTATACGTATATCCAGGTTAAATCGTGCCTTGCAACTCTCAAAAAATCAACTTGAAGAGCATGAGAAAGAACTCGAACAAACAGTTGAAAAACGTACCAATGAAAAAATGGAACTAGAAGTAGAAAAGTATCAAAACTTTGAACACATCTTACAGTCATTTATCAATATCATCGAAGACCGTGATGCATACACTGCGGGTCATTCACAACGAGTAGCCCAATATTCCCGTTCAATAGCTGAGCACATGGGATACTCAAAAAAAGAGTGTGATCTTGTTTATCATGCTGGTATCCTACATGATATCGGAAAGGTTGCAACACCTGATTCCATACTGATGAAACCCGATCTATTTGACGCTGTAGAGAAAAAGCTGATAGAAGAACATGTAAACATGAGTTTTAAAATACTTTCTGCTATTCCAATGTATATGGAAATGGCAGAGATCATACTCTATCACCATGAACGTTATGATGGTAAAGGTTATCCTTCGGGGGTTAAAGGTGATGATATCCCCATGTTATCACAAATCATGATCGTTGCCGATGCCTTTGATGCCATGACAACCAGTCGTATCTATCAAGTACGTAAAAGTATCCCTGAAGCCATAGATGAAATTCGCTTGCATACTTCAACACAGTTTCATCCACAGGTTGCAGAAGCTGCCATCGAGGTCTTTTCTCAGATAAAAGATATTAATGCTTTCGAACAATTACCAACCACGCAGATAGAAAAGGAGCGTTTTTCTTATTTCTACCGTAATCAACTCACTTCACTGTACAATCAAAACTACTTGAACTTTATTTTAAATAAAAATTTTGACACCATGAAATACATATGTTTTAATGTTCTCTATCTCCATAACTTCTCTATCTCCAATCAAAAACAAGGCTGGGAATTTGGGAATGAACTGCTCATTACCTTCGCAAAGTATCTTCGTAAAACATATCCGGATTCATTGATCTTCCGTATACACAGTGTTGATTTTTGTATCATGTCCACTAGCCATACAGAAATTGATATTGAGATGCTTAGAAAACTCGATTTTTTTACAAAATCAGATATCACCATTACACACAAACATATTGATCTGCGTGAAATAAATATGGGTAATCTTCAAGAGCTAGAAGCAGAACTCTATTAAAGTATTTATACTAAAGAAAAAAAGAATTTTACTCGTTTCAAATACTTTTCTTAATATCTACAAATATTTTAGAGTTAAGTGCTACAATATTAAAATGATCAATGAAGGTCATCTCCAAACTTAGTACTTAATGCCTTTATATTGTAATGACTTTAAAAGTACAATATATTATATGATTTTTTCAACCAATGAATAAAGGAATATCATTATGACAGAGCGCTCAACAATTACTGTCGATGGTAATGAAGCCGTTGCACTAATAGCCCACAAGATCAACGAAGTCATTGCCATTTATCCTATTACTCCCTCCTCCCCGATGGGTGAATTCAGTGACATTTACAGTTCAAAAAAGCAGAAAAATATTCTTGGTACGATTCCTGAAGTGTATGAGATGCAAAGTGAGGGAGGCGCGAGTGGTGCTATTCACGGTGCATTGCAGGCGGGTGCACTTACAACCACGTTTACCGCTTCTCAGGGTCTACTGCTGATGATACCCAATATGTATAAGATCGCCGGAGAACTGACTTCCACGGTATTTCATGTTGCCTCCCGTTCCCTTGCGGCTCAAGGGCTTTCCATCTTCGGAGATCATCAGGATGTAATGGGAGTAAGACAAACAGGCTTTGCTTTATTGTCCTCCAATTCTGTACAGGAAGCACATGATTTTGCTCTTATTTCACAAGCCGCAACTTTACATGCACGTATTCCATTTTTACATTTTTTCGACGGATTTCGCACTTCTCATGAAGTAAGCCGAATTGAAAAACTCTCAGATGATGTGCTCAAAACGATGATCGATCTTGATCTGGTCGAAGCACACCGAAAACGAGGCCTCACGCCTGATATACCTGTGCTTCGAGGTACATCACAAAATCCTGATGTCTATTTTCAAG
>NZ_JBATIY010000090.1:0-7046 GCF_049668085.1 Sulfurovum sp. | reverse complement strand
TATTTTCTATCATGGATCCATTTGGACTGATTCCATTATTTTTAGCTTTTACGAGCGATCAAAGTGATGAACAGCGTACCAAGATCATACGTCGAAGTGTCATCGCAACAGCCATCATCCTTGTTATCGCAGCACTTACAGGCAAGTATATACTCAGTTTTTTCGGCATTGACATCTACTCTTTTCAAATTGCCGGCGGTATCTTACTGATCCTGATCGCTTTGAACATGCTTCAGGCAAAAGGGTCGATGATCAAGACAACACCCAAAGAAAAGGATGAAGCGATTGAAAAAGATGATATTTCTGTTGTTCCGTTGGCAATGCCACTGCTTGCAGGCCCTGGAACCATCAGTATGGTCATCGTCTTTTCGGCATCGATGGAGACGGCAGCGGAAAAGCTGACACTAGTTGGGATCATCATTGCAGTGAGCTTAACAGTATGGCCAATTCTGTTACTCTCAAAATGGATCGGTCAGAAACTCGGTAGTACAGGGCTCAATATAGCTGTACGTATCATGGGTCTTATTCTGGCATCCATCGCAGTCAAATTTATTCTGGAAGGAATCAAGAACTCCATGTAGATATCATTCAGAAAATATGATTTATTTCCTGTATTTGATTTAATGATTGAAATTTATGGTTTTCCAGTTGAAAATACTGTACAGATAAATTTCTCGCCTAACAATTTCTTGTAACCGATGCACTTTCTGTATGCTGTCGAGATAGATATTACATGAGTCCATGGTTTTGGTGTTTGACATTATTCTGACATTTATTTAGTATCATTTCTCATATCCAAGTTAAGGAAAAGAAATGTCTAAGAATGAATTAATTGATCAAAAACTAGATGAAAAACTGGAACGTTATTATTATCTTAAATACTTGAAAGAAGAAAGCTTAGAAGATTTAATCATGTATGCAGAGAAGGAACACTGGGAAAGCATAGATAATATACACAGGACAAATGATTTGACTAGAATTATTGAATTAGCTGAAACTTTGACAGAAACAGAAGCAGCATAAAAATGAAAACATTACTCCTAGCACTTTTACTAGCATCACCACTTTTTGCAAACGATATGGAATGTGAAACCAAACTAAGCATATTTCAGTCCAACATTGAAAAAAGTAACCCCATCACGGATGAACAGTTAATAACTGCGATTAATAGCTGTGAAGATGTGACTGGTCATGAAGGGCTTCTAAGTATTATGAAGTTAATGTTGGAAACTACTATGGAAGTGTAATCAGCTTCCCTACTAACACATCATGCAAAATTGAAACACATTAAGGTTTATCTATACAGCGTGATGTAGAAATTCTAAAACAGTAACGTAAACCTTAGAAAGTTATATATTTTATATGGTTAGCACTAAAAATTAATATACGAACTGTCATGAGGAAGAATTGATTCCTCAAAAAGCTGTACTTTAAAATTCAAAAGATTTTTAGCGATGTATGTAGACCGCATATGCATTTTAAAAGATCGACTTGATCGAAGACATTTTCCACCTTTTTTAGGTAAAATAACTTTAATATATTGTATTAAGAAGGATAATCCGTGCCTCAAAATTTTAAGAATAAAGTCATTTTCAGTATGCTTTTGTCACTTGTTATCGGTCTCCTAAGCTTTCACCATTACCATTTTACATTTGTAAACTCTATAGGGACAGGCTTTATTGTTTTGGTTCTTTCTCTTTTTCTTTTAAATATCAATACTAGAAGTTCAGAAGTAGATATAGATGATGAAGTAGATAATGATGTGAAGTATCGGCTGCTTGAAAAGAAATTTAAGGCTATTTCCGAAAAAGCAGAAATACTGGAACATGAGATCAAATCTACTGAACTGTTTCTTGCGAGTATGTCACATGAGATACGTACTCCCCTGAACGGCATTATCGGGCTGACAGAAGTTCTTGATGATACATCATTGTCCCAAGAACAAAAAGAGTTTGTCTCATTGATCAGAGAAAGCTCCAACAATCTAAGGGTCATCGTAAATGATGTACTAGATATCTCGAAGCTGAATGCAGGAAAGATGGAGCTTGAGAGTATTCCTTTTGATCTGTTTACAAAAATAGAAGCATCTGTTGGCATATTCAAACCAAAGATTGCAGAGAAAAAGATAGCTCTTAAGGTTTTTACAGATCCATTGATAACAAGGCAAGTCACTGGAGACCCTACGAGGTTATCACAGGTTATTATTAATCTGGTGAGTAATGCACTGAAGTTTACCGATGAAGGTGGAAAGATCGATGTGACAGCTGAGTATATCGATCAGGAAAATGATGAAGTGACCTTTAAAGTATCTGTAAGTGATTCGGGTATAGGTTTAACGCAAGAACAACAAGAAAAGATCTTTGAAGCATACTCCCAAGCTACAGCCAGTACAGCGAGAAAATCGGGAGGAACCGGTCTTGGTTTAACGATCTCAAACAAGATCATGAATGCTATGGGTACAGAATTAGAGGTAGAGAGTGAAGAGGGAGAAGGGGCCACTTTCTTCTTTGTAATTACAATGAAAGTAGACACTATACCATCTATGGCTGTAGAGGAAAAAGAAGTTGAAGTTGTAGAAAAGAGTCAAAACCTAGAGGATATTCATGTATTGGTTGCAGAAGACAACCCTATCAATCAAAAGCTTATTAAAATTGTTTTGGAAAATTTCGGTTTGAATGTAACATTGACATCCAATGGGCAAGAAGCGTATGAAGAACGGATAAATAATAGGTATGATCTGATCTTTATGGATATTCAAATGCCTGTTATGGGTGGTGTTGAGTCTACACATAGTATTTTAGAATACGAAAAAGAGAATGGAGAAGAACATATACCGATTATTGCATTGACTGCCAATGCACTCCCCGGAGACAAAGAGAAATATATGTCTGAAGGAATGGATGACTATGCAACCAAACCTTTAGATGTAAAGATGATTGAAAAGCTTATTAGGCAATATTGCAATATTAATATTGATTAATATTTATTGATAAATCAACACTTGAAAAGAGATAAATGGTAAGACTTACATATACATGAATGATATTGTTAATTTTGCCATACTCCATTACGGTTCTAGTATATTTGCACATTGGTTTATCAACTATAGGATAAAACAGGCAATGAAAGATGTTGCATATAAATAGTCTCGTGTAATTAAAAAAATGATGCTTTTAACTTTTTACGCGGTCAACATGTATTTTAATGAAAATTCTTTTTCAAAAACATCAAATAAATTGCTACTGAGATACCTGCAGAACCAAGTATCATTAGCATCACCATTATCTGATACCGTACTGCAATCAAGGGATCAACACCAGATAGTATCTGCCCTGTCATCATTCCTGGTAAAGAGACAAGACCTACGGCAAAAAGTGCATTGATAATAGGAATAAGTGCAGCTTTATAAGAGGTGGCTCTGGCATCTATGTAAGAATTTTCTCTACCTATCTCACTTTCAAACCTCTCAGCAGAGATACTCACCGCGTTCATAGAATTTGCAAAGATCATTCCTGCTATAGGTATGAGAAACCTGGGTTCATACCAGGGATCTAGATCAAGTACACCAAAAACAACCATCATCAGTGTAAAAACCCCACCAATGAAAATAGAAATAAAAGCGTAAAGGTAGAGTGATTTATAGTGTTTTTGAAGCGGACGCATAGAAATGATCGCTGCAGCTATGAGCATCACACAAAGTATTGAGACCACTAGATATGGAGATTCGGCATCAAATATATAGGTAAGAACATACCCTATCAACATTAATTGTATTAGCATTCTAAAGAGTGCATATAAAAGCGTAGTTTTGTCTTGCGTCCAACGCATATAGATCACGATGACTACAGCAACGGGGATCATAACCCAAAAAAGATTTAAAAGTGAAATATTGTATATTGATGTATTCATACTGTCATTATAGCAAGTTACATGCATGATGATTTATAAATGAATAATGCTAACCTGATTCAAAACATCTATAGATAAAATGTGACATAAATATGACATTAAAAACATATAATATATGTATGCACTATAATCAGCTATTATCCAAACTAAAACAATTACAACCCATTGACACATCTGTAGTAAGTACACTCTATACGCTTTCAGAGAAAAGTCTTCTAACCGCCATAATCTTTACCCTACTCATCACGTCGTTCTTACATTCTGAACTCACATACAGTATCCTTATTTGGTGTGGTACACTGGTTTCATTTTTATTGTTTAGACTCTATAATGCATATCTTTATAGAAAAAAACCTCAAATGCATACGCTTGAAATATGGCATAAGAAATTCATGATATTTGCTTTTATAACCGGAATTTTGGTTTCTACCCTTGGTTTTGCATATATACATTACCTCAATGAATATCATCAACTTTTTGTACTTGCATCCTTATTGGGTCTGTCTGCAGGTGCTACAACTTCATTGGCTTCAGATTTTCGCATTGCTATAGTCTATATCAGTCTTATTATGTTACCTTTGATAGCTTCTTTATTCATTATAAATACATCGGTATCTAATATACTTGCTATACTCATGATCTTATTTTTCTTATCCCAAATAGCCATGATATTCAATAACTATATTGAACAGAAAAAAGTAACCGAATTAAAAAAGCAAAAAAATCTACTGCAAAACTTATTTTCTGAAGCCCCACTTGGAATGTTTTCTTATGATACAAATTTAAATGTTTTAGATGCCAATAAACATTTACACAAAATGCTGAAATATCCAAACAACACGATACCAGGAATGAATCTTGAATCTCTTAATAGTTTAGAGGTATTGAATATATTTAAAAATACACTTGTGCAAGGATCTCAATCCTATTTGGGACCTTATAGATCTTTAAACGATAGTGATTTTTGGGTAAAGACGACTAGTTTTCCTTTTAAAAGTGTTGAGAATACTATAATTGGGGGAGTCGGTATCATTGAAGATAAAACAGAAGAATATATCGCAAAAAAAGAGCTTGAATCCTTACATTTAAAACTCCAGGATCAAATAGAACACAATCAACTTCTTTTAGATGAAAACAAAATCTTCATCGCCGATATGGTACATCAGATACGCACACCATTATCCGTTATCATGACCAACTCATCACTCATAGAAATGAAAACTGATAAAGACGTTTCTTCCTACATTACACAGATTAATTCAGCCATAAACATGCTCTCCAACTCTTATGAGGACCTTTCCTATATCATCTCGAATGATACGATAGAGTACAAACCAGTTGAGATCGACCTAAGTGATTTTCTTAATGAGAGAATTGATTTCTTTGAAGTGATTGCTCAGGCGAATAAAAAAGTTATATCTACAAATGTCGATAATGGCTTAAAAATATCTATGAATGATACAGAATTAGAGAGACTTATCGACAACAATATATCCAATGCCATTAAGCATAGTAATGACAAAAGTGAGATAGAGATCGTATTAGAAAGAAAAAGCAATCCAGGAGTGATCTTACAATTTATCTCAAAAGGGAATGATATCCATAATGTCACTAAGCTTTTTGAGAAGAATTATACTGAAAACCAGGGCGCGAAGAGAAGCTTGGGGTTGGGATTAAATATGGTAAAAATGATTTGTGAGAAAAATAATATAGACTACTGTGCACACTCAAAAAACAATACCAACACATTTACCTATATCTTTAAAAATTGACTCTTTGTTGATTAACTACAAGCACATTAAAAAAGAGTCAAGAAGATCTAAATAAATTACCGGCTTTTCTATTTTCCTCTACGATTCTATGAATTAATTCCTCTATCATAGGCATTAATTCATTATCTGGCTCTTTTATTTTAAATCCAAGAAATCGTTTTATCTTATCCGGAAATGTTTCATCCTCCCCTTTTAAATATTCATTTTTCATATTCTCTACTTCAACAAGCAACTTCTGAAGTACTTTTTTTTGTGCATTAAGTGCACCAGACTCTTCATAGGTTTCAAGTTGTGCTTCTATTGACATGATTCTAGAGATAAAATTTTCAGAATGTCCCATTTACTAATACCGATCCTTTAAAGTGATATCTATAGTATATAAGAAGTTTACAAAATGTATTCATATGTAAGATATATTATGATTCTTCCACATCAGCCAATGTCAATGCGAAAAGGACATTCACACCATGAGATATGAGTACTTTTTGTGCCTCTTGCAATGTAATACCTGTAGTAATAATGTCATCTACAAGTATAACGTCTATGTTAGACTTTCCCTTATAGACAAACTTTCTGGGGTCCTCCAAACGGAACTGTAAACTTTTACCCGAATAGATCACTCTGTTTTGAGCCATTAGTGCACTGTGTTGTGGTATGGATGTCTTAGTCTTCATGGCACGTGTCAGAAGTGCCACATGAGCATAACCGCTTTTAACATACTCATCTATACCAACGATGTAAACATCTCTCTCATCAGACTCTACAAATTCTTCTATGAACGGCTTCATCGTCATATTGGCTAACGCTTTGTAGATACGATAACCTTCAGGTTTATGCTTGCTGTGAAGCAGTGCTTCAAGAGTGGAGTATTTGAAGAAACTAATGACATCCAATGTCCCTATTTTTCGTGTACTTACAGTAGGAACAAACAGATGTTCTATACATGTTTTACAGATGATATTAAAATTTAATTTTGAACAAGAGTAGCAACGCATATATTAGATGATCCTATTGAGCGCTTCAACTGCTCCCATTGGTAGTTCTATCTGAGCACCGAAGCTTTCTCTTGGGTTGATACGTATCAGAGGTATATTAAACCTCAAGGCTATCTGCTCTGACGTGTTCCTTACAGTTGGCACAGCTGTGCCAGCTCCCATCTCAACAATGGCAAGTTTTGCACCTTCTTTTTCCAATTTATTTATCCATAGTCCTAATCTTACTCTTTGGTCATCAGTACGTGCATCCTCCCAGCTGTAATCACCAAACATCAATATATTTGGTCTTGCCATAGCCCCACAAAATGGACAAGAGGGTAATGGTTCTTTAGCTTTAAAGCCCTCTTCTATCTTTATGAAAGTATCATCT
>NZ_JBATIY010000089.1:0-2432 GCF_049668085.1 Sulfurovum sp. | reverse complement strand
TGTGGTGCTTCTTTATATGGCTCTTGGAGCTATGATCAAACGTCAAAAGAGAAAATGTTCATAATTAGTGATTGGTAATTGGGTGAAATCTAGGCTTTTGAAAAGCTCTTCCAGATCAATGCAATCACAACTGCTTCAATAGATATAAGTATAAAATGCAGATTATAAACTTGCACTTGTGGATCTTCTATTCCATAGTGGGCAAAGAGTTTATAGAGGATATAAGAGACACCCATACCAAAGAGATACCCCAGTTGTTTTGCAGTGTCCACTTTTGTGAGAAGTGTGTCTGTTTGTAAGAGCAGGGTTTCTGCTCTTATGAGGTAGCTGCCAAAGAGAAACGTCACCTGATAACCGACATAAAGCAGTAGGGCTGTCTGATAGGTATATGATGCATACAGAAAATAGAGCATTGTTAGTAGTAAGACCAGTTCTACAAAGAGAGAGATCCTAAAGAACCACTTTGCATTGAGTATGTGATGATAGAGACGTGCTACAAGCAGCATACCGATAGCGAGCATAACTCCACCGAGTGAATAGATAGAAGGTTCAAGGGGTGCATAGAGTGTAAAGATCGCACCTACACTCAATCCCAAAAAGAGGGAGTTGAAAAACTTGTATCTGATGAACCAGGTTGGAATAATTTTTAACATGAGTGATTATATCCTATTATTTTCATTATATTAGTTTCAAGAACTTGTTTGATTTTAGCAGGCTTCCTTATCCCTTGAACTGCGGTGATATTTCTCTCTTCACTTTTTTAGAAAAAAACGAAGCAAAAAAATCGACATCACTCTCAAATCGCTTCTCTATAAAGGGTGTTCGTGATGTCAGAGGCGTGCGGAGCACGATTAAAAGCTATACTTTATTTTTGCATAGAGTGATCTGCCTTCTGTTGCGTAACCATAGACGGATTGATACTCTTTGTCAAAGATATTCTTCGCATTGATGTTCAAGTCAATATCATCTATGATCTCAGTGCTAAAATTGAGGTTCCAGAGGGTGTAGTTTCCTGTGCTTTGTCCAAACTCTTCTCTGTCACCTATATACTGTGCATCTAACCCAAAGTACATCTCATTTTGAGTGTGGTAGGTTAGTGAGGTATTGAGGGTATCTTTTGCACGTCTTGGGAGGACTGTTCCATCTTCTTTGGTGTACTCAAATAGATACGTATAGTTTGCTGAGAGTATGAGATCATAAGTATCTAATGCATAGCTGCTTTCTACTTCAAGTCCTGAAAACTTGGATGTACCATCTACATTTGTATATCCATAGTTGATGGGTTCCCAGTCGATAGCATCTTCTACTTTATTGTTAAAATAGGTCAAAGAGAGAAACTCTTTATAGGCAGCTGAGATATCATACCCTTTTGTGTAACTGGGGTTTAAAAGAGTACCGAATACTACATTGGCTAATTGATAGGCACTGGGTGCATCATAGGAGGTATAATAGTTGGCAGAGGTCGTCAATCCTTCTAGGAAATGATGCTGATGTTTGACTCCGACCTTATAGGTCGTTTTGTTTTCAAATTCATCATAATTATCGTATCTGAGATTGGTTTCCAACATTGTGTTTTCATTGATATCATAGAGATTAGAAATATAGACAGCTTTATTGCTGTAATCAGATTGACTTTCCGGAAAAGTATTGTATTGGTTAAATCCGTCTATCTCTTTGTATTCCAGTCCCAGGACTGCTTTGCCATCAGTGTAAGCATATGCATTGATAAGTGCATACTCTTTGAGCGTGGCCTTGTAGACATTATGTCCATCACCGTACATGCCTGTAGTATAATAATCTCTGTCATACTCACCTCTGCTGGCATGCAGCGTAGCACTATAGTTATCCAGGTCATAATGATAATCCAATGCATAGTTTTCCTGATCTGATGTACTGTGAGAGTAGTCATCATCTGCTTGTAAAACTGACCAGCTGTCATCATATTCGGTCTCTGTCTTAATACGGTTATAATTTAGGTTTACTCTATTGTTTTCATTGAAGGCATAGCCAAATTTGAGATTGAGGTCTTTGTTCGTATATCCATCTTTTTCAGCCTCTCTTGGTGCCAAGGCGGAAAAGCCATCAGTATCAAGATAAGAAGCCAGAACCTGAGCAGAGAGTTTTTCATCTGCGTAAGAGAGTTGTGCCTCTGTCTCTTTGGTGTTGAATGAACCATAGCCAAGTGCAAAAGAGCCGTGTAGACCTTCTTGGGCTTCTTTGGTAATGATGTTAATGACACCGGCTGATGCATTAGATCCCCAGATACTGCTTGTCCCGCCTTTGATGATCTCTATTTGTGCGATGTTGCTTGTTGTGAGACTGTCAAGCAGTGTAGTGCCATTGGTAGTACTTGGGTCATTGAGACGCATACCGTCCAAGAGTACGAGTACCTTACCTGAATCAGCGCCTCTCATAAAGAATGAAGTCTGTTG
>NZ_JBATIY010000088.1:0-14872 GCF_049668085.1 Sulfurovum sp. | reverse complement strand
CTAAGTGCAAACCATCCGTTCTTTGACACGACCTTAAGCCCACCAATAGCAGCAGCGTTCCCAGGAGCATTGGTCAAAATAGCTTCGATAGGCTCACCTGCAAGAACTTCTTCTTTCACATCTTCAGGTGACAATTTTTTGAGTATAGCACGCTGCTGGGCATCTGCAGGTGCATCGATACGGGCATAGATAGGTGCACCAAATTTCTCTGTAAGTTCCTGATAATGTTCACCTGGATCACGCCCAGTCTTTGCTAGAATTTCAGCAGAAAGAAGTGTCAGTATCATGCCGTCTTTATCGGTACTCCAGACGGTACCATCCTTACGAAGAAAACTGGCCCCCGCACTCTCTTCTCCACCAAAAAAGATCTTGCCTTCCATCAGACCATCGACAAACCACTTAAAACCAACAGGGACTTCAATCACTTTTTTGCCGAGAGAATCTGCAACACGGTCTATCATTGAACTGCTTACTAGGGTTTTTCCTATCCCCAGATCACTCTTCCATTGTGGTCGGTTTTGTGCCAGATAGTTGATGGCTACACTGAGGTAATGGTTTGGGTTCATCAAACCTACACTTTTTGTCACAATACCATGACGGTCAAAGTCTGTGTCATTTCCAAAGGCAATGTCATACTTTTCTTTCATTGCGACAAGTCCTGCCATGGCATAAGGAGACGAGCAGTCCATGCGGATCTTACCGTCTTTGTCACAGTGCATAAAAGAGAAGGTCGAATCAAGGGTATCATTGAAGATCTCCATATTGAGTCCATAATGCTCTTTGATGGCAGAGTAGTATGCCATGCCTGAACCACCCATAGCATCAGCACCGATAAGGATACCGGACTTTGCAATAGTCTCCATGTCGATCACATTCTCCAGATCGTTGACATACGGGGATACATAATCGTACTCAACAATATGATCAGAATTCAGCGCATCATCCAGAGCAAGTTTTTTTACATCAGTGAGTTCATTTTCCATAAGGGTATTTGCACGGGCTTCTATCCAGTCAGTCACATCGGTATCGGCTGGTCCACCATGCGGTGGATTGTATTTGAACCCTCCGTCAGTGGGTGGGTTATGTGACGGTGTAATAACAATGCCGTCACAAAGTACACTGCTATCTACATTATGTGTCAAGATGGCATGAGATATGACCGGTGTGGGTGTATAGCCAAGATCTTTGGCTATGTATACAGTGACTTCATTGGCTGCGAGTACTTCTAAAGCAGACAATTGTGCGGGGTATGAGAGGGCATGTGTATCCATACCCATGAATAATGCACCAGTAATACCGGCTTCTTTTCTGTAATCACACACAGCCTGTGTGACAGCTAATATATGCATCTCATTGAAACTTCTACTCAGTGAAGAACCACGGTGTCCGGAAGTTCCGAAACTGATACGCTGGGCACTGTTTTGTGTGTCAGGTATCTTTGTATAGTAGTCACTGATAAGTTCAGGAATATTGGCAAGCACTGATCTGGGTGCTAATTTTCCGGCATAGGGATGAAGAGACATTATTTACCTTTTTATATTTGGATATGTGACAGTTTATCATCTCTGTAATATGATTCTTCATATGCTACTGCTTAAAATTGAAACAATAGTGTCATTCCTTTTATCTCGAATTAGATTATAATGGATCAGAGCAATAATGCAGTAAAAGATATATAGGCAGTACTAGTAATCAGTCCGATAATAAAAGGTTAAATATATGAATCAAGACAGACTCCATGATACGCTTGATAGACATTTTTCAGTTGTTGAAAAGATTATTCTCTCGCGACAGGACCCCGTTACTGGATTGCTGCCTGCAAGTACAGCAGTGAATGCACATGGAGACTATACAGATGCCTGGGTAAGAGATAACGTGTACAGTATTCTCAGTGTCTGGGGACTGGCACTTTCTTATCGTAAATATGATCCAGATCATCATCGCAGCTTCCTTTTGAGTCAGAGTGTGGTTAAACTCATGAGAGGTTTACTTTTAGCGATGATGCGCCAATCAGACCGTGTTGAAGCATTTAAGAATACACTCAATCCTATTGATGCACTACATGCAAAGTATGGAACAAGCACAGGTTTGGCAGTTGTGGGTGATGATGAATGGGGACATCTGCAATTGGATGCAACCTCACTATATTTATTGATGATCGCACAAATGACCGCTTCGGGATTACGTATTATATATACTATGGATGAAGTCAATTTTGTTCAGAATCTTGTACACTATATCAGTCGTACCTATTGTACACCGGATTTTGGTATTTGGGAACGTGGGAACAAGATCAATCATGGTACTACAGAGATCAATGGAAGTTCAGTCGGTATGGCCAAAGCAGCACTTGAAGCAATGGATGGCTTCAATCTCTTTGGTGATATTTTAAGTCATGAATCTGTGATCCACGTGGTTCCTAGTGATGTGGCACGTTCTCGTGCTACACTACTGGGACTTTTGCCTAGGGAGTCCAATTCAAAAGAGACAGATGCGGCACTTTTGAGTATCATAGGTTATCCGGCATATGCTGTGGAAGATGAAGACCTGCTAAAACGTACACGTGATAAGATCATTAAAAAACTTGCCGGAAATTATGGCTGTAAACGTTTTTTGCTTGATGGACATCAGAGCAGTATAGAGGATGCCAGTCGCTTGCACTATGAACCTTCAGAGTTACGTGAATTTGAGCATATTGAATCTGAATGGCCACTTTTCTTTACCTATTTGCTACTTGATGCATTGATGCGTGAGGACAGTGAAGATGTTGCATACTGGAAAAAGAAACTGCAGACCCTTTTTGTGGAACAGAATGGAGAGAAGCTGTTACCTGAACTCTATATAGTTCCTGAAGAATCTATCCCTGCAGAGAAACAAGATCCCGGAAGTCAGATACGTATACCTAACGAAAATATACCATTGGTCTGGGCACAAAGCCTTTATATGCTTTCAGATATGATGTTTGATGGTGTATTATCACCTGCTGATATTGATCCTTTGGATCGGCGTGGATCTGTAGGCAGCAGATACGATGTACGTCCTCTGGTGCCAGTTTTGGCGGAGAATGAAGCTGTGAAGGAACAACTGCTTGAACTTGGATTCATCAGTGAGACAGCAGAAGAAGTGAAACCTGTAAAGATCATGCATGCCTCTTTGCTTTCTGAAGTGCATACACTACTGGGTAAGAATAGGAAATTGTCATTAACAGGTCGTCCTTATTTGGTAGCACGTACGATAACTACATCGCGTTTGTATTTACTTGCTGGAGAAAAGATCATCTTCCTTCCCTATTATTTCAATCCAAAAGGATTCTATTTCTCTTATGACAACCCATTACTGACTGAACACTTTCGTGCCTCTTTAAAGTTTCTTTCAAGGAAGTGGAATAAAAAGGACCAGCCTATAATCCCCCTTCTTGTTCGAGAAACCATGCTCTGTGATCAAGATAAGGATACAGTGATCGAGTTATTGCGTGAGATACAAAATGGTGAATCTGATTCTGTAAAGATTCAGAACGGTACATTTGAAGCATTGTCTTGTAGAGCAGATGTAGAGCGAATTGATGATTTGCACGACTTTGACTTAGAACATCACGAAATTGAGATGAATAACGAGGACTCAGATATTTGTTCTCAGGAAAATAAACCTAATTATCCATTGACTGTAGAAGAAGTACATGAGCTTGAAGTGAAGAATGATGATACATTGATCGATATGCTGCTAGGAAATGAAACGCATTTGTTGCAAGCCCATGTACTCGGTTTGTTATGGCAGCGCAATGGATCAGAATTTGAAATCCTGATGCAAGAGGGCATTTTAACATTGGAACAGATAGTTGAAAAACTGTATGCGTCTGCTACTGTATGTCATGAATGGTCTATAATTCGCCGTCTGGCAGAGTTGACTGGAAAATATGATGACCGTTTGGAAGATGTGCTGCTCGATATCGTGATTCGTCAAAAGCGCCTTGCAGTTGGTCGTGCATATAGTGAACAAGCAACCTTTTCAAAACCTCACGAAAGTATTGCTATTGTGGAAACCATAAATGAATTTTGTGGTAACAACACCGCTGAAAGTAGCTTAACACAGGAAATTATTTTACATTTGGGGTATCTGATACGAAGTGAACCTGAACTTTTTAAAAATATGTTAACGCTTCGTACATGGTATTTTATCCAATTGTTGGTCGGTCAGATAAGCCGGGAAAGCCATTTGGCTATGGGGGATGCTTATGAGCACTTGCTTTGTTTGTCTCCACATCTTATTTATGACCGTCTTCGGGATATCTTGAAGTCTTTCGCTCAGGAAGTCAAGAACCTGCATCATCTGGAAAATCTACATGCTACTGGAACATCGTCTGCCAATACGATTAAAACAGTCCCGCTTCTTACCGAATTGTCCGGAGTAGAGGATTGGGAACAGTGGAGAGAAGAGAGAGGAATGGTAGGGCCTTTCTCTGAAACTTTTTACAAGGATATCTGGTATTTGTTGCGACAATGCAGTGCTTTGGTGATAGGCGACAAATATAATATAGAGAATCGTATAGGTACAGAATTTACACTAGATGCAACTGCAGGAGAACGCAGTTTTGCATTGAAAATCGATGCACTGTTACAAAGTATTACTGTACCTGATTATCGTCAGTTGAATATTGAAGCTATAGAGAGTTTAGTAAGGCTCTTTAGACAAAATCAAGATCTGTATGTTAAAGATGATCTTATATTGGATGTTCTTATAGGTCATGCAGTACGTATTGCATGGGAGAATAGTCATAGTGGCAATTACGATGAACACAGAGGGCAAGCATGGAAGGCATTTTATGGTCTGTCTCCTAACCAAACGGACCAGGCATTTATTGGAGCATTTATGTATTTACTTGCACCCCAAGATGCGGAGAGTGAACTTACAACATAATATGACAAGGATAGCAGTATGATATTGGCAGGTGATATAGGTGGGACAAAAACCAACCTCGCACTTTTTGAGGTTGAAGACACGATTCTCAAAGTTCGGGTACAAAAGCAATTTTCCAGCAAAGATTTCTCTAGTCTCTCCGATGTGATAAAGGCTTTTAAAGAAGAGACTTTAATGCCAAAGATAGAATCAGCATGCTTTGGCATAGCCGGTCCCATCATAGATGGTCGTTGTCGTACTACCAACCTGCCTTGGGATATCAGTTCTGAGGATCTGAAAAAAGATCTAGCTGTGGATAAAGTACGTTTGATGAATGATCTTGAAGCTACAGCATATGGTATGTTGTACCTGCCGGAAGATGAATTTGTTGATCTGAATCCTACTGGACGGGAGTTCAATGGTAATCGTGCTGTCATAGCTGCGGGAACAGGGCTGGGAGAGGCAATGCTGTATTATGATGGTATGCATTACCACCCTATAGGCTCAGAAGGAGGACACAGCGATTTTGCACCTGTAACAGCACAACAGGATGAACTATTGAAATGGATGCGAAATCGCTATCCTGGACATGTTAGTTATGAAAGAATACTATCCGGTCCCGGAATTTATACACTGTATGAGTTTTTATATGAAAGTGGTTTTGCTCCAGAACCTGTTTCCATGATGCATATTCCAGAGGGAATGGATCGTAGTGCTATGGTTAGTAACTGTGCTTTAAATGAGCGTGATCCTCTCTGTATGGAAGCACTACGTATGTTTGCAGAAATATATGGTGCCGAAGCAGGAAACCTTGCATTAAAAAGTATGTCACTTGGAGGAGTCTATATCGGTGGAGGTATTGCCCCTAAGATCTTACCGGTCCTTGTAAATAATCATTTCATGAATGGATTTGCAAGTAAAGGACGTTTTGAAGAGATGTTGCGCGGGATGCAGGTAAAAATTTCTCTAGATCCTGAGACTGCATTGCTGGGGGCAGCATATTATGCACATAATAGACTGTAAAAATATTCATTCTGTTTGTTATTGACTAAAATATAACCATAAAATTGATTATTTAGTGTTCTTATTGCGTTATACTCATTAAATATGAGCGTTATAAATGTATTTAGCGGGAACACAATAGGAAAAAGATGATGAATGAAATGAAAAGTGTATGCGATATTACTATTTTTGGTGGGCATGGCGATCTAGCTTTTAGAAAATTGATGCCAGCACTTTACCATCTTAGTAATGATGGTTATTTGGATGAGAAAAGTCGTATCATTACAGCTACAAGAGATGCAATGAGTCTTGAAGAACATTGTAGACTTGTGAGATCAAAACTTCTGGAATTTTTACCGGATAATGCTTTTGTTGAAGAAAAGTTTGCTCGTTTTAAAGAACAACTTCAAGTAGTGATCATAGATTTTGGAGATGATGAGAGTTATAGTGGACTTAAAGAACTTCTCAATATATATCCACATAGGGACAGAGTAAATTATCTTTCTACTGCACCTGATTTTTTTGGTCCTATTTGTAAGTCTTTAAGTCATTGGGAATTAATTAGCCCAGAAAGTAGAGTGGTACTTGAAAAACCTATTGGGCGTGATCTTCAGTCTTCTCGTGTGATCAATGTGGAAGTGCTAAAGTATTTTAAAGAATCACAGATTTATCGTATTGATCATTATCTGGGTAAAGACACCGTACAGAATATTATGGCACTTCGTTTTTCAAATAGATTTTTCATGCCGCTTTGGGATGCAAGCAATATTGACCATGTACAGATCACCGTGGCAGAAAGTGTAGGTGTTGAAGGCCGATGGGGATATTATGATGATTACGGGGCAATGCGTGATATGATTCAAAATCACTTGATGCAATTGCTTTGCCTTGTGGCTATGGAACCACCTTGTTCACTTGATGCAGACAGTGTACGTGATGAAAAAGTAAAAGTATTGCGTTCCCTTCGTATGATGACACCTGCCGATATTGAACAAAAGACTGTACGCGCACAATATGCGCATGGGTCTAGTAACGGTGAACCGGTTCCAGGTTATCTTGAGGGAGAGGGGGTGGCAGGGAGTACAACAGAAACTTTTGCTGCCCTTCGCGTTGATATAGATAACTGGCGCTGGAATGGTGTACCGTTTTATCTTAGAAGCGGAAAGCGTATGAGACAGAGAAACTCAGAGATCGTGATCCATTTTAAAACGATTCCTCATTCTATTTTTGCGAATCAGGGTAAATGTATCTCTGAGAATAAACTCGTTATTTCACTACAGCCAAAAGAGAGTATCCACCTACAGCTTATGAATAAGATCCCCGGGTTAAGTGAGCAGATGAGATTACAGAAGGTGGAGCTTGAGCTTAATACTCCATTGAATACCGAACATAAGCCAGATGCCTATGAACGATTGCTTTTAGACGTAATCCGTGCCAATCCGACACTTTTCATGCGTCTTGATGAGGTGGAAGCTGCATGGAAGTGGGCTGATGTGATTTTAGATGGTTGGGCAGAAGATACTGTTCCTATGAAAAGTTACAGTGCTGGAACCGATGGTCCAAGTGCGGCTGTACAGCTTATCGCAAGAGATGGAAGGAGTTGGCACGATGAGTAGAACGCTACATACTTTTTCGTCACAGGATGCATTGTTAGAACTACTTAGTAAAAGTATTATTAATCAACTGCAAGATGCGATTGATAAAAAGGGTAAAGCCTCTTTGATCGTTTCAGGAGGAAGTACACCTAAACCACTCTTTAAAAAACTTAGTGAGGCCTCTCTTGCATGGGAAAAGGTCAGTATTGGTCTTTGTGATGAACGATGGATACCTTCTTCAGATGAAAACAGCAATGAAAATCTTGTTAAAACATATTTAATTCAAGGTGAAGCAAGCAAAGCTACCTTTATAGGTATGTACAATGAAGAGTTAGATGTTGAAATGGCAGAAAAGTGGTGTACACAAAAGATGAAAGAAGCACTTTTTCCATTTGATGTAATCGTGTTAGGTATGGGAAATGATGCCCATACGGCGTCTCTTTTCCCTGACAATGTAAAATTGGAAAAGGCCTTTGGTCTTGAGAATGAAGATCTATGTATCGCTATTGAACCTGCAACTGCTCCTTATATGCGTATGAGCTTAACACGTTCAGCGATTTTGAGTGCTAAGTATATTTACCTGCATTTTGAAGGTGAAGAAAAATTAGCAGTGTATGGAGATGTGATTACGGGAGATGATATGTACAAAATGCCAATTCGTTCAGTTTTAAATCAGGATACTAAAGATATAGAGGTATATTACGCATGAATGAAATTATTCAAAAAGTGACAGCAGAGATCATACAACGTTCAGCCAAAAGCAGGGCTCTATACCTTGAACGCATCGCTAAAGCAAGAGGGCATGGGGTTAACCGAAACAAACTGGGATGCAGTAATCTTGCCCATGCGATGGCACCTATGGAGGAGAATGAAAAAACATCTCTTGCCGGGATGCAAAGTCCAAATATTGCTATTGTAACAGCTTACAATGATATGCTCTCTGCACACGAGCCCTATAAACTTTATCCTACACTCATCAAACGTACGTTGATGGATATAGGTGCTACTGCACAAGTGGCAGGTGGCGTACCTGCCATGTGTGATGGAGTAACGCAGTCTCAACCAGGTATGGAATTAAGTCTTTTCAGTAGAGACAATATCGCAATGGGAGCAGCCATTGGACTTTCTCATAATGTATATGACGGGGCACTTTATCTTGGAGTATGTGACAAGATCGTTCCCGGACTAGTGATCGGTGCTTTGGCGTTTGGTCATCTTCCCGGACTATTTGTACCTGCAGGTCCTATGCCATCTGGTATAAGTAATGCCCAAAAAGCAAAGGTACGTCAAGACTTTGCCCAAGGTAAAGTGAGTGAAGACTCTTTGTTAAAAGTAGAGTCTGCATCGTATCATAGCAGTGGTACTTGTACATTTTACGGTACAGCGAATTCCAACCAGATGCTACTTGAAATGATGGGACTACAACTCCCAAACAGTTCTTTTGTGAACACAAATACGCCTCTTAGAGAAGCTTTGACTGCACATGCGGCAAAAACAATTTTGAGTATGACGGACTTATCTGGAACCTATAAACCGATAGCAAAGATCATTAGTGAAAAAAGCTTTGTGAATGCCATAGTCGGATTGATGGCAACGGGAGGCTCAACGAATCATACGATTCATATTATTGCAATGGCACGAGCTGCGGGGATCATACTGAACTGGGATGATTTTGATGCCATCTCCAAAGTCACACCTTTGTTATGTAAGATGTATCCTAATGGCCAAGCTGATGTGAATCATTTTAGAGAAGCAGGGGGTATGAGTGTAGTTATCTCTCAACTTCTTGATGCCGGACTTGTTCATAATGATGTGGAAACAATAGTGGGAAAAGGTTTAGATGCATACATCATAGAACCGAGTCTAAGTGGTGGAAATTTGAGCTTTAAAGAAGGGCACAAAACATCAAGAGATCAAAGTGTGGTTTCAAGTATCAAAGATCCTTTTAGTAAGGAAGGTGGACTCAAGCTACTCAAAGGTAATCTGGGACGTAGTGTGATCAAAACTTCTGCATTGAAACCCGAACAGTTTATTATTGAAGCTGAAGCCATCGTTTTTGAATCTCAGGAATCTTTGCAGACTGCATTTAAGCAAGGTGAATTGGAAAAAGACTTTATCGCTGTGGTACGCTATCAGGGACCTAAAGCCAATGGTATGCCAGAACTCCATGGACTCATGCCACCGCTTGGTGTGCTTCAGGACAAAGGGTTTAAAGTGGCAATTATTACTGATGGACGTATGTCTGGAGCTTCAGGTAAAGTGCCATCAGCCATTCATTTGACACCAGAAGCCCTTGATGGTGGTATGCTGGCAAAGGTCAGAACAGGGGACACTATTCGTTTTGATGCACAAAAAGGTGAGATCTTACTTTTGGTGGATAAAGAGGAATTGAATTCTCGCTCGATAGAAGTACCAGATCTAAGTGAAAACAGACACGGTTTTGGTAGAGAACTATTTGTATCTGTACGTCAAAGTATAGGCTTGGCAGAAGAGGGTGCAAGTCTATTTGATGTCAGTGGCAAGGAGCGGGCATGACAGCAAAAGAAGTCATGGAAATATCACCTATTGTCCCTGTGATAGCATTAGAAAGTGCTGATGATGCCTTGGCACTTGCAGAGGCTTTGTTGGAAGGTGGAATTTCTATTATGGAGATAACACTTCGAACGGAAGCAGGACTTAAAGCTATAGAAGCTATTTCCAAGTCAATCCCGCAAATGAATGTCGGTGCTGGAACAGTACTTAATGCATATGATTTTAAACAGGCAGTTGAGCATGGTGCACAGTTTGTTTTTAGTCCGGGTATCAGTGAAGAATTGATGCAAGTTTCAAAAGAATTGGACATTGCACTTATTCCAGGTGTGGCCACAGCTTCTGAAGTAATGTTGGCCAAAAACAATGGTTTTGAATATTGTAAACTTTTTCCGGCTACTCTGGCAGGTGGTGTTGAAGCCTTAAAGGCTTTTAGTGGTCCTTTTGCTTCTATGCATTTTTGTCCAACAGGAGGAGTAAATCTAAAAAATATAAATGACTTTTTATCTCTTCCCAATGTTCTGTGTGTGGGCGGAAGTTGGATCGTACCCAAATCGGCTATGGAAAAGAAGGATTTTTACAAAATCACAAAGCTTTGCAAAGAGGCAAGGCATATAATAAAATCAATAAAGGGGATAGTTTGAAAAATAAACTCTATTTTAATTCCAATAGTAGAAAGGAAGAACAAAGAGCCTTTGAGTCCATTCAGAAAGAACAGACATCAATCGGCTACTATTCGCTCCCGGATCAAGATGTTACTCAAATATTAGAATATAGTAATACGCTTTCAGAAGATGTGACAACGATCGCTGTAATAGGTATAGGAGGTAGTTCTTTGGGCGCAAAAGCAGTGTATGAGTTTATGAAACCGGTGAAGGATCTGCATAGAAAGCTTTATTTCTTTGAAAGTACGGATCCTATTAATATTACGGATCTGCTTTCTAAATTTGATGTTAACAAAACCCATTTTCTTGTGATCTCCAAATCCGGTAGTACAGTTGAGACCTTTTCCATCTATAAATATATTTATTCTTTGCAAAGTGATCCAACTGCCTATACCTTTATTACTGACCCGGACTCTCCACTTGAGAAATATGCTAAAGAGATCAGTGCTTCGGTACTGTATCTCCCTGACAATGTAGGAGGAAGATTCTCTGTGCTCTCAACTGTAGGATTGGTACCTTTGGCAATGTGTGGTATTGATATTAACTCTTTACTTGCAGGGGCAAGATTCATAAAAAAGAGTTTTTTTGAACATGGATATACTCAGGATATGCTTCTTACTAAAGCGGTTTACTATGCAAAAAACCATGCCCAGTATAATATTAATTGTATTTTTGCCTATTCTGAAACACTCAAGTATTTCTGTCAATGGTATGTACAACTTTGGGGTGAAAGTCTAGGAAAACATCAACGTCACAGTGCCTTTCATGTTGGCCTTACACCTATTGGTCTTATAGGACCAAAAGATCAGCACTCATTTCTGCAACTGATTATGGAAGGTACAAGAGACAAGTCTGTCACCTTTATCAAGATTGAAGATTTTCATGAGAATATTGTCATCCCGGATATTACACTTCCTCATTTGGAAATGCTTGATAGTTTAAATAACCTTCCTTTCTCAAAACTCATCAATATGCAATGTGACTCTGTGATAGAAGCCTTACTTGACCAAGGTGATATTCCTCTAGATACGATCACCATACAAAGTGTGACAGAAGATAATATCGGTTCTCTGATGTTTTATTATGAACTGCTCACGTCTCTTGTAGGTGAACTTATAGATGTAAACACCTATGATCAGCCTGGTGTTGAAGCAGGAAAGATCATTTTAAAGAGTAAATTACAAGAGCTATGATCTCATATACCATATTAGGTTTTCATATTATGAAAAAGAATACTTAGTTACTGTTATTTTGAATAGCGAATAAGACACCATCCCAGAATTTGATCCGAGCTTTAATTGCAAGTAGGGCAGCTTCTTCTGCCTCAGAGATCTTTAGCTTATCCCCTTCACATAATAGATCCAACATTCGTAAAGACATTGGACCATGGTGATCTCCGTCAAGCTCTATATGACGATCTAGATAATAATGAAATACTTCTGCTTGTTCTCTTGAGATTTTCATCTTATCAAGAAGAGCACGGAACATCTCTGGAATAATATGCTCTCGACCTAAAGCAAATGCTGCAGCAACTACATGAGGCTTATCACTATTGATAAATCCAAAGGTAACTTCCATGAATTCTTTTGCGGCTGAAGGTATTTGAATGGTTTCTTTTGCTCTATCTAAAGAATCAGTTGCAACTGTAGAAACAAATTCTCTAATAAGTTGACTACTTCCTTCTTTTACTTCTTCCATAGCCAGAGCATACAGGTTGAAATGACTTGTATATGTAGTAGTTCCATCTTCCAGTGGAATACCTTCATCTGATTCTTCTTCAAGTACAATATCATTGATAAAACGCTGAACATGCGTATCACCAAAGGGAAGCCATGGTGTTTGTGCTGGTGCAATTTGATTTTGTAAATATTTTACCAATGACATAAAGTCCCAAACAGAGTAGATGTGATGCTGCATAAAGATCGTCAGATCATTCATATCTGAAACAGCAGCATAAACTGGATGTGTAGCAAGTTCTTTTCTTAATTTTCTTACGTTTTCAAGTGGAAAAGTTGTCAATAGATAGTCCTTTAATTTTAAAAAAAAGGATTATACATAAATTTATTTAGAAAGAGACAACCATATAGTTGTTATTCATCATTGTCTTGCAGAAGTTTCATTTGTCAGAGTCTGCCAAATCTGTACGTTAATTGTATGACAACAGCTAACTGTTAAATATAAAGATACCCTAAAATAGAGTGTTCAAGAGATTTAAACAAGGGTTAGAATCTCTCACAGTCCGCAATTTTAATCTCCTAAAATACAGCATTTAATCAAAAAGTTTCCAAAAAATGAATAATTCAATCTTATTATTTGACTTTTGTATTCTCTTCTAATGTTATGTTCTCAGGATTGAGGAGACTTTCAATGTTTGCATTGGTAAGTATTTTCTGTAATAAATGACTTTTGTCAAGATCAAGTGACTCAAAATGGTGATCTTCTAGAAGTTCAACAAATTCAAAAATCTCTTTTGTGATGGTAAATTCACCTTGTGTCACTCTTATCTTCTTAAAATGCTCCAATATGGTTTGTGTTGTTTTACTTTCACTGTGTTCTATCTCTTGATTGCCAAATGCAATCACATAGACACCTGCTTGAGAAGCTGACTCTACAAAGTTTTTGATTCTTCTTAAGTCAAATTCCTCTGTTGGAAAATTTTCTAAATTCATCAGTACCAGGTGATACATCTTTTTAAGTTTAGATTTTTGATTATGTTCACTTATGCTAGGCCTATTGCAACATAGCAACTCTTTATGACGAGATATGATAGTCTCTTCTAACTCCTCAAAAAGTGCTAACATCATCTCGGAGTTATAAGCTGTTTTATAGAGATGAAGATACTGTAAAGGAGAAAGATTATAGAACTTCTTTTTACCAAAATCAAAAAGATCAACTCTTAAACTCTCATGAGGCATTGTAGAGAGCAATTCCAAACAGAGACTTTCTAGTAATTTATCAGCTTTTACTTCAGAGACATTATCATACAACAGGCAAAATCCACCATCACTACTCACCGTATATAAAGGGATAGTGTCATGCCCTTTGAGTAAGTCTCCTATATGAAACCCCCATGGAAATGCATATTTCTCATCTTTATTTACCATATTGCTGTGCTCACTTATTTTTTGTTGAATTATATCACTATATAGATTAGGAGCTCTCTTCTTTATATTTCATTAATTTAATGAGAAGTGATTAGATGTTTTTTAAGTGTACAAATTTACTAATAGCTTATTGATTTATTACAGTTTTATTTGTCTAGTTCAAATAAAGTAATAAGATTACAGATAAATTATGCTAGTATCATCCAAAATTTGTATTATTAAAATAAAGGATAACTAATGACAAGCGGAAAAGTATTATCGTTATATATGACTATGCCTGATATGATGCGTTCTGGTCACCGAATGAAGGTTGAAGATTTTGACTGTGACGACAATGGAATAGTAGGCAGTAGAGACTATGACAATGGAAAAGAGCCTACGATGGTTCTGGTTTCAAAAAAGAGTTATGACATTATAGAAGAGGCTGAACTTGTTTTTGAAAGAGGTCTTTTGATGGAAGACATTTATGTAGATATTGACCTTTATCATCTTAAAAAAGGATCGATCATAGAAATAGGTGAAATGCTCTTTGAAGTGAAGGGGCCATGTGAGGATTACCGTTATCTATATGCATTCGCACCTGAACTTCCTGAACTTATTCATGGTAAGCGCGGTCTTTTTATATCTCCTTTGGAGTATGGGGGAATTGCAGTTGGAAATAAAGTAAGTGTGCTAAAAGAGGCTTAAGATGAAAAAAATAGGTATTGGTATAGACTACAGCAACATCTGTAAAGACTATAATACATCATATCTGGATCGAGACAATACAGATCCGGCAACAAAGAAATGCATGAAACAAGTACTTTCTTGGACTCAAGGCTTTTTATCAGAGTTTTTAGAAAGCTTCGGATATAAAATGTATCACTTACACTCTTCCACTCCAGTAAAGATAGAGGAAATAGCTTCGAAAAGATTTCTTTTTTATTCTCTAGAGAAAGAAATAACATTACAAAGCTATGTGATACAAAAAGAATATGTACAATATGAATCCTTAGAAGCCTGGAAAAAAGAGAACAGTGAGGGAATACTTATTCAAAATGATGAGGATGGGGAAGGGATATATCTCTACCTCAATGAAAACTCC
>NZ_JBATIY010000087.1:0-46924 GCF_049668085.1 Sulfurovum sp. | reverse complement strand
ATACTCAATATAACGCTTAACCAATGCATCAAGAAGTGTATCGTCATCATCTGGTTCTACTTCAAGTTCAGAAGTTGAAACCTTATCAAGAACTAACTTGGACGAATCCACTGGTAAAACCTGATCTTCCCTAATTTCCTGAGTGATCATATTTACATAACCATTATGGACCATAATGATCTTATCCGTATCACCATTCACATATGATTCAGCCACTTCAGAGATAAACTCTGCAGCTTGCTTAAAATCAGGTGCAGCAGAAAGTCCAATGATCTCATTATTTAATTCAATATTGTTGAATTTAAAATAATCGATACCTTTTCTACCTACTGCTCTAAGACGTACTTTCACATTCTGTGCTGCATACTCAGCAATCATCTTATTTGTTCTTTTGATAGTTTGTGCATTAAAACCACCACAAAGACCTTTGTCTGCTGTAATAAATATAATATCTACTTTTTCAGGATTTTGTACATCCTTAAAATAGACATTATCTATACCGTCTGCATTTGACTGCTGCATTTTTTGAGCGATCTCGTTTAAGAGTTCAGTCAATTTTGCTGCATAGACTTTAGATCTTTTAGCAAGTTCTTCTGTTCTTTTCAGTTTAGCAGAAGAGACAAGCTTCATGGCGTTAGTGGTTTTTTGTGTGTTTTTAACACTCCCTATCTTACGCTTTATCTCTTTTAAATTAGCCATTTTTAGCCTTTCTTATCCAGCAAATGAAGCTTTAAAATCTTCGATAGCTTTACGTAATTCTCCATCTGTATCA
This sequence comes from Sulfurovum sp., assembly GCF_049668085.1. GTDB lineage: Bacteria > Campylobacterota > Campylobacteria > Campylobacterales > Sulfurovaceae > Sulfurovum. The sequence goes on along the minus strand of NZ_JBATIY010000087.1, from coordinate 46,152 downwards.
TCAGAGATCTTCTTCTCGTTTCTAATAGCATCAAGAATGTTTGCATATTTTGCTTCCATAAATGGCATAAGGTCTGCTTCAAATTTTGTTACAGAAGATGCAGCGATATCATCAAGGAATCCATTTGCACCAGCAAAGATGATCACAACCTGCTTTTCAATCGCAACTGGTTGATAAGGTCCTTGTTTAAGTACCTCTACCATTCTTTGTCCACGCTCGAGCTGACCTCTTGTATAGTCATCAAGATCAGATGCAAACTGTGCAAATGCCTGAAGCTCTCTAAATGATGCAAGGTCAAGTCTCAATGTACCTGATACTTGTTTTGTTGCTTTAATTTGAGCAGCACCACCAACTCTAGATACTGAAAGTCCAACGTTGATCGCTGGTCTAATACCTGAGTTGAACAAGTCAGTTTCTAGGAAGATCTGACCATCAGTAATAGAGATAACGTTTGTCGGGATATATGCCGCAACATCACCTGCTTGTGTTTCAATGATAGGGAATGCAGTAATTGAACCAGCACCTAATTCATCAGAAAGCTTCGCAGCTCTTTCGAGAAGTCTTGAGTGTAGATAGAAAACATCACCTGGGTATGCTTCTCTACCTGGAGGTCTTCTAAGAATAAGTGACATCTCTCTATATGCAACAGCGTGCTTAGAAAGGTCATCATAGAAGATAACTGCATGTCTACCATTGTCTCTGAAGTACTCAGCCATAGTTACACCAGCATATGGAGCAAGGAACTGAAGTGCTGAAGAGTCAGCTGCACCAGCAGTTACAATGATCGTATAATCCATTGCCCCATGCTCTTCAAGTTTCTTCACAGTAGCAGCTACTGTCGATTGTTTTTGACCGATAGCAACATAGATACATACAACATCTTGACCTTTTTGGTTGATGATCGTATCGATAGCCAAAGTTGTTTTACCAGTTTGTCTATCACCAATGATAAGCTCTCTTTGTCCTCTACCAACCGGTACAAGTGCATCAATTGCTTTGATACCAGTTTGAAGTGGTTCATGAACAGATTTTCTAGCCATGATCCCTGGTGCTTTCTCTTCGATAAATCTATGCTCAGCTACTTCAACTGCACCTTTACCATCGATCGGCTCACCAAGTGGGTTCACTACTCTACCCATCATACCGTCACCAACTGGTGTTTTAAGAAGATCTCCTGCTCTTTTAACGCTCATACCTTCTTTGATACCTGCACTCGAACCAAGAACAACAACACCAACGTTTGCCTCTTCAAGGTTTAATACAAGTCCTCTAGCACCATTATCAAACTCTACAACTTCACCAGCCATAACATTGTTAAGACCATATACTGTTGAAATACCGTCTGCGATACCTACTACTTTTCCTACTTCATTGATGTCAACATCAATTTCAAAATTCTCAATTCTTTCTTTGATGATCGAACTTATCTCATCTGCTTGCAATTTAACTGCCACTGATACTCCTTTCTATTAGATAACTATAAAGATTTCTTAATGAAATCAATTAACTGTTCTTTAACTCTCTGCTTAGAGAAGTTTACCTCTATACCCAAATCATCCACTGAAACACGCAACCCTTCAAGGTCAGTTTTTTGTTGTGTCAATTTAATCGTTGAACCTGTATACTTTTTAAGTGTCTCTTCAAGATTAGCCAATACCGTTTCATCAAGTGATGATGCACTTTTCAATACACCTTCATACTCATTTGAAACTCTTTGCTGATCTGAATTGAGTACTTTTGTGATCGCAGGGATCAAGTCAAGTCTTTTGTTCTCACCTAAAACCTTAATAAAGTTTACAAGTATATTATCATCATCACTTACAGCAGACAAGATCATTGCTGTCTTTTGTTCACTTGAAATGATAGGAGAAATTAATGTAGACCTAATCTCAGGACTACTCGTTACTTCACTCAATACATTAAGTACTTCTAACATAGCTGGAAGGTCTTTAGATACAGAAGAAAGTGCCTGTGCATATCTTTTAGCGATTAACTCTTCCATTATGCTACCTTCTTAGAAATAATTTCAACAACTTTAGCTTCATCTATCATGATGTCTTCATTTGTGATATTGTCACTCAATATCTCATCGATAGCATCTCTTGCAGATTTTCTCTCTTCTAAAGACATTTTTTCTTCAAGTTGCTTATCTAAAAGCGCTAAATCATTTTCATTTCCAGTAGCGATTTTTTCAGCTAATATCACTGCTTCTGCTTTAGCATCTGCAATAATTTCTTCTGCTCTTTTTTCACTTTCATCTAAACGATTCTGTGCTTCTTTTTTCTCATCTTTTGCTGCTTGAAGTTTCTTTTCAATCTCATTCAATTGTCCTGCAATACCTTCAGTTCTACCTTTAAAAAAGTTTTTGATCGGGTTAGCAAGCAGATAATAAAGCAGTGAGGCAAAGATAATAAAGTTTACTGCTCTTGGCCAAAAGTCTGTCTCTCTACCAGTTTGTGCGAAATAACGGCTTGATTCAGCATCTCCACCACTTGCTAAAAGGATAGCAGGTACGATAAGCAAAGACAATAGTACTATTTTTTTCATATTCATCCCTTCCTATAGTTTGCTAAATTTAGCTTTTAGGCTCTCTTTGAAAAGAGGCATTTGAGAAAGAAGAGAGTTTTTGAGGTTCTCTTTGTCAGAGTTAAGCTTTTCTACAAACTTGTTATACTCAGTTTCTAATTCATTTTGTTTGGTCTCAATTTTACTTGCAGCCAATGTCTTTTGATCATCGATTGCTTTCTGTCTGATACCTGCAGCTTCATTTTTAGCATTGCTAATAATTTCATCTGCCTTTGCATTCAGTTCGTCGCTGTTACCACTAAGACCTTTTGCAGCTTCTAAATCTTTTGCTATGGAGTGATCTCTATCATCCATAAATTTCACCAATGGCTGAAATAGCATATTATTTAAAAGAACAAGTAGGGTTAGAAATAAAGCGAGTACGAACAACATCAATGGTAAATGTATGTCAAGCATTAAAACTCCTCATGTAATTTCGCAATATTTTACCATTTTTGTCATGAGGATTTGATTAAAATTATTAGTTATTTTAAATATAAGTGTGAATTGTAGATTTTATTTGAGGATACGTTTCAATAATGTATTTATCTTTGTATCATTCATGGTTTGGAACTGTTCTAAAAAGTCTTCTATCTCTTTTTCATTCTCAAAACTGACCTCTATACTTTTTGCTTTGACCATATGCTTGAAAGGTAATACTTCCTTGAAAACATCTTCATATTTTGCAAGTAGACTCGGTAAAACAGGTTTAGGTGGTGTTGGAGATACATTCTCTTTATACTTTTTCACCATATTTTCCGTATCACGCACAGATAGTTTTTGCCCGATCACACTGTCAATCACGATCTTCTGTTTCTTCTCATCAAGACCAACCAACACTTTGGCATGACCTTGGGATACTTTATCTTCTATAAGTTGTTCCTGTACATAAGAAGAGAGGCTTAAAAGACGCATCGTATTGGTAATTTGAGAACGACTTTTATGCACAACAGAAGAGAGCTCATCGTGTGTGATATCGTGTACATCAAGCAACTCTGCATAAGATTTTGCAAGCTCAATGGCGTTAAGGTTTTCTCTTTGAATGTTTTCAATGAGTGCAAGTTCACGAAGTTTTACTTCATCGATATCTACACTTGCTATTATCGCTTTTATATGTGTAATATTGGCAAGTTTATGTGCTCTAAGACGACGCTCACCTGCGATAAGAAGATATCCATCTTCTTTTTCTATCACAACAATAGGTTGAAGTAACCCATGTTCTAAGATAGAATCACTTAACTCTTTTAAGGCTGCTTCATCAAAATGTTTACGTGGTTGAAATGGGTTTGGAGAGATGCTTTCAACAGGCAGTTCCTCTATCTTGGCACCTTTTCCCTCAAGTTCAAAACCATCCGCATCACGAAGGTCTTTTTCATAAGCCTCTTCTACTTCCGTGAGAATTTCTCCCAGTCCTCTACCTAATGCCATCTTAACCTCTTGCTATCACTGTTGCCAGCTCTCTATATGCGATAGAACCTTTAGAATTTACAGCATAAGAGGTCACTGGCTTTCCAAAACTTGGACTCTCTGCTATTTTAACATTACGTGGTACAACAATACACTCTTTCCCTTTTTTCATGTGGAAAAGTTTGTCTTTAAAATGATGACTTAGATCTGCAAGCACCTGTTTTGAAAGATTATTCTGTCCAGAATACATCGTAGGTAAGAAACCTTTGATCTTGAGTTTCGGATTGATCGTTTTTTTTAAAAGGCTCACAGTATTGAGCAATTGTGCAAGACCTTCCAATGCAAAAAATTCACACTGGATAGGAATGATCACAGAATCTGATGCACTTAAAGCATTGATCGTAATAGGACCAAGTGCCGGAGGGGAATCGATAATAATAAAATCAAATTTCGAAGAAAGCTCTTTAATTTTCTCTTTAAGTACCAACTCTCTATTTTTTGCTTTAGGATTATAAAACTCTTTTTCTATACCAACCAAACCAATATTCGATGGTACAAGTTTAAGGTTCTTGATCTCTGTTTTCAGTATCACCTCAGAAAGTTTTTTACTCCCTATCAATACATGATAGATATTATACTCGTAATCGCCTCTACTAAAACCTAAACTAGTCGTAGCATTGGATTGTGGATCAATGTCTAAAAGAAGGACTTTTTTGCCTTTTTCGGCTAAAGAAGCTGCCAAATTTACAGCTGTTGTTGTTTTCCCTACACCACCCTTTTGGTTGGCTATACTAATTACTTCGCTCATCGTAAACTAAACACCCTCTTGCCTTCTATTATTAAAGAGCCATCCTCACATAAAATCGCATCTGATAGGCTCTTTTTATCATTTTCAATATGAACTGAAAACTTCCTGCTTAACTTAAATTCTACCTCATATTCACTAAAAACTTCCTTCCATTTTGGAAACTTTTCAAGTGCCAAAAGGTAGTTTTCCAGTAGTTTTTGAGGTGAAATATCGCACTGTAAGGCCCTGTAGCCATTTTGAGAATTTTTTAAATTTATGCCAATTCCACACACTAAAGTATCATTCACTTTATTTGTAATGGTCCCACCCACTTTATCATCATTAAAATAGAAATCATTAGGCCATTTTAACCAGATATTTTGTCCAAGTGATGCAAGTGTCTGCTTCATGAGATAAGAGAAGTAAATAGAAGCGGAACCCAGTGGCAAATCTTCAGGGAGCATGCCCAAATCCAAAGCTATGGAAGCAAAAAAATTTCCTTCCCCGCCAGACCATGAGTTATCCCGACTTCCCAGACCTGAACTCTGTTCATTGGTAATTACAGCTATTGGAGCATGAAGTTCATTTTCTTTTAACATTTCTAGCAAATATATCTGAGTTGATACTAACTCATCAAAATGACAAATATCAAACTTACCAATACGACTAGTCGTATGAGCCAACTGCTGAAGTTGACTTAGCGTCAGCGTAGTTTTTTGGACTTTGTTCAAAAGGCGTCACCAAATAATAAATCTCCAACTTTCATCCCCCTTCCTACACAATATGCTTTGGCTGACATCGCTTTTTTAGATGCAGGCTGTAGACTGTCTATTTTCAATGCACCTTTACTGCACCCAACCACTACACCACCTGCATCAAATGAAAGAATTTCCAAGACTCTGTTATGGGTGCTGGGATCTACCAGACTGAGTCCATCCAATTTTGTACCATTAGCAGTAAATATACCTGGCCAACCTTCAAATGCACGGTACTTATTATAGATTAAAGTTGCGTCTTCAAAATCTACTTCACCATCACTTTTTTTTATTTTTTTACAAAGTGTTGCCTGCTCTTCATTCTGTGTTTGCGCTGTAATATTGTCATAATTTCGAATGGTACTGAGTGTAAGTGTACATGCATCAGTGGTCAATTGTGCCATTAATGCATGAAGTCTCATAGTAGGAGGTATCACAAACTCGACTTTTTCAAGCATAGGACCTGTATCTAGCCCCTCTTCCATCAGCATCGAAGTCACACCCGTTTTTTCATCACCGCTAAGTAAAGATTGTTGTACAGGAGAGGCACCTCTATACTGAGGTAAAAGTGAAGCATGCAAGTTGATACAAGGAGCAATGTCCAATATACTCTTAGGTAATATCTGTCCAAATGCTGCGACTACTATAAAGTCAGGCTTCTCACTCCTGATAGCACCTTCAATACCCTCGTCACTTAAACGATTGGGTTGTAATACCTCAATACCATGCTCCAATGCCAATGCTTTCACTGGCGGTGCTGTCAAAACCTTCTTGCGTCCTACAGGACGGTCTGGTTGCGTTAACACCAAAGAAACGTCCATATCCTCAGCTTCTATCAGTGTATTGAGGATCTCTTTTGCGTAGTGAGGTGTTCCCATGTAGACTATTTTGTATTTCATTCTATTCTTCTCATTATAAATTAAACACCTTAGGCTTTAAAGAGTGTGCCGCCCTTATGTTCACCATCAACAAGAAACGCTTTTACATCACTCAGATCAAATCCACTTGCCAAAAACATCTCTCTATCTTGTTTCATTAAGAAATCTGCAGATTGAAGTTTGGTCACTATCCCGCCTGTAGCAAATTCATTATTAGGGGTATGTTCTGCATTGAGTTCACTCTCTTCTATGCTATTGACCACTGCTCTTCGTTTAGCATCGTTATATTTATTTGGATCTTTATCATAAAATGCATCTATATCTGAAAGAATGACTAACAGTGATGCATCAAAGTAGTGTGCCACATGTGCAGAGAGTCTGTCATTATCACCAAAAACCAATTCTTCAACACTCACCGTGTCATTTTCGTTGATAATAGGTACAACATTGTTTTTTAACAGTGTGTCTATAGCTACTTTAGCATGTGCAATATGTTCAGTTTCTTCAAAAACATCTGCACTTAAAAGTACTTGAGAACAAAGTAAATTAAATCTAGCAAACTTCTCTTGATACATTTTGAGAAGTAGTGGTTGACCTATAGCAGCAAGAGCCTGCTTATTTGCCACGACACTTCTGTCTAATGGTAATTGTGTATATCCTGCAGATACAGCACCGGAACTCACCAAAATCACATCATATTGATCTGTTTTAAGTTCAGCGATCAACTCTACCAATGCCAACATGCGTGGCTTGGCAATTGCTCCGTTCTCTGTTAAGACATGAGAACCTACTTTAATGACTATTCTTTTCATTAAACCTACTTACTCAGATTCATTTTCTTCTTCAACACTTTTTACAAAATCAGCAATGGCATAACGTAATGCTTCTGTATTTAAGTGTGCTACAGATGATATAGGCAGGACAAAAAGTGGTTTCTCTTGTGGCAATTTTACGCCAAAATCCCTCTTGAATCCATAACTGATATAGCTTTTATCTGCTTTATATTTATTCAATGTATCATTGGCTTCCAAGTCTATATCCGCCAAAAATATTTCTGTTAAAGTATTGACTTCATCTTGTGAAAGTGAATCGATCTTTGTAATTGCTACAGCATGCTTTCGTGTTGCTAGTGTTTCAGAATAACGATTTAATTCAACAAGCAATGTCTCATACTGGTATTTCATCTCTCTATAGTTGGCTGCATCTATCATCAAAAGTAATGTTTTGGTTCTTTCAATATGCTTTAGGAACTCAAGACCTAATCCTCGACCATCACTCGCCCCCTCTATAATACCAGGAATGTCTGCCATCATAAATGAGTCAAAGTCACCCACATGAACCACACCAAGCTTAGGTGTAAGTGTTGTAAACTCGTAATTAGCTACCTCTGGTCTTGCATTTGAAAGCGTAGAAATGAGTGTAGATTTTCCTACATTTGGATACCCTACCAAACCTACATCAGCGATGAGTTTCATTTCAAGTCTTACTTGTTTTGTAATTCCAGGAAGTCCAGGTTGTGCATACGTTGGTCTTTGATTACTCGAACTCTTAAAGTGCATATTTCCTAAACCGCCTTTACCGCCTTCAATGAAGAGAACAACCTCACCTTCGTTCACAAGATCAAGAAGTTCTTCTCCTGTCTCCACGTCTACTACAGTAGTACCTGGAGGTACAGTAATAATGGTATCATGACCTTTACGTCCATAACACTTACGTCCCTCACCAGGTCGACCATTTTCTGCTTTAATATGGTTTCGTCCGCGAAGTGATGAAAGTGTATCTGTGTTGTTATCTACTTTAAAGAATACAGAACCACCTTTACCTCCATCACCACCATCCGGACCGCCTTTGGAGACAAATTTTTCTGTCCAAAAAGAGATGGAACCCGCACCACCTTTACCTGAACTAATCATTAGTTCTACGCTATCTACAAACATTAATAACCTTTAATCTTATAAAAAAACTATGGTATATACCTATCGTATATACCTATAGTATATGAATTACGAAATTATACCTAAATTAGGGGAATAATCGCTATAATTTTTATATTTACTATAAAAGGTGTATAGATGTTTCAACGAAAAGCAATTTCATTATTATTGATTGGAAGTACATTATTCTATTTTGTAGGCTGTAGTCATGAAACTGAACCGGTAGTAAAAGATGGATATTATCATAGTGGTGTCTATTTTGGTAAAAACTTTCCTCAAACCTATAAGCAAGGGATCAGAGATGGGTGTATTACAGCCAAAGGTGTATACAAAAAATCACATAAGCTCTTTAATAATGATCAAAATTATAATGATGGTTGGTTCTTAGGTCGTAATAGATGTAAACATTTATTAGTGATAGAGGATGAAAAAAAAGAGGGGAATTAATCTAATAAGATTAGAAAAAATAAGTCCGAACTTGTCGGACTTAAATAGGGGTTATGCAGGTACTACTGAAACTTTCTTTTGAGATGCAGATTTGTTGTCAAATTTAACTACACCTTCTACAAGTGCAAATATTGTATGGTCTTTACCCATTCCAACACCATTACCTGGGTGAACTTTAGTTCCTCTTTGTCTAACGATAATGTTACCTGGGATAACTGCTTCACCGCCAAATTTTTTAACGCCTAAACGACGTCCAGCTGAATCACGGTTATTCTGAGTGGATCCTTGTCCTTTCTTGTGTGCCATCTGAGCTCCTTATGCTATTTTAGTAATTCTAACTCTTGTAAAGCTTCTTCTGAAACCTCTTTTAAGTTTTGAATCTTTTCTTCTTCTTTTTTTGTAGATGATAACTTTTTTATCTCTACCTTCATTGATCACTTCACCTTTAACTACAGCACCTTCTACGAAAGGAGCTCCTACAGTTAATTCACCGTTGTCTAACGCTAAAACTTCTTTAAATTCTACCGCTGCTTTTGGCTCAAGACTCATGTTGTCAAAACAGATGATATCACCCTCTTGAACTTTGAATTGTTGGCCACTTGCTTTAATGATTGCGTACATTGCAAACCCTTTATATCTATTGTTTTTTAAAAAGTTCGTGATTATACCCAAAGTTATTTTAATATTTTTTTAAACTATACATATTTACCCACTAATATGAATAATCTCCACCTATTCGGCCTTTTAGTGCTACACAGTCTATCTCTACAAGTGCATTCGCGGGTAGCGTCTTAACGGCTACAGTACTTCTCACCGGTCTGTGCGTACCAAAGTAAGAAGCATAGATATCATTCACTCTTGCAAAGTCATTCATGTCTGCTAAAAAGATCGTTGTCTTGAGCACTTCGTTCAGAGTCACTCCACCAGCATCCAATACAGCGGTCAAGTTCTTCATCACCTGATGCATCTGGCCAGCCACATCTGTTGCAGCAAATACACCCTCAGGTGTCAAACCGATCTGTCCTGAAGTATAGATCATTCCATTCGCTTCAACTGCCTGTGAATATGGTCCGATCGCCTGTGGAGCATTTTTTGTCGAGATAAATTTCATAGTTCCTATCCTTTAAATGTGATTATTTTGTATTTCTTTCATAAAATACATAAGAAGTTGAGTAGTCAGAAAATTCAAAATAGACTTTCACCTCACCTTCATCCTGTTTACCGTTAAAGTTTACATCATCATAACCATAACCATAACGGTATGGTCTCATCTTGCCGTCATTGCTTCCATATGCTGTGGAAAGTTTATCTATCTTTATAAACTTATGTACCAGTTTATCACCGGCATAGATATCAAGTACACCATTGGTACCTGTCCAATTTTGGATCGAACGACTAAGACTGTTCTGTGTCTCTTGTGTACAGCCGGCCAAAAAAAAGACCATTGCTGAGAAAAGTAATGTTTTTAATTTCATAGTAATCCTTTACTATATACCATATTTTAGCACTATTTGTTTTAGTTTTAAGCCTCTGGCATACCAAATTTTTGTGTGATCAACTCACCTACCTCATTAAAATAAAGATAATAGAGTTTATCTTTTGTCACAGGAAGCCCTGCCAGATATCGGATTGCCAAATTTGCCTGCAGAGATCCAATGTGCATCACGATCGGTGCAGCAATACCTCCAGGTTTATGATCGGAGATATTAAAGACTTGAAAGTTTGCTTTTTCAAAGAAACAAACCTGTCCATTGAATTCTTCCACACTTGCATAGATCCAAGGTGTGTTTGTCTCTTTGGCATACTTGTCTATCTCTCCTCTTACGGGAAGGTTATCTGTCGCATCAAGTATGAGGTCATACGTGTTCCCCATACCTTTGAAGGCATCAAAATCCATGTCAAAAGCAAATGCTTTCACAAAAGGATTTTTAGACTCTATCAGTGCAGCTACAGTTTTGGCCTTATTCTTCCCCTCATCCTCAAGTGTAAAAGCTATTTGTCGATGGATATTATGGTTCGAAACGGTATCAAAATCAACCATGTGTATCTCACCTATACCTGAAGTACCCAGAGCCATTGCTAAAGTACAGCCCAAACCACCAGAACCTATAATCGCGATCTTTTTATTTTGAAGAGCCTTTTGTGTAGACTCTCCCCACAACTGTATCTGTCTATTAAAATATTGTTCTGGTGTCATCTCAAATCCTTTTTATACATTCTCATAAAAATTTTGTCTTTGTCTAGAAAGCACTATTCAACTCTTAATTGCAACTCTTTTTCAAAAGCCCATACTTTACGATGTTCTAAAACTTCTTTTTTATCTATGACCTCAACTAACATGGACTCTTTATCTTCCAACATCATCTCTACTTCACCCTCTGGAGAAACCAACATTGTGTCACCATAGAACTTCCATTTAACCTCATTATCACTGTACTCACCTAAGCGATTTGCCCTAAGGACATAACATCCGTGTAGAAATGCTTTTGTTTTGATGATCTCTCTCCAACGGTTATGAGATCCGAATGTTGAAGCAGTAGGAAGAAGTACAAGGTCGATCTTTTTTTCAGTTGCCCTTTGCCAAAAATGATCAAAATGAAGTTCAAACCCAGCCATTACCATCACTTTAAACCCTTTTATATTGAACGTCATAGGATCTTTGAGTGGTCTGATAGGATTAGCAAAAAACTTTTTCTCATTCCAGTGCGTATAAGGGAGAAGTATCTGCTGTTCATAGTATCTGGTATTTTTAGATGTGATCTTTACAATAGTTTTATGATATCCATCTTTTTTGGTCACAATAATAGGTGCTACAAAAACAATATCATATTTTTCAGCAAGATTTCTAAGGAGTTCCGTATGTTTACGTGTCTGTTCTTTCACCATATTAGGGGACATAGTCGCAAACTCTTTAAAAAAATGGTTCAGTACATATTCACCAAGAAGTATCACATCTGCATGTCTTTGTTTAGCCTGTTTAAGATAAAACTCAAGCCTTGTTGCATTCATACCTAATGTTGGTAATTGGAGTGCTGCAACAACAAGCTGTGCCATTATGCATTATCTCCTGTATTTTGGTTCGCTTGTTCTATCACGGTGATTTTTGTTTTGGCCTCTTCAATCAGTGTTTGTGCTTCTTTGATATTTTTTAAGCCCTCTTCGTACAGCTTGACAGATTCTTCAAGTGTGATCTCCGGATTCATAAGTTTTTCAAGTAACTCTTTTGAGTGTTCCAATTTCTCTTCAAATGTTTCATTTTTCATTTTATACCTTTCTCATTAAAAATAAGCAAAGCTCATCTCCAATTCCTATCACTAAAACTTCATTTGTCAATTTAGGTAATTTCATTGCAATACATCCTTGATGTTCTCTTCAAATTTATCTAACTGAACTAAAAAAGCATCATGTCCATAATCACTCTCAACTTCTAGATATGTATATGACTGTCCATTACGTTCCATCATCTTGGCAATGTGCTCCATCTCAGAAGGGAAAAAGAGATAGTCAGATGAAAAGCTGATCAAATGCACATTGGCTTTGATACGTGAAATGGCATCGTGCAAGGAATCATATCCACGACTTAAATTAAAGGTATTAATTGCTTTAACAATATAAAGGTAAGAAAGTGGATCAAAAATACGTGAAAAGTTATTGGTATTGTACTCCATATATCTTTCTACCTCGTAACGTCCGAAAAGTTCAAAAAGTCCATCATTGTTGACATAGTTACGTCCAAATTTATCATCCATGGAGTCTGGTGCCAGGTAAGAGATATGTCCTGCAATACGCCCTATGGCTAAACCATCCAAACCTTCTTCTTCAAATGCACCTTTTTCATAGTTTCCATGCTTAAATCTAGGATCTCTACGTATGGCTTCAACAGCTACTTTATTAAATGCTATGGTCCAAGGTCTTGTTGCATAGGTTGCAGCTAGAGAGATGATATCATCTGCAAAATTTGGGTAATCTACGGCAAACTGTAGTGCCTGCATACCACCCATAGAACCGCCCACAATCGCTCGTACACGATAGATACCCAGATGAGAAAGAAGATGCATCTGGGCACGTACCATATCTTTGATAGTCACAACAGGGAACCTGAGTTTATAAGGTTCTTGACTTGGGTAGTTGTTGCTCATCGGTCCAGTCGTACCAAAACAAGAACCTATAACATTCGTACAGATAACAAAATATTTACTCGTATCAATAGCTTTACTATCCCCGATCAAACCATCCCACCAGCCAGCTTTTTGTTCACCTTCATAGGTACCCGCTGCATGATGAGAACCACTAAGTGCATGGCACACTAAAATAACATTTGATCTATCTTCGTTTAACTCTCCATATGTTTCATAGGCGATCTCATACGGTTCTAAGATACGCCCACTCTCTAGGTAGAGAGGAGAGCTAAACTGTGCTGTTTTAGTTGTGATTTCCATAGACTGCTTTTGTTGTTGGGTTAATTGTTTGTAATTTTACCCTATTTGCGCTTTATAACTATCCAAGTGCTTTCGTCAAGTCATCGATAAGGTCTTGTGTATCTTCAAGACCCACGCTCAATCTTACCAGTCCACCAGGAACACCTGCTTCTTCAAGCTCTTTAGCTGAGAGTTGTTGATGTGTTGTACTTGCTGGATGAGTGATGATAGACTTACTATCACCAATGTTCACAACCACTGCAAAGATATCTGTTGCATCAGCGATACTTTGAGCTAACTCTTTACTCTCCACTTCAAATGAGAGAAGACCGCTAGCCATCCCTTCTTTAAAATACTTTTGAATAAGTGGATTTTGTGCACTTGACTTTAGTCCAGGGTAATTTACCCTTTTTACCTTTGGGTGTGCTTCTAGAAATTCTGCAATAGCAAGTGCAGAAGCTGAATGCTGTTTCATACGAAGTGGAAGAGTCTCAAGACCTTGTATATGCAACCATGAGTTAAATGGACTTGGTGCTCCGCCAAGGTCACGTAAAAGTGCAAGACGTACTCTCAGTGTGAAGAGTGGAAGTGGAACATCAGAATACACAAGTCCATGATAACTTGCATCAGGTGTATTAAAATGCTCATAACGTGCATTACCTTTGATCTTCTCTACCAAGTTCTCACGCTCAACGATGATACCACCAAGTGCTAGCCCTTGCCCTGTAGTGTATTTACTGGTACTATGTACACTTAAGTCCACACCATATGCTAATGGTTTACAAAGTATCGGCGTTGCTACAGTATTGTCTACACAAGTAATAACATTATGTTTATCTGCTATTTCTACAATCGCTCCGATGTCTGCGACATCTATACTAGGGTTCGTAATGCTCTCAAAAATGATGATCTTGGTTTTATCATCAATAAGTGATTCAAGTTCACTTGGGTTACGAACATCAAAGTAGCGCGTCTCTATACCAAAACGTTTAATGGTATGTCCAGTCAATGTTGTTGTTCCACCATAAACTTGTTTAGCAACAACTACATTGTCTCCAGCTTCAGCCACATTTGCAATGGCATAAAAAATAGCCGCCATTCCAGAAGCAGTTCCTATGGCAGCAACTCCACCTTCAAGTGCTGCAAAACGTTTTTCAAACACATCTGTAGTCGGGTTCATCAATCTTGAATAGATATTTCCAAGCTCTTTAAGTGCAAAAAGGTTCGCTGCATGTTCTGTGTCTCTAAACTCATATGCTGTACTCATATAGATGGGTACTGCCATAGTCCCTTGTGCATCTTTCTCATATCCCGCATGGACCGCTAGTGTTTGTTCGTGCATTACAATTCCTTATTTAATAATATAGGTAAATTATAGCTTGTGAATACTTGGAATGAAGTTTAAAAAAGGAAAATGAGGTTCTGTGTTCACACGAATATGCGTGTAACACAGAAAAGTAACTATTTGCTTATGAAGAATAGTTTGGAGACTCTTTTGTGATCGTCACATCATGCACATGACTCTCTCTGAGTCCTGCAGAAGTGATCTCAACAAATTCTGCTTTTTCCCAGAATGCTTTTATCGACTCTGAACCACAGTAACCCATAGATGAACGAAGTCCACCTACCATTTGGTGAACAACATCTGAGATACGCCCTCTGTATGGCACACGCCCTTCAATACCTTCTGGTACAAGTTTATCTGCCGCTGTTCCTTCCTGGAAGTAACGGTCTGTACTTCCTTTGGTCATCGCACCGATACTTCCCATACCCCTATACTCTTTAAACTGTCTTCCATTAAAGAGTATCATATCACCAGGAGCTTCATAGGTACCCGCTAATGCTGAACCTAACATCACCGAACTTGCACCTACAGCTAAAGCTTTAGCAACATCACCAGAGTATTTGATACCACCATCAGCCACTACAGGGACACCCGCTCTGTTTGCCACTTCCGCTACTTCATCGATAGCCGAGATCTGAGGCACACCAACCCCTGCAACGATACGTGTTGTACAGATGGACCCTGGTCCGATACCTACTTTTACTGCATCCGCACCCGCATCTATAAGATCCTGAGCTGCTGCTGCTGAAGCGATGTTTCCTGCGATCACATCTACATCAAGTGTTTTTTAATGAGCTTCAGTGTATCGATGATACCTTGGGAATGACCATGTGCAGAATCCAATACAATAACATCAACACCCGCTTCTACCAATGCAGTAGCACGATCAAGTTGACCTACACCTATAGCTGCACCTACTCTTAAACGACCATGCTCATCTTTGTTTGCATTAGGAAACTTCTCTTTTTTCTCGATATCTTTGATAGTCACAAGACCTTGAAGTACATCATCTTCATCTACGATAGGTAGTTTTTCTATCTTATGTTTCTGAAGTACTTTTGCTGCTTCATCCAAAGTGATACCTACTTTTGCGGTCACTAATGGTGCTTTTGTCATCACATCTGAGATATTTAAACTCATATCAGTAATGAAACGCATATCACGGTTTGTGATAATACCAACAAGTTTCATCTCCTCATCTACAACAGGGACACCAGAAATTTTATATTCTCTCATCAAAGCATCTGCATCTGCAACTTTTTTATCCGGTCCTATGAAAATAGGATCAATGATAATACCACTCTCAGACTTCTTCACTTTTGTGATCTGCTTTGCCTGTGTCTCAATATCCATATTTTTATGAATGATCCCAATACCACCCAAGTGTGCCATTGCGATCGCTGCTTTATACTCAGTTACTGTATCCATAGCAGCAGATACGATAGGTGTGTTCAATGATACACGTTTGGTAAGTTGACTTTTGATACTTACTTCTTTAGGAAGTACAATCGAATGTTGCGGTACTAATAATACGTCTTCAAATGTTAATGCTCTTTTCTTTATTCTCATGTTATTTCCTTCGTTTATTTTGTGTAGTTTACAGCTTTTTCCATGCTTGCAGCACCGTCAAAAAGCGTTTTTTCGTTAAATGCTTTGGCGATGAGTTGTAGACCTACTGGCATACCTTCATCATTTTTAGCAACAGGCAGTGAAATCGCAGGAAGTCCTGCAAGATTGATCGCAATGGTATACATATCACTCTTATACATTTCAAGTGGATCATGAATACTTCCTATGATCGGAGCGACAGATGGTGCAACAGGTGAAAGGATAAGATCAGCCTCTTCAAAAATAGCGTTAAATTCATCTCTGATAAGGTGTCTTACTTTTTGTGCTTTCACATAATATGCATCATAATACCCAGAAGAAAGTACAAAGTTACCAAGCAAAATACGTCTTTTTACCTCTTCACCAAATCCTTCAGATCTCGTATGATAAAAAAGTTCTTCTGTATTTTTAGACTCAGCTCTTGTTCCATAACGAACACCATCAAAACGTGCAAGATTCGTTGCCGCTTCTGCTGTGGCTAAAATATAATAGGTTGCGATATCATATTTTGTGTTTTGCATATTTTTATGTACGATCGTATGTCCTGCTTCTTCCAATGCTTTGACTGTCTGTGCATAAGCTTTTTGTGTATCTTCGTCTGCTTCAGAGATATAATTATCTATCACTGCGATAGTCAGTTTTACATCAGTATTAATATTGTTGGCGATATCTTCTATCTCAAAATCTGCCGAAGTAGAATCTCTATCATCATGTCCTTTGATCGCATCATACAAAATAGCCGCATCTTCAACATTCTGCGCGATAGGACCTATCTGATCAAGAGAAGAAGCATAAGATGCTAAACCAAAACGGCTTACTCTTCCATAAGTAGGTTTCATTCCTACTACACCACAGTATGCAGCAGGCTGACGAATGGATCCACCCGTGTCAGAACCCAATGCAGCAATGGCAATACCTCCGGCAACCGCAGCAGCAGAACCACCCGAAGATCCACCAGGTACTCTGTCTGTACCATGTGGGTTTTTAGTAGGGCCATAACAAGAACTCTCAGTCGTTGAGCCCATTGCGAACTCATCCATATTGGCTCTACCAAATGCCATCATCCCTTTCGATTTAAGGTTGGTGATCGCTGTAGCTTCATAAGGAGCGATATATCCTTGAAGGATCTTGGAACCAGAAGTGACTGTCCAGTCCTTTACTTGAATATTATCTTTGATAAGGATAGGTACTCCCTCACCTGAAGATTCAAAACCTACATAAGCATTAAGTCCAGACTCTTTTGCTTTTGTTTCAAGTGCAGTTCTTAGCTCCGCTAATTCCGCATTTGATTTTGTAAGCGCTTCTTTTAGTGTTATCACAACTTGCTTCCTTTTCTCTTATAATATTCCACTACTGCCAATCCTACACCCACCAATCCAAATATAAAAACGATCGAACCGATGATCACTTCCATCTGTATAGGCTGAGTCATATCAAACATTAGGCAACTACCTTAGAACATCTCTCACAGGCACACTCTTCACTCTCACTTGTAAATCTCCAACATCTTGGACATTTTGAAGCACTTGCTTTATGCACTGTAAATGTCTTACCTTCAACTTCAAAAGAAGCTACCTGTTCACTCTCACTACTTGATCTCATAGCCGAAACTACAAACCAGTCTTCAAGATCTTTACTATCATTAATGGCAAATGTACTCATATCACCTGCGATCTCCACTTCAAGTGTAGACTTCATCAGTTTCTCTTTTTTGAGTTTGTCCACTGCTTCAGAGAACTTTTCACGTGCTGTAATAAGAATAACATCATCAAAACTTGCTTCTACCTTAGGTACTTCTACATACACAAGGTCAAATACGCTTTCCATATCACCTTTGAACAGTGCCGGTGCATATTCAAGTATCTCATCTACAGTGTAAGTCAATACAGGCGCTACAAGTCCCAACATCGCTTTAGAGATGTGTGCCATTGCAGACTGTGTTGCTCTTCTAACCGGATCATTTTTATCTTCACAGTAAAGTCTGTCTTTTGTGATATCCATATAAATACCTGAAAGCTCATTGGTGATGAAGTAGTTAAGCGTTGCAAATCCTCTAAGGAAGTCATACGCATCAAAAGAACTTTTCACTGATGCAAACACTTCAGCTGCCTTAGTGAGTATCCATCTATCCAACTCACCATAAGCGTTATTCTCAACATACGCTTCAAGATCATCAACGTTTGCAAGTAAAAATCTAAATGTATTTCTGATCTTTCTATACTGTTCCGCCGTTTGCTTCAAGATACCATCAGAGATCTTCAAGTCTGACTGATAATCAGAAAGTGCAACCCACAACCTGAGTATCTCAGAACCATACTCTTTGATGACTTTGTCTGGAGCAACCACGTTACCTTTAGACTTAGACATCTTCTCACCCTTCTCATCCACAGTAAATCCATGAGTGATCAGTGTTTTATAGGGCGAAACCTCATTTACTGCTGCTGAAAGAAGCAATGAAGACTGGAACCAGCCTCTATGCTGGTCACTACCTTCAATGTAAAGAGATGCAGGGTATTCACCCGCATCATAATTACCACTTTTGATCACTGAGTTCCAAGTCGAACCAGAGTCAAACCATACATCCAGGATATCATCGATCTTCTCCAAGTCATCAGCATTGTAACCTGAACCTGCAGGAAGAAGATCCTCAATACTCATAGAGTACCAAGCATCTGCACCTTGCGCATCAAATAGAGAGGCGACATGCTCTAACACATTTTCATCAAAGATCACTTCTTTCGTACTTTTGTTTCTAAAGAACGCGATAGGCACACCCCAAGAACGCTGCCGAGAAATACACCAGTCTGGTCTGCCCTCTATCATCGGTTTGAGGCGGTTTTTAGATGTCTTAGGATAAAAATCCACACCTTCGATAGCATTGAGTGCTGTATCTCTCAACGTATCTTTCGCACCTTCAGCTTTATCATCTATAGAAATGAACCATTGGTTCGTCGCTCTATAGATCAATGGCTTTTTCGTTCTCCAGCAGTGTGGATATGAGTGAACAAATTTACTCTCATTCAACAACGCATCACCCAAGATTTCCAAAATAGGCTCATTGGCTTTAAAGATATGCATCCCAATAAACTTATCTGGATCAGGAAGAAGGTTTAAACCTTTTACACTCTCATCATAACATCCACGTTCATCTACAGGCATAACAACTTCAAGACCATATTTGAGCCCTACTTTATAGTCATCCTCACCATGTCCAGGAGCAGTATGTACACATCCAGTACCACCATCCATCAATACGTGCTCACCAAGGATCACTTTAGATGGACGACCATTTACCGGATTGATCGCTAAAAGGTTTTCCATTTCAGTTGCTGCTATCTTTCTACTTGCATGTCCAGAAACGACACCCTCTTCTATCATCGCATCATAACGTGCATCTGCTACGATATGACCATCATCTGTCAAGACATACATCTCTTCAGGATTTAGAGAGATACCTGTATTGGCAGGAAGTGTCCAAGGTGTGGTCGTCCAGATCACTAAACCTGCTTTACCCTCTACCCCTATCTTCTCTTTGGCTGCATCACTCAGTTCAAAATGTACATAGATAGAGTAGTCTTCTTTGTCTTCATACTCTACTTCTGCATCTGCAAGTGCAGTTCTTGCAGCCCATGACCAGAAGATAGGTTTATGTCTCTCTACCAAAAGACCTTTTTGTGCCACTTCACAAAGTGTTCTATAGATGTTTGCTTCAAATTTAAAGTCCATAGTCACATAAGGGTTCTCCCAATCTGCGATCACACCTAAAGCTTTAAATCCATCTCTTTGGATATCTACAAATTTTGCTGCATGTGCACGACAAAGTTCTCTGAACTTCTCTGTAGGCATCGCTTCTTTTTTGCTTTTACCAAGTTTCTCTTCAACTTTCTGCTCGATCGGTAAACCATGACAATCCCAACCCGGAGTCATTCGAACCGCTTTACCCTGAAAATAGTTATATTTTAAGATGATATCTTTCAGTACTTTATTCAGTGCATGTCCTATATGAATATCACCATTAGCATAAGGAGGCCCATCATGAAGCGTAAACATTTCTGCACCTTCACGTTTTGTTTTCATTTGCTCATAAATGTTGGCATCAAACCATGTATTATACTTTTTAGGTTCATTATTTGGAAGATTTCCACGCATCGGGAAGTCTGTTTTGGGAAGGAGGAGTGTGTCTTTAAAATCCATAGTTGATAATACCTTAGTCTTATATTATCCCGTGATTGTATCGAAAAGACCATTAGAAGCTACTTTTGGTACAATTATCTTATGAAAAATATACAAAATACAGTAGAAAAAATCATTCAAAAGTTGACAAAAAAGCAGAAAACAATCTCTTTTGCTGAAAGTTGTACCGGTGGTCGTATCGCTGCAGCATTTACAGCTATTTCTGGTGCTTCAGATGTGTTGCATGGATCATGTGTCACTTACTCAAATGATATCAAACATCTCTGGTTAGGTGTCACGAATGAAGTACTTGAAAACCATGGGGCCGTCAGTGAGCCTTGTGTCTCCCAAATGTTGGACGGTATACAAGAACTAGCAGGTTCTGACTATGCTATCGCTGTTTCAGGGATAGCCGGACCTACTGGTGGCACGGAATTTAAACCTGTAGGAACCGTATATGTAGGCATACAAACACCATTTGCTCAACAGGTATTTCACTGCAACTTCAGTGGCCCCAGAGAAGCAGTGCAAGAGCAATCTACAGTGTTTGCTATCGAGAAATTGGCTGAAGTGTTGGAAATTTAAAATTTTTCCCATAATTCTCTTGACAATCAAAGGTTTCTGAGCTATAATTCCGTCCACTTATTTAAGTAATGAGTGCAAAAAATGTGTGACCTTTTAGCTCAGTTGGTAGAGCAACTCCCTTTTAAGGAGTGGGCCCATGGTTCGAATCCATGAAGGGTCACCACTATTATTTATATGCGCGGTGGTAGTTCAGTTGGTTAGAATACCTGCCTGTCACGCAGGGGGTCGCGAGTTCGAGTCTCGTCCACCGCGCCAGTATATGTGTGACCTTTTAGCTCAGTTGGTAGAGCAACTCCCTTTTAAGGAGTGGGCCCATGGTTCGAATCCATGAAGGGTCACCACTATATATACAAAGTTTGGTCGCTTAGCTCAGTTGGTAGAGCGCTACCCTTACAAGGTAGATGTCACAAGTTCGAGTCTTGTAGCGACCACCATTTTAACAATTTTATGTTTACGGTTCTTGATGACCCTTTCATCTAGTGGCCAAGGATATTACGTTTTCAACGTAAAAACAGAGGTTCAAATCCTTTAGGGGTCGCCAATCTTGTCCAAAAATAAACATTAAAACTATGGTCGCTTAGCTCAGTTGGTAGAGCGCTACCCTTACAAGGTAGATGTCACAAGTTCGAGTCTTGTAGCGACCACCATGTACATTAAGATAATTTGTGTACAATTCTTTTCAACCATTCAGTTGGTCTTAGGTGCGGTGGTAGTTCAGTTGGTTAGAATACCTGCCTGTCACGCAGGGGGTCGCGAGTTCGAGTCTCGTCCACCGCGCCATTTTTTTCTTCAAATAATCATTTTTTAATCTCTTAATTTAACAAAAACAACAGCATATTCGATATACATATTTAAGTCTTCAAAAGTTCAACAACAAACGGAAAATATTTATGGACGACAGTTATTTGCATTTTTTTTGTTTATGCAGGGACGGTGCTTTTGGGTTCATTTTTATCTATGCGTGGAACGTGCTCTTTTGTTACAATAACAAAGAAGAAAAGGAATGAAAAAAAGTTAAGAATAATAATGAAGTAAGCATTCCCACAAAACCTGTGGGAACTAAAACGATAATTTAATAAGACAAACGATTTACAGCTCTTATCACTTCGTTATAGTTAGGTTCCTGATGGATCTCTTTAACCACTTCCTTATAGGCTACCTTACCATTGGTATCAACTACATATACGACTCGTGAGAAAAAGCCTTCTAGAAATACCGGTGAAGAGATCGTTGCCCCATATCTGAGAACATTATTAGCATCTTTATAGTCAGACAAAGTAATGACATTCTTGATCTTATTATCTGCACAAAACTTCCCTATGGCAAAAGGTAGATCTTTAGAAATAACTGTTACAACGACATTTTTCATTTCAGATACTTTGTTATTAAATGCTATGGTTTCAAGTTTGCATGTACTACTGTCAAATGAAGGAAGAAATGCGATCACTTGGACCTTATCTTTTTTTCCACCCACTTTAACTTCAGTAAAATCCTTACTTACTGCAGTAAATTCAGGTGCCTCCTGGCCTACTTTTATACCTTTACTATTAAGTGTGACTTCTTCACCTTTAAATGTGACTGTTGTCGCCCATACCACTGAACTTAGTAATATCAATGTGAATATTTTTTTCATGTAAATCCTTTATATGATTATAACATATAAGTGAGTATAACTTCAATACGTAGGCAGTCTAAACAAAGTTTGGTAATAGATAGTTGACATTTGTTATTATGAGTGAATGAGTAGTCTATAGTGTAGTATATGTTCCCAAACAATGTTTGGGAACATACATATAAAGGGGAAATTAATCTCTAAGTCTGATACGTACAGATTCCTCATGTGCTGTCAAACCTTCAGTATTTGCTATCATCGCACAAGCACCACCTATCTCCTGCATTCCCTCTTTACTCATAGAGATAATAGAAGACTTTTTCAAGAAGTGTTCCACACTAAGTGGAGAATAGAATTTTGCTGTTCCTCCTGTAGGAAGTGTGTGGTTAGGGCCTGCTACATAATCACCAATAGGTTCTGGTGTATTTTCGCCTAAGAAGATAGCCCCGGCATGTTTGATACTGTCAAGCAAGGACATAGGATCTTTTGTCATCACTTCCAAGTGTTCAGGAGCTATCTCATTCATAAGATCTATAGCTTCATCCATATCTTGAGTTACGATGATTGCACCTCTCTCCTCTATAGATTTTCTAGATATCTCTTCACGCGACAGTGTTCCAAGGAACTCTTCTACTTTATCACTCACTCTGTTGGCTAACTCTCCATCGGTGGTAATAAGTATAGAACTTGCCATTTCATCATGTTCTGCCTGGGAAAGAAGGTCAATAGCGATGTAATCTTCTCTTGCTGTTTCATCTGCAAGTATCCCTATCTCTGATGGTCCTGCTATCATATCAATGTTGACTTCACCATAGACTAACTTTTTAGCCGTTGCTACAAAGATATTTCCTGGTCCGGTGATCACATCCACTTTTGGAATAGTCTCAGTCCCATATGCCATAGCACCGATCGCAGAAGCACCACCTACTTTGAAGACTTGTGTAACCTTACAAAGGTGACATGCTGCAAGAAGCAATTCATTGATCTCATCATCAGGTGTGGGAGTACACACAACGATCTCTTCCACACCTGCAACTTGTGCAGGGATCACATTCATAAGCAATGAACTTGGATACGCAGCTTTTCCACCAGGAATATAAAGCCCTGCTCTATCTACAGCAGTCACTTTTTGTCCTAATATAGTTCCATTGGCTTCTTTATCCATCCATGTTTTTGGCATCAGTTTTTGATGATAGATTTCAATACGGTCATAAGAAAGATGTAGAGCATCCCGAAGTTCTGGGTCTAGAGCATTATAGGCTTTTTCCATGTCTTCTGTAGAAACCAATAAAGCATCATCGCTTTCCGGTTCCCATCTGTCAAATTTTGCTATCTGACTTTTAACCGCACTGTTACCTTCAGTTTGAATCTCTTTAAGTAACCCAGATACAATGCTTGTTACACCCTCTATATCCATCTTACCACGCTGAAGTAATTCATCAAAATTTGCTTCAAATGTATCGTCACTACTGTAAAATATTTTCACAATATATCCTTATATTTTCGTTTATATCTTGGGAGCATACTCTCATTGCCTAACACACCCCCTTGATGGATGTACAATATAGGTTTAGAATAAACCTCAGGATGTGCAAGTAACACCCGCCATCCAAGTGGGTCATAAAGGAGGTCAAACTCCACTCCCGTTTGTTGTTGTAATTTTAGCCAAATTTTGTAGTTTTCTTTATAAAGTTTTCCAAAATGATGTTTTTTCTCTAAACTCAATATCACAGGATGAAGACTTTCATCCTCTTCTAACATCAAAAACTGCTTTTTCAAATAACTTTCATCACCTACACATGATGTCGTATATACAGTGGCTGAAGGAAGATATTTCTGTAAAAAAAGTGCTGTTGTACCGGTACCGGAAGGCAAAAAAACATTTAACCCTTTGATGGTATTTTCTCTTTTCCACCGAAGTATCTCTTCAGCCAATACTTTCACACCATATTCAGCTTCCTTTTGTCGTCCACCCTCTTCTATAAAAAGCACTTCTTTAGGATAGTCATAAGGTTCTACCCTTTTCTCTTCAATAATCTTCATCCCATTCTCTATGGCAGCCTTATAATTACCATGAGGATGTTCTTTCAGATAATCAGCAATATGATCAACAACATACTCAAATTTCCACCCTTTTATCTTCGCCAGAACTGAGAGAGAATACATCGCATTGGATTGTGCAGAACCATAAGAAATAAGTTTATGAATATCTGGAAAATCATTTTGGAGGAAATAGTGAAGTTTGCGTGCTTTATTACCTGAGAAATCATGATCTATCAGATCATCCCGTTTCAGATAAAAATGTTGATCTTCAAAAGTGATAGATTGAATGGGAGAGGGGAGGTTTAAATTCATGGCTATACATTCCCGTGACGAGCACGAGAATATCGAAACAATTAGTTACGTCCTATGCAGTTTAGGTCGTCAAATGCTCTTTCAAGTCTAACAACTGTTGACTCTTCTGCCGCACGCAACCATTTTCTTGGATCATAATACTTTTTATTTGGTTTATCTTCACCCTCAGGGTTACCGATCTGTCCTTGTAAATAGTCATGATACTTCGCTACATAGGTACGTACACCGTCCCAGAATGACCACTGCGTATCTGTATCTATGTTCATTTTGATCACACCATAACCAATTGCTTCTCTGATGTCAGAAAGTTCAGAACCTGACCCCCCATGAAAAACAAAATCTACAGGCTTTTTAGCTGTAGTGTATTTCTCTTCTATATAAGTCTGAGAATTATCAAGAATCTTTGGGGTAAGTGAAACATTTCCTGGTTTATACACACCATGTACATTTCCAAAAGAAGCAGCAATGGTAAATTTATCAGAAACTTTTGAAAGTTCTTCATAAGCGTACGCTACCTCTTCAGGCTGTGTATAGAGAAGCGAATTGTCTATCTCAGTATTATCTACACCATCTTCCTCTCCACCTGTCACACCAAGTTCTATCTCAAGTGTCATACCGATCTTTGACATACGTTCCAAATAGACTTTACATGTAGCAATATTCTCTTCAATAGGCTCTTCAGAGAGATCTATCATATGTGAAGAGAAAAGAGGGAAACCGTGTACCTCATAGTGTGCTTCACTTGCATCAAGCAATGCATCTATCCAAGGCAGAAGTTTTCTTGCTGCATGGTCTGTGTGCAACACAACTGGTACACCATATGCTTTTGCTAGCGTATGCACATGTTGTGCACCTGAGATAGAACCTAAAATAGCTGCCTCATCTGAAGGTAATCCTTTACCGGCATAGTAAGCACCACCACCATTAGAGAACTGGATAATAACAGGAGAATGAACTTTTTTAGCCGCTTCAAGTACAGCATTGATTGAAGATGTACTCACTACATTTACAGCTGGTAAGGCAAATCCTTCCTCTTTTGCGATCTTAAATAACTTCTGAAGATCATCTCCTGTAATGACACCTGCCTGCACTACATCTAGAACTTTTGTAGACATTTACAATTTCCTCTTTGTAGAATTATTTTACTATTATTTTTGCATTTTTCATAAGTTCAGCTACGACTTTTTCTTGAGAAAGCTGCATTTTTATACTGTTTTTCACTACGTCAAACGCTGGAATTTTTTGAGTACTTTTCGCCTCTTCAGCTACCTTTTTCATCTTATCATACGCTTCTTGCGCTTCTTTGTCAGTTACTGGAGTGGTAGAGATTTTTTTCTGCATCCAGAAACCTGCAAGTGCTGCTTCTTTCTCTTTATCTGTTAAAGATTTTTTTGATTCTGCTGATACCAGTTTAGCCGGAGCCATCATTTCGATAAGTTGTTTTTTTCCATCCTCTGGAAGCTTTTCCCACGTCATCTTACCTTTTGTAAGTGTATTAAGTGCATTGTTTGCCTCTTCAACAGTAATGGTCATACCATTCACTGTCCCCGCAGTTGCTGCTAATGCATAATTTGTTGTGAGTGCCAATGTTAGACCCAGTATTGCAAGAATTTTTTTCATTCTCTATTTCCTTTGTATTTGTTATGCGTATTCTATCTAATATTTACCAATTAATAATTAATACATTTTTTACTGTACTTTTATCTCTGCATTCTTCATCAGTTTTTCTACTATTGTTTTCTCGATCATTTGCATTTTTAGTCTATCTTTGATCGTTTCAAATGGAGGCATACTGTTTGTAGCATTATTCTCTTGAGATTGTTCTTTTAACTGATTATATACTTCTATAGCCTGATCATCGCTGATCTTTATTTTAAGCGCTTCTTTTTGCGTCCATGCACGTGTATAAACTGCTTGTTTTTCTACGTCAGACAACTCTTTTTTCGCAGCGTTTAAAACAATGATGGGAAGAGCTAACTCTTGAATGAGTCGTGGACGTTGTGCAGGCGGTAAACGATCAAAATCTGTCACTTTTCCCTGCGTACGTTGTTTAAGATAAGCATCAGCATCTTGTTTAATGATCTTGTGACCATTAACTGTAGCGATCACTGTTTTGCTAGATCTTGTTTTGGGTAGTACAGGTTTTGCTTGTCCATTGAGATTGATATTACCAAGATCCACCATACCTGATGTATCTGGTTGATTTAACATGTCTGTTAAACTGTTTTTTAAATCATCTGCAGATGCTGAACTTAGCATTAAACCACATGATAGACCTAAAAGAATAAAAACTTTCTTCATACTATTTTTTCCTATTTTAATGACTAAAAGATTACTTTTTAGTCGTATTTGTCTCTTTTGTCATATCAACAATTGTAGCTTTACTTTTAAGTTCTTTTGCCACTTCTGTGATTTTAGCAGTAAACTGCTGTTGCTTGAGTGAAGTAATAATTTTATTTTTCACTTTTTCATATGGAGTCGGTTTAGCTGCTGTCTTTTTCTCAAGATAGATCACATGGTATCCAAACTGTGTCTTAACAGGTTTCATCGTGATTTGACCATCTTCAAGTGCCCATACTGCTTTTGAAAATTCTGGAACCATCTGACCTTTCTTAAAAGTACCAAGATCTCCACCGTTTGGTGCAGAAGGACCCGTAGACTTTGCTTTAGCCAATTCGATAAACTTAGCTTTCAATGCTTCACCTTTAAGTGACTTTAGTGACTTAATGATCTCCTCTGCAGCTTTTTCATCTGTCACTAAAATATGTCTTGCATGCACAGTAGCTTCTTCCATAAATTTTGCAGCATTTTTGTCATAAAATGCTTTTGCTTCACTGTCACTCACAATAGCATTATCCATTTGTGATTTCATCCACATGTTTACTAAAAGTTCATCTTTTAGTTTCTCCATATTTCTTTTAAATTCAGGTTTATTCTCTATACCTTCTTGCTCTGCAAGTTCTGTGAAAAGTACTTTTTCTATAAGCCTGTCTGTAACCATTTTTTTCTCAGCATCACCTAGTTGCATGAAATTTGCTTGAGGCGCAGAAGCATTTACAAATGCTTGCGCATCTTGTTTAGTAATATTTTTTCCGTTTACAGTTGCCAGTATATCTGATGCGACTACTGATGTAGCCATTACTGCCACAGCAAGCAGTGAGGTTTTTGCTAGTTTTAACATTTCTAATAATCCTTAATTACTTAAATTTAAGAAGAAGTATATCCCTCTTGGGTAAATCATTCATTAATGTGTTAATATTCTAATTACTATTTCATTAGAAGAAGGCAAATAAGTATGGCAAAAGTAAAAAAAGCAACTAAAAAAGAGATAGAAGAGATAAAAAGTATCTTTCTTGAAAACTATCCTGACTCTGTAACTGAATTAGAGTATCAAAACCTCTATGAACTTCTTATTGCCGTCATGCTCTCTGCACAGTGCACAGATAAGCGTGTGAATATTATTAGCCCTGCTCTTTTTGAAGCGTATCCTGACCCTGTATCACTCGCTAATGCAGACCTTGATGAAGTCAAATCGTACATCAATACCTGTTCATTTTTTAACAACAAAGCCAAAAATCTCATCAAAATGGCACAAAGTGTCGTAGAGAACTATGGAGATGAGATCCCATTAGAACGTGATGAACTTGTCAAGCTGGCTGGAGTAGGCCAAAAAACAGCCAATGTCGTCATGATAGAGTATACTGGAGCCAACCTCATGGCTGTAGATACTCATGTCTATAGAGTCGCACACCGTTTGGGACTCTCTGATGCAAAAACTGCGGTAAAATGTGAGGAGGAGTTAAGTAAAAAGTTCAAAACAGACTTACATCTACTCCATCAAGCCATGGTACTTTTTGGACGTTATCGATGCAAAGCGGTCAAACCTGAGTGTGAAGAGTGCTTTATGAAAGCACATTGTAAAACGACACAAACCTTTAAAGTATAGTACTGCCCAAAGACGTATCTAACTCAATGCTTTTTCTGCTGCTATCAGTGCGACCACTCCATCATACATATCTTGTACGGCTTCTACCTCTGTGATACCTAACCGACGTCGGTTACTGATGTCATAGACTCCACCTTCACTTTCAGAATGTTCACCATGGATACCACGGATCTGAAGATGATACTTATCCGTGATCATTTTAAACTTTTTCATATCTTTTGCTAGATTTGGCAATGCAATATGCACACTTGCTCTCATAGCTGTCCCAAGATTTGTCGGACAGGAAGTAATATATCCTAAATGATCACTATAAGCGAATGCAACTTTGGTCTCGATACCTTTAATAGCATTGACCAAACGTGTAAAGACCTCTTTGATATCACCACCCTGCTGCATGGAGATAATACGTAATTGATCTTCTTCATTCACCCATACTAAAAACGTTTTTTCATTATTGTGATAGATACCTCTGCCTTCAGGCCAATTGCGATTAAGTCCTGCAGCATCAAGAAAACGGTCACCTTCTTTAAATAAGAAATGATCTTTGATCAGCTTGTCTTGAACCTCTTTAGACATACCCAGTAATGGGTAATACTCACCAGCCAATTCACCTTCAAGTGTTTGCAGCCCTTCAACCACACTGGATTCAACCTTATCACGCTGTTCTTTTGAAATACCTGGCCCTAAAGGCATATTGTCTATATTACGACCTACCCTGATACGCGTAGAAACAATGTATAAACCTTCAGGATCAGGGTTTGGTGCATTTAGATCATTAGGGTTTAGATTACTTTTATGTGCATCTTCTTTCCCAAATCCATGATACTCTTCTATAATAGGGTCAAAAAGTGGTTCAAAAACGGTATAAGACTCTTGATCTCCTGCATAAACCCCTATACCACTGTCTAAATTCTCTACACCTGAATTTATCGCTTGTCCCAAGGTAAAACCATTTGATGTCTTTTTGTTTTTAAGTGTCTCAAAGACTTCAGGCGTAAGAAATTTACTCAGTAAAGAGTTACAATCATCAGGAAAATTTGGATAATGCATCTAAAATTTTCTAATTTTCATTATGTGATATTCTATGATAGCGTTCTACGATTTCAGGATCATGATGAAGATTGATATTGGCCTCTTCTTTGCCTTCATAATCTATCTTGGAAAGCACATAACGTATAGACTCAAGTCTTGCTCTTTTCTTATCATTACTATCAACAATGACCCACGGTGCATAACTTGTATGAGAACGAGAGAACATCTCCTCTTTATAGTATGTTACTTTGTCCCACATCTCTTGCGCTTTTTGGTCTACAGGACTGAGTTTCCAGTGTTTTAGAGGATTAGTCATACGTTCTTTAAATCTTTTTTGCTGATTTTCTTTTGTAATGGAATACCACAACTTAATTAAGATGATCCCATCATCAATAAGCGCATGTTCGATCTCCGGTACTTCTTTCATAAATTTTGTATATTGTTCAGGTGTACAAAAATCAAATACAGGCTCTACAATGGCACGGTTATACCAAGATCTGTCAAAGAAAGTGATCTCACCCGGATTTGGCAAGTGTTGGAAATAACGTTGAAAATAAAACTGACCTGTCTCTACCTCTGTTGGTTTTTGCAATGCGACAACTCTGAATTTTCTAGGATTAAGGTATTGCGTAAAACGTTTGATAGACCCCCCTTTACCAGCAGCATCACGTCCTTCAAAGATGATCATCACACGTTTATCATTGTCATATACCCAGTTTTGCAACTTGATCAATTCAACCTGTAACGCTTTTAGCTCTTCTTCATACTCAACATTACGTGTTATTTTTGCAAGCTTTTTTTTACCCATCAACTGAGATAAACCACTTTTAGTTCTCAGCAAATGAAAATTCTCTTCAAGTTCTTTGACTATTTTCTTTGCTTCTTCATCTTTTACTTCTTTACTTAAGTACTCTAGATCTTGGAATATTGTTTTCATTTTTACCCTTTTAATTTATGTATATCCTTTAATTTTACTCCTACTTATCTTTGAGGAAAATTATAGATATCATAATTTAAACTGATTTTATGACGTTCTTAAGCACCTTATATGTACGTTCTACTGATTCTAGGTTCACCATCTCTCGTGTTGAATGCGGATAGCGGATAGTTGGTCCTATCGAAGCAAATTTTATATCAGGATATTTTTCAGCGATCACACCACATTCAAGCCCTGCATGTATCGCCATCATTTTGGTTTTCCCAAAGACCTCTTTCATCTCATGACTTACCATTTCTGTAAAATCAGATATCACTGGTTTCCATGCAGGATACTTATCTTCCAATGCTACATCAAAACCGTATGTTTTAAAAAAGTCTAAGGTTTCTGAGGAAAGATCTTCTAGCTTTTCTGCTCCCATTGCTCTAGCACTGCTTTCAATAACTATCCCCCCTTTTTCATCTGTAGTAATAATCGCAAGATTAATGCTCACATCAGGAATACCAAGTTCTTCATTTGTTGCATGTACACCATGTCTGAAGGCTTTTATCATGGCAATAGTCTTCTCTCCCTCTTTAAGTACTTTTGGCGTTTCATTCAATTCTCTTACTTTTACCATATCTGTGTTTTCCAGCTTTGCTTCAGAGTAGACAATTGCCACAGCATTGGCGGGAATCGAATTTCTACGTTCTCCTGCATAGATACTTACCAATTGATTCACATTTTGTTCTGCTAAATATGCACCCAAAACCTTAATAGCCGAAGGAATACCTTTATCAATATCTACACCAGAGTGTCCGCCTACAAGGCCTTTAACTCCCACTTCATAACAACTCCCTTTACCCTCTATATAAACATCTTGTTTACTTGCAGTAATATCAACACCACCCGCGCAACCTATATAAACCTCCGCTTCATCTTCACTGTCTAGATTCAACATATATTGACTTTGCAAATCAAATGCAACTTGATTTGCCCCGATCAATCCTATCTCTTCATCTGAAGTGAGTAAAAATTCCAAATCCACATTTTCATCCATAAGTTGCATCATCATTGCTATAGCCATACCATTATCTGCACCCAAAGAAGCATCTTTTGCTTTCATCCATCCATCTTCCACATAGGTCTCGACAGCAGGTGCTTTCCCCATACAGACCATGTCATAATGAGCCTGAAGAGAAAGCGTAGGCAGCCCCTTGGTAATAAAGATATTTTTTACTTCGTCTACCTCTACGGTATAGTCTCTTTCTTTGGCAAAATTCACCAAAAACTCCAGTAACTTATCTGCTTCTTTACTACAATGAGGAATTTGAGTGAGGGTTTCAAAATGTTCTATGATCGCTGACATGGGTATCCTTCTTTATTTCATACATGAAGTATAGTATAATCACATAAAAAATTAGGATTACTATGTGTCTCATCGTCACACTTGTCATGCTTGGACTGGCTATTCAAAGTTTTATACAACATCAGTGGATGGCAGGTGCAGTACAACTCATTATTGCATTAGGATTCATCATTTTACTCATTCGTAACATCTTAGCCGTAAGAGCCCAAAAACAAGGATGTAGTACAACAGGCTGTGGAGTTGCAGACTGGTTTACCAATTTATTTAAAAAGTGAGAAAACCGATGGAACATTTTTTTACCTGCCCCTACTGTTGGGAACGTATCTCTATGATACTTGATAGTTCAGAAGAGGAGAGTGATTACATAGAAGACTGTGAAGTATGCTGTCGTCCGATAGAACTTATATTTAGATTTTCAGGAGAGAACTTAATCAGTTTCGAAGTAAGAAAGATGGAAGGTATTTAATCAAATCTTTCATAGGCGAATAGATACATAAAAAAGCCCCCACCCTGATATAGTAAGTCAGTCTATTTAATAGTTTACCCTATAACTTTTGATCTTTCCACTCTTTTTATACGATCCGCGTTTTGATTTCTCTTTTTTGAGACGTTCTTCTTCTAAATCTTGTAAATGTTTGGTATGTTCAATATATCTGGCATTTTTGCTGAAGACCTTTTTATATTTCTCCATATACTCATAATCTGAACCATAGAGTTTAACTTTATAATTTTCAGTTAGTTCCCCGTAATAGCCAAAATTATTTTCTTTACGTGCTTTTCGTGCTTCAAGATAGATCTTATTTAAGATCTTTTCTTTACGTTTATCAATATGACGCAGCATAGATAGATATTGATATGCCTCTTTTTCATTGACATTTTCTTTCTCAACAGAAGGATCCAGTTTATAGCCTACGTCAAATGCTTTATTGAGTTGTAGAGAGTACTTGTTACATGATTCCTGTATCGCTACAGGTATCTTAGAAATCTTTTGAAATTTTTGGCAATCTTCCCTGAATGCTTCGAGCTCATTACCCAAAGAATTAAATGCTTTAGGTGACACATGATCCATCAAACCTATTGGAAGTTCACTCTGTAATATGTTCTTCTTTCTTCGCTTTTTATTCGCTTTCTCTTTTTTAAGTCGTTCTTCTTCTAACTCTTGTATATATTTGCTATTAGCAATATATCTGGTATTTTTACTGAAGACCTTTTTATGTTTTCCTATAAACTCGTAATCTGAATCATAGAGTTTAACTTTATGATTTTCGATAAGTTCCCCGTAATAGCTAAAATTGTTTTCTTTACGTGCTTTACGTGTTTCAAGGTAAATATAACCTAAGATCTTTTCTTTACGTTTATCAAGATGGCGTAGAAGAGAAAGATATCTATTTAACGCTTTTTCATTGACATTTTCTTGCTCAACAGAAGGATCCAGTTTATAGCCAATCTTAAATGCATTATTTGCCTGGAGGTGAAATCTATTACACTCTTTTTGTATCTCTGCAGATATCATAGAAATCTTTTGAAATGATCTACAATCTTCCTGGAATGCTTCCAACTCATCCCCTAATGAAGAAAAAGCTTGTGGTGCAGCCTGCAAAAATACTGTTGAAACCACTATTAATTTTATATATTTACGTAACATATCTTTCCTCTGATTTTTTGATACTTATGGTTCATTTTATCTCAAAGAAGCATAATCTTTTGTATGAACAAGAAACTGTTACTTAAGGAATTTAACTTTCATTCCCAATATACGCAAAACGCTCTACCTCTTTTCCCTCAATAATTACTTTTTCTATAAACATATCATAAGGACGTACCCACATCCTTTCTTCACCATATAACGCCTTATAGACAACCATCCACTCTTCTGTTTCTGAGTGTTTCGCTGTCGTAAAGACTTCATACAAGTTTCCCTTGTAATGTTTATAAATACCTTTTTTTAACTTCATCCTAAAATTTCTGTCCTATACTCAATTCTTTGCATACCAGCTCCTTATTCTAAACATTATTCTATCATAGAATACCTATTCAGTCACTCAAAAACTATTTTAAAGTACAATAATTAAACATCAAAAAAGGAATCTTTATGCCAAAAAATATTTTTAATTGTCCACTGCCTGATGAAAAGGGTTATTTCGGAGAGTATGGTGGGGCTTTCATCCCTCCTCAACTTCAAAGTATCATGGATGAGATCACTGCTTCATATGAAGCGATTCGTCAAGATCCAGAGTTTCTTGAAGAACTTACTTCTCTTTATCAACATTATGTTGGTCGTCCAAGCCCTATCTTTCATGCAAAACATCTTTCAGAAAAATATGGTGCAGATATTTACCTTAAAAGAGAAGACCTTAACCATACAGGAGCACATAAGATCAATCACTGTTTAGGGGAAGCATTATTGGCTAAAAAGATGGGCAAGAAAAAACTCATCGCTGAAACAGGTGCTGGACAGCACGGTGTGGCATTGGCTACGGCAGCTGCATTGGTAGGTTTGGAGTGTGACATCTACATGGGCGAAGTAGATATGGCTAAAGAACATCCCAATGTAGTACGTATGCATATACTCGGTGCAAATGTCATTCCGGCAACACATGGTCGCCGTACACTCAAAGAGGCTGTAGACAGTGCTTTTGAAGCATACATGGGAGATCCTGTAACACAATTTTATGCTATTGGCTCTGTGGTAGGGCCTCACCCTTTCCCTGGAATGGTAAGGGACTTTCAATCCATCGTAGGTGTAGAAGCCAAAGAACAATTTACACAAATGACAGGTAAACTGCCTGATAATCTTGTAGCTTGTGTAGGCGGGGGGTCCAATGCCTTAGGACTCTTTACTGCCTTTATGGATGATGAGGATGTTGCCATGCATGGTGTTGAACCCGCAGGTAGAGACCTTGATGTTCCAGGAGAGCATGCAGCGACTATGACCAAGGGAGAACCTGGAGTGATGCACGGATTTAAATCTTATATGCTCCAAGACGAAAAAGGTGAACCTGGTGATGTCTACTCTGTAGCAAGTGGTCTTGACTATCCTTCTGTAGGACCTCAACACTCTTACCTCAAAGATATAGGACGTGTAAACTATGTTTCGATCAGTGATAAAGAGGCGATAGATGCATTTTTTGAACTCTCTAGAGAAGAAGGTATCATCCCTGCGATCGAATCTGCACATGCTGTAGCCTATGCTATCAAAATGGCTCAAGAACCAAACATGGGTACCATTCTCGTTAACCTCTCAGGACGTGGAGACAAAGATATCGATTTTGTTGTTGAAAACTACGGAAAAGAGTACGGTATTCTTTCATAATTCTAAAACGATAGGTAAGGTATAAATACTGAGATAGATCGTTCCCTTGAAGAAAGGAACGAGAAACATTACAATTTTATAATGACTCTATGACAAGCTATATATCTACTTAGAGGGAATAATATGTAGCCCCTTTATGATGTACAACCAATGCCGTAGTACTCTGTTCAGGATGTATCTGGAATGTCTCAGAGAGTTCTATACCGAACTCTTCAGGTTTTAACATATCAAACAACTCTCTACTCTGTTCCAGGTCAGGACATGCTGGGTAACCAAACGAATATCTTGCACCCTGATAACGGTTCATACGTACATCACGAAGAGTATGTCCTTCATCCTCTACAACAATATTTAGGTCCAAACGTATCTGTTTATGTACTACTTCTGCCAACGCTTCAGCAAGTTCGACAGAGAGGCCATGCACCATGTTATACTCTAGGTACTTACCTGCATCATAAAGCTCTTTCTCATAGGCACTGAACTTCGCTCCAGCACTGACACATGTAAGCGCGATAACATCATGTCTGTCATGTCTATAAAAGTCAGAGAGTGCACGATGCGGTTTTCTACCTTGTCTTGGGAAAGAGAACTTTGTGACCGCTCTACCAATGACCTTATTTAAAGGTTCACGGTTGGCATTTGCATCAACATTCCATCCTTCACTCTCATCAAACAGAAATAACTCCTGATCATCACTTCTACACGGATAATAACCATAAATAATAGTAGGGTCAAAAAGATCTTTTTCAATGAACTCTTTTTTCAAACGTTCAAACGCAGGATAGACTGTTTCATCTATGAGCTTCTGGTACGCTTCTTTATCCATACCTTTACTCTTGTAACCCCAATGCATCTTAAATACAGAACGTGTGTTGATCCACTCATAGATCATAGAAAGGTCTAGATCATCTTTTTGAAGTACTCTCCTACCCCAAAATGGTGGTGTTGGTATCTCTACTTTCTCAGGCATTTTGATCTCTTCAAAAGGCGGTATGATAACCTCTTTTTTCACCTTCTCTTCACGTTCCAGCATATCCCCGGACAAACGTGTGTCCAATCCTACTGAATTGTCTTCGTTATACTTTTCAATACGGCTCATGGCGATAACCCCATCAAAAGCGTCCCTACAATAAAAAATAGGTCCCTTGTATATAGGACGACAGAAATCATCCACAAAAGCGCGTGTTAGTGCTGCGCCTCCTAAAAGTACAGGTATCTCCATACCCATCTCTGCCATGGATTCTAAATTGTCTTTCATCACTGCTGTAGACTTCACCAAAAGTCCAGACATACCTATCGCTTGGATAGGTTGTCTTTCTACTACATCAAGGTACTCTTGCAAGTCTGTTTTTATCCCTACGTTGACGACTTTAAAACCGTTATTTGAAAGTATGATGTCTACAAGGTTTTTACCCACGTCATGCACATCTCCTCTAACCGTACCTATGACCAATGTCGTATCAGTATCTTTTTCCTGTTTGGTGAGGTGCGGGTTCAGGTAATCCACCGTTGTTTTCATCGTCTCTGCAGATTGTAGTACAAATGGCAGTTGCATTTGTCCTGATCCAAAGAGTTCTCCTACAACTTTCATAGCATCTATGAGGATTTCATTGACAATAGTATCGGGGTGTATCTCATGACGTACTTCTTCTACTAAAGGTATCATGCGTTCTTTGTCACCATCGAGAAGCAGTTTAGCTATCTTCTCTTGGCTACTCATACCTTCATACGCTTCATCGTTTGCCTCATCGTCTATGACCGCATCTGAAAAGTGCTCTATGAATTTAAAGAGTGAATTATCATCAGGATGAAAGAGTAATTCTTCACAGGTCTCAAGGTCAGTCTCACTCATCTTTGCCAGTGGTATGATGTGCTTCACATTGATAATAACAGTCGTTAGCCCTGCTTGCAGACAATGGTGTAAAAACACA
Organism: Sulfurovum sp.; assembly: GCF_049668085.1. GTDB lineage: Bacteria > Campylobacterota > Campylobacteria > Campylobacterales > Sulfurovaceae > Sulfurovum. The sequence goes on along the minus strand of NZ_JBATIY010000087.1, from coordinate 8,776 downwards.
GAGTTTAAATAACGTCTTGCATTCACATCCAGTCCGAACGAAATGTTAGAAAGTCCCAGTGTCGAACCTACTTCCGGATGACGAATATGTAACTCTCGTATGGCTTCAAGTGTCTGAATAGCTGCATCACGGTACTCCAAGTCTCCCGAACCTACCGTAAACGTCAGCATATCAAAGATAAGGTTTCGCGGGTCTATACCATGACCGTTCACTGCCATGTCATACATACGTTCTGCCTGGGCTACTTTGTCCTCTTTGGTCTTTGCCATTCCTACTTCATCAATGGTCAAACAAACCAATGCACAGCCGTATCTTTTCGCCAACTTACAAATAGCATGAAATTTCTCTTCACCATCTTCAAGGTTAACAGAGTTAATAATAGGCTTTCCACCAATGCACTTTAAACCCTCTTCCATCGTGTGTACACGTGTGGCATCCGGCATCAGCGGCAGAGGTATTTTCTGATTATACAACTCCATAATGGCTTTCATATCTTTTGCACCATCACGACCTGCAAACTCTACATTGACATCCAAACAGTGTGCACCATCACGTACTTGCGCTTGACCTACTGTCAAAGTACCTTCATAATCAGAGGCAATAATGAGTTCTCGAAAGGCTTTAGACCCGGTAGAGTTAGAACGTTCACCTATCAGCAGTGGTGCAGGCTCTTGGAAAAGTTCCGTTGTAGTAAAAAGTGAAGCGATACTCGGTTCTATACTTCCACTAGACTTTTTAGGCACAATGACCTCAACGGCTTTTTTAAGTGCCTGAATATGCTGAGGCGTCGTACCACAACATCCCCCAAGAAAACTCACTCCATCAAACGCTGTAAATTCAAGTTGCTTATCCGTAAATTCATCAGGTCCCATCGGGTAGTATGTATACCCTCCTCTATTTTGTGGAAGTCCAGCATTGGCATGCACAGAGATGGGTATAGCACACAGTTCACTTAGTGTCTTGAGGTGTTTTTTGACCTGGTCTGGACCTGTACCACAGTTAAAACCCAAAGAGAGAATGTCAAATGGCTCAAGTATGGTCACGATCGTCGTTGCATCCGTACCTATAAGCATCGAACCGCTGAGCTCTATCGTCACTGAAACCATAATAGGGAGCTGGACTTCTCTCTCCTCATTTGCATCCTGACAGGCATGCAGTGCCGCTTTTATTTGTAAAGGATCTTGACATGTCTCAAGAAGAAAAACATCGCATCCTCCATCTATAAGTCCCAGTGCACAAAGTTTATACCCTTCATACATTTCATCATAATGAATGTGCCCAAGAGAAGGAAGTTTTGTACCAGGTCCTATAGAACCTAAAACAAATTTTGGTGATGCTTCTGTGCCATACTCGTTACAGATCTCTTTAACAAGTTGAGCCCCTTTTTTTGAAAGTTCGTAGGCACGTTCACCCATATCATACTCATCAAGTACCCATGGCATGGTACCAAATGTATTTGTTTTAAGTAAGTCAGCACCTGACATTGCATAACGTTTATGTATACGCCCTATAAGTTCAGGAGCTGTGTCATTCAATAATTCATTACATCCCTCTTGATCCACACCTTTATCATCTAGCCAAGCGGAAGAAGGAACTTTAATATCTTGTATCTGTGTACCCATTGCACCATCGATGACGAGTATACGCTCTTGTAAAAGTGATTTGATTGTTTCTGTAATAGACAAAAAACGCCCCTTTATCATAATTCTGTAATTGTAGCAAAGTATGAGAAAAATCTGATTAAATATCATTTATAAGCAATAGTATTATGTCACTATAAGCTATAGATAGATACTATATATTTAATGCTAAACTCATTGTGAAGTGGGGACAGAAAGTGATGGGTCTCTGTGTAGATTGCCAGACTGCCAAATATATGTTATCTACATTTTGTACTTTCTTTTGTCCTATAAAACTTTTAATGCAACGTATCTATCATTCATGGAGAGAAAATGGGAAAAACAATCAAAAACATTATCACCGGTAAAGAAATTACTAAACCAGATCCTGTAGATATAGAAGTGCCATTTGATGGTGGGGTTATGATCACAGAAACAGATACAGCAGGTGTCATTACGTATGCTAACCGTAAATTTCGTGATCTCACAGGTTACACCAAAGAAGAACTTATCGGCTCACCCCACAGCATAAATAGACATCCAGACATGCCAAAAGCAGCTTTTAAAGGTATGTGGGAAACGATAAAAGGTGGTAACTACTGGGAAGGTTTTGTGAGAAATATGACAAATGAAGGTAAATATTACAATGTTATTGTATGGATAAAACCCAAATTGGATGATGATGGAAATATCATCGGATATATCGCAGGAAGAAAGATTCCTGATCCAGACCTCATGCAAAGAGCTTTAGACCAGTATAAGGTTATGATGCACGATGAAATGTAGTTAATGGGGTCAAGCCCATTAACTACCTAAAAAGTGCATGTAGTTCTATAAACTATTTTTTGCTTCTTGTAGTGCTGCGATCACTGCATCTATATTTGCTTTAGGAATATGTACTTTCCAATCTGGTTCTTCAGCACCTGCCTGAAGTGAGATACCAATACTTGCTACACTTTCACTCTTTGGGCCATAAGGCTCCGATACTGTCGTAATACTGATCTTCCCATCTTTTGTACCACTCAAAGTCATTTCGTCTATTTTCGTTACTGTTCCACTCATAAATTATCCTTTAAATTTTTTTATACAAATTGATTATATCACAATTATTTGACTATTTTTTACGTTTTACCAAACCTATCATTTTTGCTTGCAAACGTAACCACATTTTATGGTCTATGGCAGGAAAACCTGCATAGGTTCTGCCACCTTCAAGAGATTTGGTCACACCACCTTTTCCTGCGATGGTTGCAAAAGCCCCTACTTCTAGATGCCCTGCGGTAGCACTCTGTCCACCCATCACAACATTTCTACCCAATGTCGTTGATCCTGCAAGCCCAACTTGTGCTGCACAAAGCGAATGTTCACCTACATCACAATTGTGTGCTATTTGTATTAAGTTATCCAGTTTAGTACCTTGACGTATATAAGTCGTACCAAATACTGCTCTGTCTATAGCACAGTTTGCTCCTATCTCTACGTTATCTTCTACAACAACATTACCATTCTGATAGATCTTTACATGTTCACCAAGCTTTGTATGTGCAAATCCATATCCGTCACAACCGATCACAGTACCACTGTGAATGATACAGTCAGAACCGATTATCGTATGATGATACAAGGTTACATTGGGATGAAGTAGCGTTCCTGAACCAATGATGACGTTATCACCCACATAACAGCCTGCAAGTAATGTGACATTATCTCCAAGTGTAACATTCTTACCAAAGGAGACGTGCTTATCTATATCACATCCTTCACCCACGATCGGTTGCTCTGACGTACTCTCAAGTTTATATGCAAAGAATTTGGAAGCCAGTGCTAATTTGAGATACGCTTCATCCGTAATAAGTGCAATAGTCCTAGATGGAAGTAAAGCTGCATGCTTTTCATCTATCAGTACAGCTGCGGCTTTTGTATCTGATAATTGTGAGATATATTTACTGTCAGTAAAAAAACTAAGTTGTGTGGAAGTTGCTTCACTTAACGTATGTATCCCATCTATAATAATATCATCACCTTGAAAGTCAATACCGATATGTTCTGTTATTTTTGAAAGTTCGTAAGTCATAAAGTAGTCCTTTTAACTTAAGTAGGTGTTACACTCCTACAAGGAGAGTAACAAAAAGTAGAATAATGTTTATCTTTCTATAGCCACAACACCACCACGTACGACCTCATAAGGATTATAACGCTGCGCTGCTTCAATAAAATGTTGTATACGTACAGGCTCATCTGCTACCATCGCAATGATCATCTCTTTACCGACATTTGCTATACCGCCATTATAGGCTGCGCATAATGCACCGATATCACTTAAATGTTCAGTAATAGGGAATTTCACCAACACCATCTCTTTCTCGACCATTTCTTCATGCTCGATAACTTTATAGACAGGAATGAGTTTATGCAGTTGCTTGGTGATCTGCTCCATTACTTTAGCAGAACCATTGGTTGCTATCGTAATATGTGACATCTCACTATTTGGCATAGGTGCAACAGTGAGTGATTCGATATTATACCCACGTCCTGCAAAAAGTGATGTCACACGTGCAAGAACAGAACTTTCATTCAATACAATAACAGAAATAACACGTCTTTCATTAATAGAATTTGCCATTATTTCTCTCCTTTTTGTGGTAACATCATATTGAAAAGTGCTCCGCCTGACGGTACCATAGGAAGTACATCTTCAAAACGGTTCACTGCAACGTTCATAAAACACACTTTATCTTGTGCTATAGCATCTTTGATCGCTGCATCAAACTCTTCTTTTGTGGTAACGTCATATCCTATACCACCACACGCTTCCGCCAGGGCTTTCCAGTTTGGCTGGAATGTCAAGTCTGTTTCAGAATAACGTTTCTCATAAAAGAACGTCTGCCACTGTCTAACCATTCCCAAGAAGTGGTTATTGAGTATAAGGTTGATAACAGGTATCTTATACTCCGCTGCAGTTACAAGCTCTTGCATATTCATAAGGATGGAACCATCTCCAGTAACATTGATAACGGTTTTATCAGGGAAGGCTTTTTTAGCTCCGATTGCCGCTGGAAATCCAAAGCCCATAGTTCCCAGACCACCGGAGTTTATCCATTGGCGTGGTCTGTCAAACGGATAGTGCTGTGCTGCCCACATCTGATGCTGTCCAACATCTGATGTTATAATAGCATCCTCACCTACTAGTTCACCAATACGTTCAATGGCCCACTGCGGTTTGATAACCTCATCGGAATCTACATAAGATTGAGGATGAAGTTCATCATAACGTTTGAGTATCTCTCTCCATGCCTGGAATCTGTCTGTATCTATACCGTCAAGAAGCGGCAACATCGCTTCAAGTACTTCAGTCACATCACCTACGATAGGATAGTCAACATCGACAAGTTTACCGATGTTCGAAGCATCAATATCTACATGAATGATATCCGCATATTTGGCAAATTCGGAAAGCTTACCTGTTACCCTGTCATCAAATCTTGCCCCAAGAGAGATAACCAGATCTGTCTCTGACATTGCCATATTGGATGCATAGTTACCATGCATTCCCAACATACCAAGAAGCAGTGGATTTTTGGCACCCAATACACCTCTTGCCATCAATGTTTCAACCACCGGCATCTGTGTCTTTAGCGCTAATTCACGTACAAGGTCACTTGCATTTGAAAGTATAACACCACCGCCAATATAAAGCAAAGGTTTTTTTGCTTTTTTCATCGCTTCAACTGCTTTTTCTATCTGTCGTTTATTTCCTTTGTATGTCGGCTTATATGTAGGGATATCTACAGAGTCAGGGTACACGAACTCACCGATATCTACAGTGATATCTTTAGGTATATCTACAAGTACCGGTCCTGGTCTTCCAGAACGTGCAATATAAAATGCTTCTTTCAATAAACGCGGTAGCTCTTCGAGTGAACGTACAAGAAAGTTATGTTTTGTACATGGTCTAGATATACCTACAGCATCTATCTCTTGAAATCCATCTGTACCGATAAGTGCCAATGGTACCTGTCCAGAAATAACGACCATAGGGATTGAATCCATATATGCTGTAGCAAGTCCAGTGACCGCATTGGTAAACCCTGGTCCACTTGTAACCATAGCAACACCAACTTCACCCGTAGCTCTCGCATAACCATCTGCTGCATGAACAGATGCTTGTTCGTGACGGTTCAAGACATGCTCAAACCCATCTTGTTTGTAAATTTCATCATAAACGTGCATGATAGCTCCACCAGGGTAACCAAATACGGTCTTAACACCCTCAGCGATAATCGCTTCACACACCATTTGTGCACCACTCATCTGCATGGTTTACACTCCATTTCAAATTAATTTTTTTGATTATAGCTAAAAAAGATTAGAGTTTAATGGGTCTGACTTGCACAGGCTTCTATGGCTACACCTTCACGCAGGCCATCATCTATGACAATACACCTTTCAAACGCCAATAAAGAGAAGAGTTGTTTATAAATAAGTATACCTGCTGCGATAAGGTCAGAACGTCCTGTACCTACAGCGATTTCTCTCTCCTCAAATGGCATGGAAAGTAATTTCTTCAGATAAATATCCAACTCACCTGCTTCGAGTGAAGTACCGTTTATCTCGGATGCATCGTAGGTTTCGTAGTTTTGCCCGAGTTTCATGGCTGCAACCGTAGTAGGTGTTCCAGCTGTGGCTACGAAGGCATTTACTTTACCTTTATTCTCATACATTTGGTCACAAAACATTTGCATTTCGGCCATCTCTTTGGGAAGTATGTTTTCTATGTTTTCCAGTGTATCATGGGTTTGTGCAATGGTCACTATCCCTACGGGAAAACTTTTAGAAAATGTTTCATTTTCATAATGAAAGATAAGTTCAGTGGAGCCGCCGCCTATGTCTATAAGTATGAAACTGTCTGAAGCATATTGCAGTGTAGAGAGTCGGTGCTTCACAGCAAGTAAAGTGAGTTTTGCCTCTTCTTCTCCAGAAATGATCTCAAAAGCCACACCTGTCTCTTTTTTGATCTGAGAAAGCACTTCATCTGAGTTCACTGCTCTGCGTACTGCTTCAGTTGTCACTGCCCTTACCGATGAAGAGGAAAAGTCTATCTGTTCCTGTGCTTCTCTGATAGCTGAAATGACCCTCTCTACGGCCTCGTTATTGATAGTACCATGCTGCGCTAGACCATCTGCTGTTTTAACGGTTTTTTGATATTCAGATACCTGTATACCTGCAGTGCAGTCATACTCTAATACACGTAAAGTATTTGAACCTAGATCTATCGCTATCATTAATGCTCTTCTTTAAAAGAAAATCCGCCCTCTTTCAGCTGTGCTCTTATCTCAGCTTGATGCTCTTCTCCTTTAGTTTCTAAAGAAACAGAGACATGCGCATCACCGAACTCCAAATCTATAGAGGTTCTATCATAGCCTATCTGTACTATGTTTGCACCTGTTTGTGTAAGTATTTCCGTAAAAGATTGTAGTGCACCAGGTTTATCTATCAGTGTGACGAGTAATTTCATTTTGCGTGCAGTCTTCATAAGACCTTTTTCAATAATAAGTGAAAGCATTGTTACGTCGATATTTCCTCCACTGAGTACCACGGCTAATTTTGAACCTTTAGGCAGATCTATCTTCCCATGTAAAAGTGCAGCAACACCCACCGCACCTGCACCTTCGACCAGTACTTTTTGATTTTCCAACAAAAAAAGTATGGCAGCTGCGATCTCATCTTCACCCACTGTCTCAAAAACATCCACATTATTTAAAATATACTCTAAAGTGATCGGTGAAGTATCTCGAACGGCTATCCCGTCTGCTATGGTTCTTACATAGGTTGTATCTATAGGTGTTTTGGCATCGTAAGACTTTTTCATCGCAGGGGCACCAGCTGCAGAAACACCTATGATCTTACATGTAGGATTGAGTGCTTTACTTGCTACTGACATACCCGAGATAAGTCCTCCACCTCCAACACAAACAACCATAGCATCAAGATCTGGAATCTGTTCAAACATCTCTAAGGTGATCGTTCCCTGACCGGCCATCACTTCATCATCTGTAAAAGGATGCACAAAGGCATAGTTGTTCTCTTTTCCATAGGTAACTGCATAGGCATAGGCCTCATCGTAGTTAGCCCCATGAAGTATCACATTGGCACCAAACTCTTTCACACCCATTACTTTGGTAAGTGGTGTTGACTCTGGCATAATGATAGTCGCTTCAATGTCGAAATATTTTGCTGAAAAAGCTACACCCTGAGCATGATTTCCTGCAGATGCGGCAACGACTCCACCTCTGTCACCTGCTTCGATAAGAGAGGCAATTTTATTGAAAGCCCCTCTGAGTTTAAATGCACCTGTGCGCTGTAAATTCTCTTTTTTCAGATACACTTCATAGCCGCTTAATTGGCTCAAAATAGGTGCATAAGAGAAGGGTGTCCTGTGTACTACATTGGATACTCTGTCATACGCTTTTTCTATACTTTTTAAGTCTACCATTATCTTTCCTAGATATTATATTGCAAGAATTATATCAAAATAAAGGATAAAGCATGGAATGTGAAATGCCCCTGGTTAACTCTAACCCTGAAGAGATGAAAGAAATATTTGAAAGTGTCAAGACGATCGCGATACTTGGTCTCTCTCCTAATGAGACTAAGGCAAGTAACATGGTTGCCAAATATCTTCAAAATGCTGGGTACAAAATTGTTCCTGTCTACCCAAAAGAGGATGAGATACTTGGAGAAAAAGTGTATCGTTCCCTGGCAGAGATCCCTTTTGAGATAGACATGGTAGATATCTTTAGAAAACCCAATGCATTTGATGCGGTTGCTGACGCTTGTATTGAGCGTGGTGATGTCAAAGTATTTTGGGGTCAGCTTGGACTGGTCAACAATGCCGCAGCACAAAAGGCTAAAGATGCAGGTATGAAAGTCGTACAGAATTACTGTACCAAACTTGAGCATATGGCATTGATGGATTAACACTTATTTTAACGCTGTATATTTAGTATAAGAATACAGGGCTTATTTCAATGTGAACTACCCAATCTCTAAAGAAGATTGGGCTTCTTGTTTCATCATGCCGTGATTTCTAACAGATGTTAGAAACTCTATGACACTCCACAAGCTTTGATTTCGGTAGTTCCTACCGTATTTTCTAC
>NZ_JBATIY010000086.1:0-8128 GCF_049668085.1 Sulfurovum sp. | reverse complement strand
CTACCAAATGCCCTATGGGCCGCTCTTTCATTCTAGGTTCACCCGTAAGGAAATAAGAACCCGTACCCAAACATAAGGCAGCACAAAGTGGTCGCATAGCAGTACCTGCATTACCTAAAAAAAGTTCTTGTAGATCCACACTATGTATCGCTCCTGCATTACCCGTGATAGTGCATTCTGTTTTATCTTCAGAGAGAGTATAATTAATGCCAAGCTGTTTAAGTGCATTGAGCATATGTCTAGTATCATCACTCTCTAAAAGATTAGTGATCTTCGTAGTTCCTTCAGCCAATGCTGCTAACAGTAAAGCCCTGTTTGAAAGACTTTTAGACCCCGGAAGATTGATCTCTCCATCTATTTTAGCGATGGGTTTAAGTGTTAATGTATTCATATAACCTCATCAACTTTCTTCATTTCTTGAATCTTATTGATCACATTTTGTACGATCCAGTCAGGAGTAGAAGCTCCTGCAGAAATACCACAAAGTTCTTTCCCCTCAAACCAATCAGCTTCAAGTTCTTTCTCATTCTCAATGAGATAGCTGTCTTTACAATCACGTTCACATATACTGTGTAGTTGCTTGGTATTAGAAGAGTGTTTCCCTCCGATGACGATCATGACATCTGCCTCTTTAGCCAGTTCCGACGCAGCATCCTGATTTTCAAACGTTGCGTTACATATGGTGTTAAACACCCTAACCTCTTTACGTGTTGCCATCAATGCAGTGACTATTTTGGCAAAATCTTCAGGTTTTTTCGTTGTTTGTGAAACAACTGCAACTTTTCCTTTCAAAGGAAGTACTTCCAACTCTTCAGGCTCAAGTACGATAAATGCATCATCAGGATCTTCTGCATAACTCACAACACCTTTGATCTCAGGATGATCATGATCTCCAAAGATCACGATACTATAGCCCTCTGTACTCATCTTTTGTACAATATTTTGTGGGGTTGTTACATAAGGACAAGTCGCATCTATCACGTTATGGTCTTGGCTTTTTAATACAGCCAATTCATCTTTAGGGATACCATGTGTACGGATCACCACAGCATCATCAGTCTCTATATCTTCTATACGCTCAGCAAGACCAATATTGAATCCTACTTTAAGTCTATTGATTTCATCTTTGTTATGAATTAATGGACCATAAGTGACAGATCCTCTGTGTTCTTCAGCTATTTCAATAGCCCTCTTTACACCAAAACAGAATCCATAATTAGATGCTAATTGTATTTTCATCTCTATCTCAATTCAGCTTTACATTCTGTCTTAAGTGAGGTCATAACCTGACCCATAACAGCTTCTATGTCACCATCTTCGAGTGTTTTTTCCATAGATTGTATAAAGAAACGTACCGTAAGACTTTTTTTATCACCTAACTTTTCATCTACATAGATATCTACAGGATATGCATCTTTAAGCATTGGAAGTTCCAGTGCATTAAGTACTTTGGCTACTTCATAGTAATTTAAAGACTTATCTATCACTACAGAAAGATCTTTGTAGACACCTTGGAACTTAGAAATTGGCGTTGCATTGATATGCTTAGGTAACAAGGCATCAAAATCAAGTTCTGCGATGAATGTCTCAGGAATACCAAAACTCTCCTGTACTGTTGGATGAAGTTTTGATAAGAATCCACATACTTTCCCATCTACAATGATATTTGCAGACTGATATGGGTGGATAAGACCATTGTTATACGTACAAGGCACCAGTTCAAAAGCACCGATAACAGCACCTACTTTTTGGGTAAAAGAGGCGAAATCTATCATCTTTGGTTTACCAGCATTTCTTACATTTTCACCTTCAACCTGTCCAGAAAAGATAAAAGAGATCACTTCACTTTGTTCTCTTTTTGTTCCAAATATTGCACCCATCTCAAAAAGAGGGATAGATTTTTTACTATAACTCACATTACGTTTTACAGCATTCAATAAATTAACCATGATTGTGGATCTAAGCGTATTGAGTTCTTCAGCAATTGGATTAGCCAGTTCAAGTGTTTCCTCTACCGTAGAAAAACCGTATTTCTCCAGAAGTGCTCTTTCAGAAAAGACATAAGATACATTCTCATAAAAAGATACACCCACTGCACGGTTCTTGAACTCTTTTTTAGCCTGATATCTTGCCGTTGTATCATTAAGACGCGGCTTTTCCGAAAAGACAAAAGGTTTAGCTTCTATATTATTGATCCCTATGATACGTACTATCTCTTCAGCAATGTCCTGGATATGTTTAATATCGTGCCTAAAGAGTGGAACCACGGCAGCGATCACTTCATGCCCCATAGTATTTATTTCAAATCCAAGTTTCTGAAGTATCGTTACGATCTTGCCTATTTCAACATCCATACCTATGATAGATGCAATCTCTTTTGCATCTACGATAACAGTTTCATGTTCTCTTTCAACATTCACATTTAGAGAACCTTCATAACAAGAAATATCAGCTTGATTCTCCATCAGATAAGCAAAGAAAGAGAGACCAAAATAAAGCTCTGGATTAGAGCCCCTAGATGTCTTATAGTAAAGGTCATCCGTTTTTAAAGAGGTGGAAGAAACTGCTTCAACTAATGTATCTGGATTAATATAACTGGCTTCTATCAAAAGCTCTTTTGTTTCGTCGCCTGCTATAGCTTTTTCTTGTTGATTTACACCCACAACAGAAAGTACTTTCTCATTGCCTATGATTTCTATAATACCTTTAGATTTTGCTGCTGGATATACTGATATTTTATTTTCAGCATTACGGAAGACTTTACTATCATATGCACGTAATATAACACCTGTTGTATGTGTGGCATACGCTAATATACTTGTAAGTTTTCCTTCCGTTTCTACATTTACCATAGCTAAACGTAACTGTATAAGGAAACTGTTAGAGATGCCCTCTATCGTAGCTAGTTTATACTGTAGATCAGTATCCATCTCACCTGAATGGCGAAGCTCTGCTTCTCTTGCTATACCAAGCTTGATCTTGTCTTCTTGCTTATACTCAAAAGGTCTTATTTCAATCTCAAGTGCTGCACTTAAGTCTCTTGCTACCCCGTAGATACTCAGACAATCACCTCTATTTGCAGTAAGTTCAAGCTCGATGATCGTATCTGCTATTTTCTCATAGGAACCAATCTCTCTACCTACTTCAAGTTCACCGATACTTTCGTCAAGTATCATGATCCCTTTACCCATATCTGGCAATCCAAGCTCAGAAGAGGCACAGACCATCCCTTCACTCTCAACACCACGAAGTTTCGCATGTTTGATCTCAAAATCACCAGGAAGTACTGCACCAATAGTTGCCACTGCCACATACTCTGCATCCACAACATTTGCTGCACCGCAAACTATCTGTCTTGTTCCGCTTCCAACATCTATCTGACATACATTCAACTTATCAGCATCAGGGTGTTTTGCGCAAGAGATGATCTTTCCTACAACAACTTTCTCTGCTATATCTATTTGTGTTAGACTGTCAACTTCCAGTCCAATGGAGTTAAACGTTTCATAGAGCTTCTCATTAGAGACCTTACTTAGGTCTATAAATTCATTTAACCAACTTCTTGTTACTATCATCTAAACTGCTCCAACAAACGAATATCACCTTCAAACAAAGATCTTAGATCAGGTATTTTGTGCATCAGCATTGCAAAACGCTCTACACCCAATCCAAAAGCATAACCACTTACATCTTCATATCCCACTGCCTTAAAGACATTCGGGTCAACGATTCCACACCCAAGTACTTCTAACCAACCTGTATGAGAACAGACCCTACATCCTTCACCTTCACAAAATATACAAGAGATATCTACTTCAGCAGAAGGCTCGGTAAACGGGAAGAAACTTGGTCTGAATCTTACTTCAACGTCACCAAACATATAGTGTAAAAAGTCTATCAATATTGATTTTAAGTTAGCAAAGCTCACTTTACCTTTATCATCTACAACTAAACCTTCTACCTGGTGAAACATCGGTGTATGTGTCAAGTCATAATCACGTCTAAACACGGTACCCGGTGCGATCATTCTTATAGGAGGCTTTGTTTCCATCATCGTACGTATCTGTACCGGTGATGTATGTGTACGTAAAAGTCCACCATCTTTAAAGTAGAACGTATCTTGCATATCACGTGCAGGGTGGTATTTAGGAAGATTCAAGGCTTCAAAGTTATGGAAATCATCTTCAACCATTGGACCACTCTCAACAGCAAAGTTCAATGCAACAAAATAGTCAATGATCTTGTCCATTGTCTCCATGACTGGGTGCAAAGCACCTTTTTGCGCCAATGTGCCATAGAGTGACACATCGATTGCTTCACTTTTAAGTACTTTTTCTATCTCTTCTGACTTAAGTACTTCGTAACGCGCATCAAAACTTGCTTGCAAAGCTGCTTTATTTTTATTTAAACCCTCTGCAAATGCTTTTTTTTCTGGACCAGGAACATCTTTCATCTTAGCAAATTCAGCTGCTAAAACACCCTTCTTTCCAAAAAGCTCAACACGCACTTTTTCTAATGTTTCAAGCGAATCAGCATGAACAATTTTCTCTTCTAAATTTTCCATTTAACCTCTATATGACTTCTATGTATTGTCGTGATTTTATCCAAAAGTTACTAATAATGGGATTTATTGCGGATTTTCTGTGTTATACTTTGCATATATAAGGCTTAGTATCACTACTTTATACGAATACTTGACATAGGCATATACAAGTTGATATGATAAGCAAAATTATTAAATAAACTAACCCATTAAAGGACCATTAAATGTGCATATTTTGCAAAATTGTAAACAAAGAGATCCCAAATAATACTGTTCATGAGAGTGAACATTTTTTAGCATTTCATGACCTCTACCCTAAAGCACCAATACACATTCTCATTATCCCTAAAACACATGTAGATTGTTTTCAGGATGTTACACCGGAAACCATGGCAGGACTGACTATTTTTGCACAGGAAGTAGCAGCAAAAGTGGGTGTAGATAAATCAGGTTACAGACTTGTCACAAATAACGGTGAAGATGGAGGACAAGAGGTAGCACACTTACATTTCCACATGTTAGGTGGAGCTAAACTTTTATGGGATCATACCCACGAAGATGCACACAAAAGTTTGTAAAAATTTTCTCATCTCAATATATTAAATTCATGTCATGGCGAACGCCCTCGTAAGCGGAGCGATTCGAGAGCCATGACGCTTTTTGTTACTTTTCTAAAAAAGTAAGGAGAGAAACAAAGTCACAGTTCAACTACTAAGGCAATCTAAAAAATCAAATGAACCCAGAAATTATGCGTCAATTTCTTCAAGTTTAAGTTCATACTCCGCCACGATCTCATCATCTTTTTCCGTAGCGATCTCTAAACGTTCAAAGAGTGCATCCACTTCTTGCTGCACAAGCCCTACTTCACGTGAAAGTTCCATAATAGCAGAGTTGTCACCAGAACTTGATGCTTTTTCAAGCTCTTCATTTTTTGCTGCAAGTTGTGTTTCTGCTATTTCAAGTTGCTCTTCACAGAACTTGATCTCTTTAGTATAAGGTTTACGTACTTCATTACGCTCTTGTGTGACAGCCTTTCGCAGTTTTTTACGTTCTTTATGATTAATCTTAGGCTTTTTCTTTTTAGGTGCAGCCCCCTCTTCCTCTTCCCAGCCGATCTTTTCCAGGAATTCATCATAGGTACCGTCAAAATACTCTGCTCCACCCTTGTGGAAGATGATAAGTGCATCAGCCAATCTTCGTAAAAGCATTTCTGAGTGTGTAACCATAATAAGTGAACCTTGAAAGTCATCTATAGCATCTGCAAGTGCATCGATGGACTGCATATCAAGGTGGTTGGTAGGTTCATCAAGGAACAGAAGGTTTGCCGGTGTTCCAATGATCTTTCCTAACATCACACGGCTGCGCTCTCCCCCTGAAAGTACCTCTATCTTTTTATCTGCAAGATCACCGGAAAACATCATACGTCCTGCTATACTGCGTGACTCAGGGATACCCATATCTTTACTCACTGAAGCGATCTCATCAATAATAGTTGACTTTACATTCAGTCTTTCGATGTTTGTTTGTCCAAAGTGTGCAAACGAGGTAGAAGGATGAAAGTCAAGTTTTCCCTGTTGAAGTGGCAGCTCTCCTGCAATGTAATTCAGTAGTGTTGACTTACCCTTACCATTTTTACCGATGATAGCCAAACGTTTACCCTTCTCCATTGCAAAAGTAATGCCTTGAAAAAGTGGCTCTTCAGGGTTATACCCAAAACCCAAATCTTCCGCACGAAAAATAACTTTTGCAGGTGTCTCTTTATATCTGAAATTAAATGACAAAGTCGCATCATTTTGTAAGTCTTCCATCTCATCCATTTTGTCAAGTTCTTTTTGCTTGGATTGCGCGAGTGCAGCCGTAGATGCTCTAGCTTTATTACGTGCTACAAATTCTTCAAGATCTTTACGCTTTTTATCTTGATTTGCCTTCGTCTTTTCATAGGTTTCATCTTCCATTTCGAGCGTTGAATAGTACTTGTGACTGTCACCCTGAACCAAGCGAAGTCCTTTACGCTGTACACCCATAGTGTGCGTTGTCACAGAGTCCATAAAGTCACGGTCGTGGGTTATGAGTATCACTTCACCCTCAAACTCTTTAATGAACCCTTTTAACCATCGTAAAGAGATAATATCAAGGTAATTGGTAGGTTCATCCAGTAACAACATATTTGGCTCTGTTGCCAAAAGTTTCACAAGGTTGATACGTATCTGGTACCCACCAGAAAAGCTCATAGGATCTTTATCCAGATCTTCTTCTGAAAAACCAAGCCCAAAAAGAAGTTTTTCTATCTTATAGAAGTTCCACTGCTCATCTTCAGGCAGAACCAAAGCGCACTCCTCACGTACTGTTTTCTCAGTAAATATAAGGTGTTGTCTCAACGTACCTATCATATAGTTTTTAGGGATGCTCACATCTCCAGAATCATAACTCTCTTCACCAAGAATGATCTTAAAAAGCGTAGATTTACCAGATCCATTACGTCCGACAAGTCCAATTTTTTGTCCAGGTGAAAGCTTGAGGTTGACATCTTTAAAAAGGGTTTGTCCCCCAAAGCTTTTAGAGAGGTTTGTAAGTTGTATCATTTGTATATCCATATATGGGGAGATTTTGTGGAATTATAGCGAAAAGTGTATTACATCATAAATGTCGCCTAACATATGTTTGAAAGTATTATCATTCTATAATGAAGATATACATTTCTAAAAAGGATAACAAATGAGCAACACCAACCTAAAACACTTAGAGAAAATAAAAGACACTATTGATAAATCAAATACACTCACAGAAGAGGAAAAAAGTGACTCCATGAAACGTATCGAAGAGTGGTATAGAGAAGATATGGCTTCAGGTACTTTCCTAAAAGAGTTGAGCGACCTTTCACCTACGATCAAAGCGCTACTTGCTGAACTTGGCCTACTCTAACATATACTCTGCTTTTCGCAGCAGAGTAACTTTTTTGAACTAATAATTTTTAAACTCACCCTCTTCAAATCTTACTTTTAGCCCATCAACAGCCTCTTGCATAATATCCAGGATTATTTTAGCAGCCAATGTATCGTCTGCTTCAGGCACATCCCAATCCGTGATCTTCATATTGACTTTAAAGATCCCATTTACTTCGGAGAGGATCTCATCTTTTCTTCTTAAAATATCTTGTTCTACAGGATTCATCATTTACCTTTCTTTATATGTCTAATAATTATCATACTCCCCTAACAGTAAAAAGTATCTGAAGTAGAAAAAATATGCTATAGTAGAATATGAAGATACAAATATGTAAAAAATTCTCGAAAGTAAATAAGCTTCAGAAAAAACTCGCAAAAGCTTTTCCTGATGATACCATCACCATAAAGTCATGTATCAGTATGTGTAAGCTGTGTAAAAAACAGCCTGTAGCTAAAGTAAAAGGCAAGAAGATCAAAGCCCAACGCATAGTAAAGCTCATCGATAAAGTCGACGAGCTCTAAAACCTACGAACAACAAGCTCCACCAAATCCATCTTCAAGAGGTACACTCATAGAGATGAGTTCTTCTTTCTGAGCTATCGTCTCACCATTTTGAATGATCGTATAACTCACCTTCACC
>NZ_JBATIY010000085.1:0-83495 GCF_049668085.1 Sulfurovum sp. | reverse complement strand
TGATTTGTTTACTTATATTTGGTTGTCAAAGATCATTCAATAACACTCTTGCTAGCAACTCGCTAACCGTCCATGTGTTGTTGGACGCGTATTATAGCACCAGCTAACTTTATTGTCAAGGGTTTTTTAGCTTTTATGGGAAATTTGTTGAAATTTATTCTTTACTTACATAATATATACAAAAAAATCCCTTTTATTACCTATGTTTAAGTGTAGTCTTTTATAATCATGATTTAATTTAACCTTCAAGGACTACAATGCGTCTACTCTTTCTTATCTCTGCCCTATTCTTTTTATCTGCTTGTATGAAAACAGATACCGTTGAAATTCCCTCCTCAACAGAAGAAAAAAGCGCTACACAGATCCTTAGCAACAAAACAGATGCCCAAAAAGCACGAGATGAGTACAAAAAGCTACAGGAACAAAGAGAAAAAGAGTAAATTCTATTATTAACCTTAGATTAATCTCTCTGGACTATACTTTGCATTATATTAAAAATTGAAGGAAATATTATGGCTTTATATGATAGAGACTATACATCAACAGAAGCTGGATACGTTCAAGAAGGCGCATCCGTAAGCTTCATGAAACAAACTTACCAACTCTTGGCTGCAAGCATGATCGCTGCTGCGGCAGGAGCTTATGCAACGATGCCTTACGCTGAGACAATTATGCAATACAAGTGGTTCATCTTCGGTGCTGAACTTTTAATACTTTTCTTTGGACTTAGTATGACAAGAGGTAAAGCAGGACTTAATTTGGCAATGCTTTTTCTCTTTACGTTTTTGACAGGTGTCTCTTTAGTACCGCTTTTGGCGTCGCTTATAGGTGCGGGTAATGGTGCAGTAATCGGGAATGCTTTCTTGATGACCTCTGTACTCTTTGGTGCATTAAGCTTGTTCGCTATTAATAGTAAAACAGACTATTCAAGTTGGGGTAAACCTCTTTTTATTACGCTTATCGTAGTAATCATTGCTTCACTTGTAAATATATTTATACTTCAAAGTCCAATGATGCATGTCGTTATTACTGCGGGTATCTTACTGTTATTTAGTATTTTTACGATCTATGATACGCAGAATATAGCGAATGGCGCATATGACTCTCCTGTAGATGCTGCTGTATCTCTTTATCTAGACTTCCTGAATATGTTTACAGCACTACTGCAACTTCTTGGTATTTTTGGAGGCGACGACTAAGAAGCGTCTTCAGGGAAGAATGCTTCTTACACGCTTCACTATGTCAAACTGATTTGAATGGCCTTTTATGAAGAAGGGCCATTCAAAGATGTAGCCTCAACAAACAACACTTCAAATTCCAAATAATCCAACGGATATGTTTTCATAAGTTGCTTTGTCTTTGTATAAGACAACTGCTTTTCTCCTCCGCTTACCCCACTTTTTTTAATGTAGTTAAACATCTCACGGACTGACTCAAAATGAAGTCGATACTCTTTGACTTCGAATGCAGCATCATAGTATTTTTCAATCGTCTCTTTCAATACTTCTGTATGGTAAATAGGTGAAGTGACTTTCGCCGTTTGGTGCAAAGTCTTAAATGTATTGGAAGTAAAAATAGTAAAATATGCATGAGATGCTTTTTTGGATATCTCAGATAGTGTGAAGTCCAAGTCTTTGCTCCACTGTAAAGCGGAAGAAGAAAGAAGCAGACTATCTTCTGCTAACGTGAATTTTTCAAACGTTTCACTCCTATTGAAATCAGCACAAATTTTTTCGATCTTCTCACCAGAGGGGTGTATTTCTAACATCTCTTTTGAGGAGTCCAGAGCAATGAAGTGTTCAAAAGAAATATTTTGTTTCTTTAGGTTCTTAAACACTTCTCCACTACCGCAACCCATATCCATCAGTGTTGTAAAATGAGATGCAGCAAGTTGCTTTACTAGTGATGCAGCAACCTCTGCTTGAATGACATTATAGGTGTCATACTCATATGCATAACGAGAAAACTCTTGAATGGCATTAGACATTAGTTCTCTCCTTTTTCACGAAATTGTAATCTTCATCACCATTTCAAACTTTTTTGGGTATAATCGCCGAAATTATACCCAAATTTAAATGGGCTATCCAACAAACATAAAGAGGCACAGATGACATCAACACTTTTAATCGTACAAATCGTACTTGCACTAGCCATTACAGTTGCAGTACTTCTACAAAAAAGTTCAAGCATTGGGCTTGGCGCATACAGTGGGAGTAATGAATCTGTATTTGGTGCAAAAGGACCAACTGGCTTCCTTGCAAAACTTACTTTTACCCTTGCCTTTGCATTTATCGTAAATACGTTAGCATTAGGGTACCTATATACTACTGCAAATACTGCATCTGTAGCAGACAGTATCGTTCCAGCAAATAATGCTGCTGTACCGGCAGCACCAATAACACCAGCAAGCACTACTCCCACAGCACCAGCGGCACCAACTGTGACAGACAATAGTGTTCCTACAAATAATACAGTTGTGCCAGCAGCACCAACATCAGAAGGTACTACACCTGCAGCACCGGCTGCACCAACTGCTAACTAATGCAGATATAAAGAAGGGTCCCTTCTTTATATCTTTCCTCCAAAAATACTATCTAAATACATAACAAGGTAAAAAAGGGTAAAATTGCCCTAAATAATGCCAAGGAGACAGTTATGGTAAATGAGATTTATGAACACACACAAGAGAATATGCAAAAAAGTATTGATGCGCTTAAAAGAGACTTTTCAACACTTAGAACAGGAAAAGTAACCACAGGTATCATAGATAACATTAAAGTAGATTACTATGGAACAATGACAGCATTAAATCAAGTAGGTAATGTCATCGCTACTGATGCAACAACGATCAGCATCACTCCATGGGAGAAAACACTTCTTCCAACGATTGAAAAAGCGATCCAAGAAGCAAATATAGGTGTCAATCCAAACAATGATGGAGATTTCATCAAACTCTTTTTCCCTCCGATGACAAGTGATCAGAGACAAGAGATCGTTAAACAGGCTAAAGGTATGGTCGAACATGCAAAAGTATCTGTTAGAAACGTAAGAAAAGATGGTAACGATAAGATCAAAAAACTTGAGAAAGATAAAGAGATCAGTGAAGACGAATCAAAAAAATCTCAAGATCAGATTCAAAAATTTACAGATGAGTACATTGCTAAAATAGATGAAGCTTTTAAAACAAAAGAAGCTGATATACTCAAGGTATAAGTATGCAAAAATCTTATGATGTAGAACAAGCCTATAGGGATGCAAATGCTTTGCTTGAAGGGCACTTCCTTTTGGCAAGTGGTAATCACTCAAACAGATATCTTCAAAGTGCAAAAGTACTTGAATATCCTAAAAAAGCCTCTTTACTCACTGATGCCCTTGCAGAGATGATCAGAGCACATGGTATTGAAGTGGATACTGTATGTGCCCCTGCCTTAGGCGGAGTACTTGCCGGCTATGAGCTTGCTCGTTCTCTTGATGTCCGTTCTATCTTCGTTGAGAAAAAAGAGGGAGGTATGGAGTTACGTCGCGGTTTTGAAGTAGCAAAGGGTGAAAGGATCATTATTTGTGAAGATATCATCACTACTGGTGGTTCTGCATTAAAAGCTGCTCAAGCCATAGAAGCACTAGGTGCTGAAGTGGTGGCATTTGCCTCACTGGCAAACAGAGGATTCTGTAAACGAGTGGGCAGTGATGCTGAAGCAAAAGAAGAGTGTAGCCTCCCAAATGATGTACCACTCTTTGCACTTGATGACTTTACCTTTGAAATGTTCACTCCTGAGGAGTGTCCTATGTGTAAAGAGGGAAGTACTGCTATTAAACCGGGGAGCAAAGGGTAAAGACTATTAAGAACGCGAAAGCAGCAAAGCTGCTTTTTTCTACCCTATCGTTGAGATCTTCTCGGCGAAGTGTCCAAGCGACTAGTCACGTTTACTATTTATATTCATTAGACAACTCTCCAGACAACAGCACATATTTCTACATCAATATCGGTCTTTCTTGGCTTAATACTAAATGTTTCTATCTCGCAGTTGTCTGCACTATATTTTTCATTTAAAGCATCTATTTTATCTTCTAGTTCATACTCTAGTGCCTCAATCTCTTCTTCGATAGCCACCATTCGCTCTTCAGCCCTGCTCATTTCTCCACGCTCTTTGAGTATCTTGCTTCCTTTACTGACTGCACGACCTATCTTTGTCGAACTTGGACGTCCAAACAAGGCACCGAGAACTGCGATACCCGCTTCAATCATTGAGCCTGTAGAGTCCGAAGCTTCTTTGTCTACCCTCTCTTTAGCACGTGTAAGTCTACCTAGAAGTGTTTTCTCTTTTTTACCATAACGTATTTGAAGTTTTTCTATTTCGATCTCTTTTTTATCATTCAGCCCATCTTCTAAACGGACCCTAAAGTCAGAACGTGATTCATCTACTTTAGATTCCAACTTAGGCGAGATACAACGCAGTAGTTCCAAATTATGTTGACGGTAGAGTGTCTCCTTTAATTCTCTTATCGCTTTTGCCAATCTCTTGTCTTCTAAAACAATCTCAGGAAGAGGATGAAATTTTGCATTAGAAGGAGCGGTATGGGGAAATCTATCAAAACCAAGTTCTTCTTCTATAGCATCTTCCCATATAATGCGTTGTTGTTTCTCTTCAAGAGGGATAAAAAGTTCAAGTGCTCTGTCTATATCGATACCTCTTCTTTGTTGATAAAAATGTATCTTTGCCTTTGCTCCCAAGCTTGCCGAAAATATATTTTGTTGTGAAGCATCAGGTTCATAATATTGAGGGATAGAATTATCAATATTTTGATAACTTTCCAGTGTTGAAGTCTCTTTTATCTTACTTTCTACTGACTTGGTTTCTACTCTCTGTACTGACTTTTGCTCTTGCATAAGAGATGCTATCTCATCTCTTTTGAGTGGTCCCTTAAGATAGCTCATCACCCAACGGGTACTAAAGAGTCTAATGTCATCCAAATGTGCACTTTTGAGAAAGAAGGTTCTCTTTTGTAGATTGGCTAGGAGATTCTTAATTTCGTTTTTGTCAAAGTTCGAACCTACTTTGCCTCCCAGCCCATCAATAACCTTCTCTATATCTTGAGTCGTTTGCAATCTACCTACAAACCATGTTCCAATGTTAGAAAGCCCTTTATAGTCCAGATCTACAGGGTTCTGCGTACTGAGGACTACTCCTACACCAAAAGCTCTTGCCTGCTTTAAAAGAAGCAACATAGGCTCTTTACTTGGTGGGTTCTTAGTAGGAGGAAAGAAACCAAAGATCTCATCCATATAGAGTAGTGTTTTGAGTGCAGAGGTTCCACTTTGACGACGCATCCAGGCGATATATTTATTGAGTAATAACGTGACAAAGAACATACGCTCATCATCATTGAGATGTGAGATGGAAAAGATAGCCACTTTGGCTTTACCCTTTTCGTCATAGAGTAGTTTTTGTATATCTAAACTCTCTCCTTGTAGCCAAAGTGAAAAACTTGGACTTGCAAGAAGCGCATTAAATTTGGTTGCCAATTTAAAACGGTCATTTTGCGGATAAAAATCATCTAATGGCAATACGCCTATTTTTTTAAAAGAAGGATTAAGTATCTTGCCTATGATAGCTTCTATGCTCAGATCCTCATTATCCAGCCATGATTTAGTGATGATCTGCGCAAGCAGGATATATTCTTTTGATTCTAATGGGTCTGCATTAATGCCTACCAAAGAGAGCAAAGAGGTGGTAGTACTTTTCAAGTAAGAAGCAAAAGTATCACTGTCTTCGAGTATCTGAGGAGGAGGCACTTCCAGTGAACTCATCACATTAATAGAGACCCCCGCAGAACTTCCTGGGGTATAGATCGTTTTTTTGACATCATGAAACTTTTGTACACGATCAGTACTTTGTCCCCAACTCTCTAATCCCTCTTTCCAGACAGCGGATATTTTCTTGGCATATTCATTGACATCAGCTTCTTTGGATTTTGCTTCATCCGCTACCCATGATTCAAAAGAGGAAGAGGAGAAGCTTGGGTCCGTAAGACATAGATCTCCCATATCTCCTTTAGGATCTATGATAATAGAAGGGATATTATCGATAACCGCTTCTTCAATGATGCCTACACCAAGTCCTGTCTTTCCTGAACCTGTCATTCCTATAATAGCTGCATGTGTTGTAAAATTTTTATTTTTAAGTAGTGTCAGTGCCTCAGTAGCTTCCATACTCTGTTTATCAACATCTTTCCCCAGATAAAAGAGTCCTAACTTTTCATACATCTCTTGCATCCCCTGATCCTTCATGTTAAAAATAGATACTGCCTATTTTAGCAGAAGTTTATTTAGTTCATTTGATTATTCTGTAAGTGTTGAAGTAGTATTGGTATCTGTTTTTCCTGCCGTTTTTTTCTTTTTCACTGGCTTGCTAATTCCCTGCAACATAAAACTGATAGGTTCTTTTGTTTTTTGTTGGATAAGCACCAAAATCTTATCTTTTTCATGATAGACATCAAAAACCTCTATGTCGGACATAACCAGATCAACTTCTACCCTCTCTTCTGAGTTCAAGGGCAAATGGTAGGCATTCCCCTCAATGCGCGCCAGTGTTCTATCTTTTTTAAGCACGACCCAACACACTTTTGCTGTTGGCAGGGCATAAAGGGAATTTCTCGTTTCTTCCATACAGACTCTACTGAATTCATCTTTTTGAATCGTAATATTTCCATCTGAACCCATCATGTCCAAATACAGTACTTTGGTAGATTTAGTGATCTTTTTAGATTTTTCCAAATACTTTGAAAGATGTTCATTGGAGTTTTGCATCATATCAACAGAAGAGAATAGTGCCACAATGACAATACCCAAAAGGGCAATAGATATTAGTACTTCTAAAAGGGTAAATGCTTTACGGCTAGACATCGACCTTAGCCGTCCATAAGCCCGACACGGATGGCTTCTTCATAACTCGTATCTCCGGCTAGAAGCATATCTTTGAGTTTATCTGAAATGGTTCTCATACCTTCTTTCTTCATCGCTTCTCTTATTTGATGGTCGTTATAGCCATCTTTCATCATCTCTTTCGCTTTGTTATCAATGATGAAAAGTTCACCGATAGCTTGTCTGCCCTTGTAACCTGTAAAATCACACTCTTTGCATCCTACAGCTTTAAAATATAATTTGTCTTCAGGCACACCTATCTCTTGTGCTATGGTAGGAGAAAGTTTTGCTTCTTCCTTACAGTGAATACAAAGTTTACGGGTAAGTCTCTGGGCCAATACGCCCAACAGTGTTGAAGATACAAGGAAGTTTGCAATACCCATATCCATCAGACGACTTAGCGCAGACGTTGAGTCATTGGTATGGAGCGTAGAGAGCAACAGGTGTCCTGTTAATGCTGAACGAAGTGCTATCTCTGCTGTTTCGCTGTCACGTATCTCCCCTACCATGATAATATCCGGGTCTTGTCTTAAGATAGAACGTAGTCCCGCTGCAAAAGTCAGACCCACTTTAGAGTTTACCTGTATTTGAGAAATATTGTCGGCATTGTACTCTACAGGATCCTCTACAGTAATGATATTCTTATCTGGGGTAGAGATATGCTGTAGACAAGCATGAAGTGTGGTTGATTTACCTGAACCCGTTGGTCCGGTTACCAGGATCATTCCGTGTGCATGATTGAGTAACTTGTAAAGGTCTTTAGTGATCTCTTCTGCAAAGCCTAAAGATTCAAGCGTAGGGATATGTTCTGTTTGAGAGAGTATCCTCATGACCACTCTTTCCCCATGATAGGTAGGTAGAACGGAGACCCTTACATCGATGGTCTTACCTGAGATAGCTAACTGCGTACGTCCATCTTGAGGCACCCTTTTCTCTGAAATGTCAAGATTTGATATGACCTTGATACGGTTAATCACCAAAGTCACGATACTTTTATCAAGGTCAAGATGTTTTTTAAGTGCCCCATCTATACGTAAACGTACCTCTCCTTTTTTCTCTCCACTCTCTATGTGAATATCACTTGCCCCTTTTTGAAGTGCTTGAAAAAAGAGTGAATTTACCAGTTTGATAATAGGTGCAGACTCTTCACTTGAAAGTAGATCCTGTGAATTACGGATAAACTCCAAAAGATCAGATTCTACTTCTATGAGCTCATCTGAAGTCGTTGCCATCTCTTCAAAATCTGTTCCGGTTTGGATCTCTAAAAATTTATTTTTTAATCTCTCAAAACTCTCTGTATCTACGATGTTTACCGGGTAGTCTACTGAGAGTTTCGCTAAATAGTTCAGTGCATCTGCCAGTGTCTCTTTTTCAACGATACATGTTTTGACATCATCGACCATAGAAAACAGTAGTGCATGTTTAAGTGCTAACTTGTGGTTGATCTCCTCTTCCCAGAGAGGGTCAAGGTTTACATCCTGAAGACGAGGGAAATGCATTACGCTTCCTCATCCAAAAGACTTAAGTTTCTCTGATGAGGCGTTCTTTTTATTCTGTTGCTTGCAGGGGAAACCGGTTCAACAGCAGAGACACCCGTCTCTTCTTCCAATGCTTCTTTGAAAAGATCGTTATACCTCTCCTGCACCTCATCCAGTTCTGAGAGCATCGCTTTCAGCTTTTGGAGATCATCACTCTTTCTTACGATATAAGGGGTAAGATAGATCACTACATTCTGTTCGCGCTCTACATCTGAGCTATGCGTAAATAGTGCTTCACCTAGATACGGTATATCGCCCAAGAACGGTACTTTAGATTGCCCTTTACCCGAAACATTTTTGATCAGCCCACCCAAGATGATCATCTCTCCATTGTTCACGATCGCATTTGTCTTGACCGTTCTTTTTGTAGTCGTTGGTCTATCGGCCATTTGCTCTGAAGAGGGATCAATATCTTCAAGTACTGTTTCTACTTCTAACGTGACCTTATTGTTACTTGAGAGTCTTGGCTTCACTTTCAAGGTCAGCCCTATATCTTCTCTAGAATAGTTATTCACTACGTTAGAGACTCCCGTCGTAGATTGTTGCGCCTGAGTCAAGATAGACATTGTCTGCCCAACATAGATCTCCGCCTCTTTATTATTCGTACAAAGCACAGAAGGCTCGCTCAAGATCTGTGCGGCACCATTTTGTTCAAGTAGATCAAGTGTTGCACCTAAAGCAAAGACCTTATCTGTCGCATCAAATTTGAATGCTGGATCAGAAGAGTAAATAGGATTACCATTGGAATCAAGTCCTTCATACGTCTCTGTATTCGTATTTAAAAATCCTAAAAGCGCTGGAGACATTTGCAGTGCAGCAGCGCCCATATTCCCAGCTAAAGTGTAAAGACCAGCGGATGTAATTGCCCCTCCATTAAATCCATACTTCAATCCTATCTGTTGGGCCATATTGTTATTCACTTCAACAATCTTCGCTTTCACATACACCTGCACTTTAGGAATGTCTATTCTTCTCACCGTGTCCCTGATATTTTTCATCTGTTCTGCTGTAGCAAGCAAGATCAATGCATTTCTTTCGATATCAGAGACCACCATAGCCTTAGTTGGTGGAGTTCCACCTTTTGTAGGTGCTTTAATCGCTACATTGTTCATCTGAGAGATCAATTTACTCATGATCTTTTCCATCTCTTCAACATTTGAGTTTTTGAGCCTGATGACATACATCTGTTGCGTGGTACTTTCCCCTTTAATATCAAGCTGCTTGATATATTTGATCATACGATTGTTATTGGCAGTGTTCCCCACAAGTATGATGGAATTGGTTGCTTCATCTTTAAAGATATCGACCTTTTCACTCTCAATGGTCTGCGGGAAAATTTTCTTTGCCATATTTTGAGCATTAGGGAAAACATCTTTTACCATAGAGTGTTTCAGTTTAAGTACAACCGATTTTTTTTCGCCTGTTACCTCAACCGCTTTAATGACCTTTGAGATAGCTTGCAAAGTTCTTGGATCTGCAGTGATCGCCAAAACATTATTCTCTTTAAACGAGATCACCTTTGCACTCTTGTGAAGCAATGGCTTGATCTTTGCACGAAGGACTGCAGCATTGGAGTTCTTTAACGGGAACATCACTGTTTTCATCGTCTCTCCCTCGATACTGCTACTTACTTCTAGGCCCTCTCCCGCAGCATCATTGGATTTGACGACCTTGTAGTACTCACCCTGTTCTACTATCGTTAAGCCTTTGCCTCCAAGTATAGAGTTTGCCAAAGAGAAAAGTGCACTTTTTTTAATCGGCTTGGTTGATACAAAATTGATCTTTCCTTTGAGGTCTGCTTCTATCAAAATGTTCTTTTGTGTAATTTTAGAGACCATCTCAATGAAATCTTTTACGCTTAGATCACGGAAATTTACATCTACCGTCTCCTCTTGGGCCTGCAGTCCTATAGACAATACCAACAATATACTCAATACAATTTTAGTTAACTTCATATTCTAACTCCATTTCTTCTTTACCTCTTTGAATGACCAATGTCAGGTTATCCATATCTGAAAGATTTTTATATACATCTAAGGCAGCATTATAGCTATTGATCTGCTGACCGTTTATCGCCTTAATGACATCACCTCTTCTAACTCCAAGCTTCTCAAAAAGTGACCCTTTTCGAATGAAGGAGATACTAAAACCTGTTAGGTCTTTACCTTTTTTTATCTCTCTGATACCAATATTCTTTTCAAGATCATTCATGTTCTTTGCATAATGATCTACCAGTGATCTATCTACGATCTTATGGTCACCTGCATCGACCACTTCACCTTCTGGCTCTTTTGCAGAAGAAACAGGGGCAGCAGCAGAAGGGGCAGCACTTTTTATGCTCCCCTTGCCTTTTGTACTGATGATCAAATTAATTTGATATGTTTTTGAACCCTTGCTGAATGTCGCATAGTTATTTCCTGCTCCTTCAAGTACAAACCCATTAATAGCTTCGCCTTTGGCAAGCACTGTAGTTTTACGTTTATGCTCTACAGTCACCACCGTTACATCAGAAGCGTTATAAATAGCTAAAAGCTTAATATCATTAATGCTTCCTGCTTGTTGTAGAGGTTTTTTGATCGCTGTAGGTGCAGGTGCTTCATTTGGCCCTAGTTTTACTCTATAGTAAAGGGCTTTAGCCCCTTTATCTTCACTATGTTGCACTCCTGTCGCCGGCAGCCAGAGTACCGCAACAAGGAACCAAACCATTTTAACCGCCAACAATAAGAACAATAGCGCCCAAAGCCCTTTCACTACATGCGGTTTAAAAAGATGTTTCATAGACCCATCCTTTTTCATCTTTTCTCAATTGAGGCTTTAACATCTGTATATTTTTACTCTCATTAAAATCTAAACGCACATTACGTTCACTTAGGTCAATGCTACCTGACATTGCACCAAAAGAGCCACTTGCATCAACCAAAACTTCTAATGGAGAAAGAATGGAGTATGTTGCCACTGCTTTTTCCGTATTTTGCGGTACCATCGTTTTTAATGAATCATCTACCTTAAGAGCACGTAATTCTATACAACTGTAGAAAAGTAAAGTAGCCAGTTTTACCTCTTCTATGGTTGCCACGTTGATCCCTTTAAAATAGACGGTAACCTGTTTCAAGTTTAAAGAAAACAACCCTTCGCTTATTTCTTCTTCATTAAGCATGATCTCATGTTTGGCAAGCACTTCTTCAAGCTTATAATAAAATTCTTGCTTAGGCATCAGAACAATAATGGCTATCCATGCAACCATAAAAACGATGAAACTCTTTTTTACCATTTGCATTTGAACTCCACATCGTAAGATGAAGCCAGTTTTTGAATGCTAAGCTTTTGTATCTCTATAGGCAAGTTTAAAATCTTTGTCACCAGACTGTTTAACTCTGAAGTCGTTAAACCTTTATAGGTAGCCGTGACCTTTTTATTCTTACTGTTCCATTTCACTTTATGCGCAGGGATGATCGTTTGGAGTTTACTGACCTTTTTTGTAGTCTTTTTATCGGACCATATCTTTTGCAGAGCAATCACTTCTTTGATCTCATCAACAGAGCGGCTCGATTCAAGTATCGTTTCAGCCTGTGAAGAGATCTGTACATTTTTATACATATATCCGCCTAACATCAACACAAAGGCAGCAAGTACTATCAATTCATTTTGATATCTTTTCCAAATCATAATGCACCCTCTATCTTCACATCATTGCTTCCTGCAACAGCCAAAATATTCAATTGATTTTTCTGTGCCAATGCTTTCACACGTTTTGCCACCTGGGCATCTTCGCATGAAAATTGTACTTTAAACATCTTTTCATTCATCTCCAGTGAAGTAAGGGTAACCCCTTTAAAGATCATGCCAGATAATGTTTTGATCATCTCTCTTTTCTTTCGCTCTGCCCTGTCAATTGTTTTGTATTTGCTCACGATACTGTCTCGTGTATATTTACTCTGAAGAGAAGGATATGCTTCAAGCAACTCTTGCATCTGGGATGCTCCTGCTTGAGAATGATCGCTGTAGCGCGTGCCCTCAACAAAGAACATCAGTGCAAAAAGTGCAAAAATAGCCGTAAGTATTGAGGCTTCTTTCTTGCGAAGTATAGAACCATAAGCCCCATGAAGTGCGACACCTTTTTTAGGTGTAAAGCTATTGTCAAAAACCAAGGCCGTCTCTATCTCTTCTGCCAATGCTCCCTTTGGAACCACGACTGTCATATCATCCAAAGAGACCAGTGCTTCATTGGCCCCCAGAGAAAGAGGTTTATCAAACTTCTCTACTGCCTGCTGGGTGAAGAAGATCTTGTCCACATTTTCCAGAGCAAATCCTTTGCTTTCCAAAAATACGGTGATCATCTCTAGATCATACGCAAGAAAGACCCAATGATCCTCTTCTTTCCACACCATATAATCATAATCCTTGCCCTCTTCAAGCAAACCATCAAAAAGTGATGGAGCGATTTTCTTAGCCTGGTATGCATATCGAAGAGGCAAGGCTTCTTTTTTTACTGTATAAAACTGTGGTGGCAACATTACATTCACACTACTTGACAATGTTACTTGCTTCATCGCAGGATAGGCAAGAAGTAAGTCTTTAGTATTTCCCATAAAATTCAAAATGTTTTGACTCTCCCTCAATATATTCAAATCTAAATCTATACTGCTGTTCATCCAGTGTATAGCTTACTAAGCATTCCGTTGATTCTAAAAATGTTTTGCCCGCTAAAATACTTTTTCTCTCGGTGTACTCTCCGCCATTTAAGGCAACAAAGTCTTCTAAAGAACCAGCACCAGCTATCCACTCTTTTGCTGTTTCTACATCCATACTGAAAAGATAGGCGATCAGCTCTGGTGAAGCATATTCGGCATCTATCTTTTCTGCTCCGGGAGAAAAACTAAAATACTTGTCCCATGGCACAGTTCCTATCTTCGGGTCATCCACCTCAAACTGGTATCGACCGAGTACCTCTTCGAACTGTTGGTAAGATATAATACCGTTTTTTTGGTGAAGCCTGCTTTGCTCTTTTTGTACAAATGTACTTTTGCCACCGATCTCTTCGAGCAGCATCTCTTGCAATCTTCCCACATCTTCTATATCATACTCTTGCGCAAGCAGTTCAAAAAGCTCTTGGGATACAGACTGTAAAGCTTCTTTCTCTCTTCCCCATCCTAACCAATTTACATTAACGCCTTTTTGCAAGGGGTCACACTGCAACACAAGTGAAAACCTTCCATCTTCTGTACTCAAAGGTAAAGCCGTACTATATAATACAGAAAAAAGGGTTTTTTTATTTTTAAAGTTTTGAAATACATTTGTTATATTTGTATAGTATACATCTGCTTGTATAAGTGCTTTTGTCTCACTGGAATCTTGTTGGACTTCTTCGAAATAACTCAAAAGTACCATCGTTAAGGCGATGATCACAGACAAGACTGACAACGTGATGAGAAGGGCAAAACCTTGTCTACTTTTTACAACGTTGCCGGTACTCTGGGTTTTATCCATCTAAAAGCTCTATTAAAGTAAAATTTGTACAATTTAAATCTAAAATATTATACCGAAGCAAACTAAAGGATGCACATGAAACAACATACACCATTAAGAGCAGGTTTTTCTCTTATAGAATTACTGATAGTTATCGTTATCCTTGGAGGGCTTGTTGCTGTTGTGGCTCCCGGACTTATGGACTCTGCTGAACAAGCAAAAAGAGATACCGTTTGTCTTAAAATGAGTGAACAGAAAAAAGTACTGGATATGTTCAAACTGGATAATGGTGTTTATCCCGATACAGAAGAGGGGTTTGAAGCACTTATTTCAAATCCTGACACGGATAAATACCCTAATTATCGTGCAATGCCTTATGCAAAAAAAGTACCTAAAGATTCATGGAAAACGCCACTTTTATACATCAAAAAAGGTGATGATCTTGAAATCATTAGTTTTGGTGCTGATCGAAAAGAAGGTGGAGAAGGCAGTAGTAAAGATATCCTCTTTAGCGAATGTAACGAATAAGATTTTTAGATGCCCTATGTCAAAAGATATGAACTGCGTAAGGGATTCTCTTTTTTAGAACTTCTTATCGTTATACTCATAGTCTCTATGGTCTATTTCCTTGGATTTGAGGGAGTGGAGATGGGTAAAAACAAGCCAAAAGCACTTACACCTCTTAACCTTAAATCCAATATTATCTCCTCAGAACTCTTTTACGGAAAAGGTACGCTTCTCTGTATCGACCAATGTCGATCTTGCTATTTTAGACAAGGGATCTCTTCTGCTTTTGAAGAGTATACAAGTCCTGTAGATCTCACCAATATCGAAGCCTATACGATTGACGAGTATGACTCACTCTCACGAATTGAATATGGTAGGTATCAAGATAAAAAGATCTGTTTGATCATGGATTTTTTCAATAATGGAAGTTCGACCCAGATCATTTTAAAGAATGACAAGGGAACCTATTTCCTCCCCGCTTTTTTTGGAGAACCTCAGAAATTTACTTCTCCACAAGAGGCAAAAGAGTATTGGTTGGAAAACAGTGCATTGGTATCTGGTAGCGGAGATTTCTATTGAGAACTTTACGTCCTGCCTTTACTATTATCGAGATACTCATCTCTGTGATCATTATTACTCTTGCTATTGTTCCTGTGCTTAAAGTTCATACTGACAACCAGGAACAGATCGTTTATATATCTGAAAGAAACAAACGCTCTTTAGAGGATTCACTCTATTTAAGCAAAGATATTCTCTTACATCATCAAGACAATAAAACTGCCTATGAAGTTTTGGAAAAATTCTTTAAGATCAAAGATTCTAAAAGTCGTGAGATCTTAAAAAAAAGCAATAGAGACATCTTCATCCCTGAAGAGAAGGATATCCTCTCCACAGAAGAACAGGGAGGTCCTTCAGCCGTTGTTCACGAGATCATGCTAAAAGATAAACATTCATCGATCTACTATCATTTCAACCTAGAAGGTTTTTGACCTTCTTGACGTTTTGATAAACAGTATAAAAAGACCTAAACCAACAACCATAAGTAAGGTATTACCCATAAGGTCATGTGACCAATAGAAATTTTCTCTTCCTTCCTCTTGCTCTACAAAATGCACTACGAGCAAGATACGCAATACATTCACAAATGAAAACACTATATAGCCTATAGCCATCCATAAAAACTTATGCCATACTGTAGCAGGGTAGGCAAATATAGACGCAAACAAAAAAAGTATAGGGATCATACCGTTACACGCCTGGTTAATAATGATCTTATAGTGTGGATTGATCCAGATATCTATGCCCTGAAGTTGATCTGGACCTAAAAAACTATTGAGTAAAAGAAGAGTGAGTGATGTTTGTGCTTCATTGAGATACACAGATAGCACATTGGTGTCTGCATAAAAAAAAGTAAAAAATATGGCAAGAAAAAGAAAGTAAAGTGCTATAAATCGTTTCATCTTGTACTATAGCAAGATACAGCTAAAAAAGTTATAATACTTATTATTTACTGCAAGGACGTAACACTGATGCTTTTTAAGTACAAAGGTTTTGACAAAACAGGTAAAAAAGTCAAGGGTACTGTTACAGCAAGTTCCATAGAAGAAGCAGGTCAAAAACTCCGTACACAAAATATCTATCATGAAGGGCTGACCCCAACAAAAGAGTTTTCACTTGAAGCCTTTTCCAAACGACAAATGCCAGGGGAACTTCTTAGTACTTTTTCTAAAGAGCTCTCTTCCTACCTCAATTCGGGGATGACTATACTTACCGCAATTAAACTCCTTGAGAACCAACATGAGGGGGAGAAAAAATATGTCTCTTTTCTGAATTCTATTAAGACCATGATCGATGAAGGAAAGTCCCTTTACCATGCACTTAATACGCAAAAGGTCTATGCCCTTCCGGAATTTTTCCTCCAAAGTCTTAATGTCGCGGGACAGAGTGGGAAAATGGTTGAGGTCCTCACCAATATGGGAAACTTTTTCTCTGCACAGAACAAAGTAAAAAAACAGGTGAAAGGAGCGATGACTTATCCTGCAATTATTTTTATTGTTGCTATAGGAATGACCTCTTTTCTTATCGCTTTTGTTGTACCGAAAATTACAGGGATATTTGAAGATACAGGTCAGGAGCTTCCTCCTATCACTCAATTTGTAGTTGGGTTAAGTGACTTTTTAACCTCTCACTATGTTGCTATCATTATAGCGATATTGCTTATTGTCATGATATTTAAAATCACTTATGCCAAAATTGATGCCTTTCATCGTATCATCGATTCACTATTTTTGAAAATGCCTGTGTTGGGTACACTGATCCAAAACCATGAATTGGGACGATTTTCTTACATCCTATCACTCATGCTAAGTTCTGGTGTGGCGTATGCCCAGGCGGTACAACTTGCTAAAGCTACTTTTGCAAACTATGGACTCCGCGATCTTTTTGAGAAAGCATCCGTAAAAGTACTCGAAGGAAATAAGCTTTCAAACTCTCTCCAAATGTCAAAAGGTGTAAAACTAAAGCGTAACTTTATGCAGTCTTTAGCCTTGGGAGAGGAGTCGAGTGAAGTAGCACAGATCCTAGATAACACCTCCGCACTTTACGCAGAAGAGAATGAAGACAAACTCAAGCTTCTGTTAGGTCTATTGGAACCATTTATGATGCTCTTTATCGGTGTGGTTGTGGGTGTCATCGTTGCAGCGATGCTTCTTCCTATCTTTACCATGACACAAGGATTGAAATAAAATGTCAACACTTAACAAACTCATACTTTTCATACTTCTAGCACTGCACTATCTACAAGCCGATACGATAGGAGGAGAAGTATCTCTAGGTTTCTTTAACCATGATCCTAGCGGAAATGCTGCTTACAAAGGTAGTTCTCAAAATCTTAATGATACTTTTGGCTTCAGCGAGGAACAAGATATCTTTTTGAAAGCGTATCTTGAACATCCTTTGCCTGTCATTCCGAATGTAAAGTTGGGGTATACCACACTTTCACATGAGGGAAGCAGTAACGTAAATGACTTTACGTGGGGGGATATTGACAACTTTACAGGAGATATTGACAGCAGTTTGTCATTAGACATGACAGATGTGACACTCTATTATGAACTCCTTGATAATTGGGCCGAAGTGGATGCAGGAATCACACTAAGGTATATCAATGGAGATATGGGTGTCACTGCCACTATAGCGAATGATGTTGCAAACTTTTCAACCTGGGTACCTTTGCTCTATGGCAAAGCACGTTTTAATATGCCCGTAACAGATCTTTCTTTTCAACTTGAAGCCAATGCGATCAGTTATTCGGATATAACCACATATGATTATGAACTCTCTGCCAGGTATACTTTGGTGATGGGGCTAGGCTTGGAAGCAGGCTATAAAGCATTTCATCTAGACAGCGATGACTTGGTAGATGGATTCCATGCAGACATGGACTTTTCGGGTCCTTACGCCTCTGTCATTTGGGATTTTTAATGGCAAAGCAACGTTTTAGAGATATCAAACAGGGAAAGAAGCAGGAAAACACTCCAAAAGTAAAGCCTGTACCTCAACAGGACAACTATGCTCCCGTAGGATTAAAAATAAAAGCATTTATCACTGATGCATTTATGCTGCTTATGCCTATCATGTATGTGGTCTTTTATCTTGTCATGGACGGGAGAGAAGGTTTTGCTGAACATAGGCTGGCAGGATGGTTCTATATACTTATTCCCCTGATCATTGTACAGACCATATTTATGTATAAGACCGGTCAAACACCTGGATATCGTGCCTACAACATCACGCTTATCGACGAAAATACAAAAAAGAAACCCTCTTTGTTTGTGATACTCTTTAGAAATTTGGCTGCTATACTGTCCCTTTTTACCATGTTAGGTTGGGCACTTATGTTTTTTAGAAAAGACAACAAAACATTACATGACCTCTTGTCAGCAACGGCTGTTGTAAACAAAAAATGAAACAAAACAGTGCCCTCTTCTCACCACTTTTAGGGGCTTACTACTTTTTTTACTTTGCACTTGTAGGTGTCTATGTCATCTTTATGCCAAAAGTCTTGCTTGACCTTGGATATGAGCCTCTGGAAGTAGGGATCATTTATGCAGCTGCTCCTTTTATGCGATTTTTACTCCCCTTTGCATTTAGACATTTTTTCTCTTTGACACCGAATGTCTATCAGCTCTCTTTACTCTTTACCTTTGTTGGTACCCTGTTTTTTTTAGCAACGATCAATGATTTCTGGATCTACCTTGTAGCAAACCTTCTTTTTGGTGCAGCGATGGGTATCTCACTTCCTTATGTTGAGACCATCGCCCTGGCATCTTTGTCTAAGCGACATTACGGGAAAGTACGTCTGTGGGGTTCTCTTGGCTTTATGGGTATAGCACTATGGTTAGGTAAAGTACTCAGTACACCTTATGAAGCGCTCTACTACCTAAGTGCAATGGCATTTTTAACCCTTTTTTTTGGCGCTATGCTTACAAAGTATGACACTATCTCGCACTCCAACCCGGAAGAAGATGCCTCCTTCTCACTCTCAAAGTATTGGGCATTTTGGATCTCCATCTTTTTAATGCAAGTAGGTTTTGGTGGGTTCTATAACTTCTTTACTATCTACGAAACTGCACATGGTATTTCGCTTGAAATGGTAAGCTGGATGTGGAGTTTTGGTGTGATATGTGAAATTTTTATGTACTACTTTCAAGGTCCTCTGCTGCAAAGAAACTTACTGCATATCTTGCAGTTTGCCACACTCGTCACTGCAGTGAGATGGATGATGCTCTACCTCTTCCCGGATTCAGTAGTACTCACTTTTGCATCACAATCCCTGCATGCCATAGGTTTTGCCCTCTACCATACTGCAGCCATTACTTATGTTTTTTCACTTTATACTCAGAAAAAGCTTGCCCAGCAGTTTTTCCTGGGCATTGCATTTGGACTTGGCGGTTCAGTAGGTGCTGTGCTCTCAGGGCAAATCTATGGGGAATATCTTTTCTTGGTAGAATCCATTATCACCTTTATGGCATTTGTTGTCCTGCTGATACACCAAAAACGTAAAAAGAGTATACAAGCATGACAAGATCTATCAACGCTGTTATATTTGCAGGAGGAAAAAGTTCTCGAATGGGTAAAGACAAAGCACTCTTGCCTTTTGGGGAATATCTTTCTCTGGCTGAGTTTCAATACGCGAAACTCAGTAGACTGTTCAACAAAGTATATATCTCAGCAAAAGAGCATAAATTTGATTTTGAGTGCATGGTGATCAAAGACACACGCAAAGAGACTTCACCTCTTATAGGACTTATTTCCATTTTTGAAACATTAGAGATAAATGAAGTGTTTATCCTAAGTGTAGATGCGCCATTTGTTGATGAGGAAATCATAAAGCATCTTTTGGAACATGATGAAAGTATGCTAGATATCATAGTAGCGCAAAGCCCAAGTGGTGTTCAGCCTCTTTGCGGGGTCTATAAAAGGTCCATTCTGCCTTTGGCCTACGCGCAATTAGAAAAGGGGAATCACAGGTTGGGTGATCTGTTGGGTCTTGCACATACACGTTTCGTGCCATTTGAAGAAGATAAACCGTTTACAAATCTCAATCATCCCGAAGAGTATCAGGAAGCGATTAAGCATTTTGAGAACTCTGCAGGGTAAGACAGGTTTCCCCCTCTATCATCTGAGTCATCAGTTTTCGAGAGAAGAAAACAAATTTTTCAAACAATGCACTATGATATTTGTCTTTATGATAGATCATTAAGAAATCTCTTTTACACTCAAAGTTCTCTACAGGAACCTTATAGAGTTTTCCTTCTTCCAACTCTTCTTTCACTGAGATCTTGGAAATACAGGTCAAACATTCACGGTTCATCAAAATACTTTTAATAGACTCGGTATGTCCGAGCTCTAAGAATACGTTTAAGTCGTCTACCCTCTCTTTAATATACTCTAAAAAAACTTCTCTGGTACCAGACCCCTCTTCTCTCAATACCCATCTTTTTTGAGACAGTGCATCTATCGTACTGGCTTCACACAAGTTTTTATCTGCTGTCACGACTACCAGTTCATCCACACCTATCTTCTCTTTTACTATATCTGCACCTGGAACAAATCCTTCAACAAAACCAATATCAATCATTCCTGCTTTGATCATTTCAGCTATCTCTTTGGTGTTCCCCTCTTTAAGTGTGATTTTGACATCAGGGTAAGAACTCATATAGCTACAGATAATAGCTGGCATCAGATAGTCGACTATGGTCGTACTCGCACCAACACGTATCATCCCTTTGTTCTCTGAATTCTTAAATTCATACTCAATATCTGAGAGTTTTTTAAAAATAGGATCAATCTCTTTATAAAAAGCACGACCCACTTCATTAAGAACGAGCTTCTTGTTGATCCGATCAAATACCGGTCGTCCTAAAATATTTTCCAATTCCTTAATAGACATTGAGATGGCTGATTGGCTTAGCTTCATATCTTTAGCCACATTGGTTAAATGGCCAGAGGCAACAACATTTAAAAAGATCTCCATTTGCCTAAGTGTTAATTTCATATCTACTCTCTTATTTATAATAATTTTATATCTGATATTTTATTATTAGTATAGTTAATAATTCGTAAATTATATCAAAATTATAGTAGAATTCTAAAAATGTTATCAATTATTTTGAATTAATAAGGATTTTTATGGCGTTTTCTCCAGAAAAACGTAAAGGTACCATGAGTGGGATTTTGTTTGTAGCCATTTTCGCAGCTGCTGCAACATTTATCGCATCACTCGGGCCAGTAAAGGCATTAGGCCTTTCACCTTTGGTCATTGGTATCGTTCTTGGTATTTTTTATGCAAACACCATGCATAATCAAATTCCTTCAGAATGGGAAACAGGTATTACCTTCTCTGCAAAAAAGATACTACGTTTTGCTATCGTTTTTTATGGCTTCAGAATTACGTTTCAACAGATTGCTGAAGTAGGTATGGACGGATTTCTAGTCTCCCTCATTATGCTTTCAACCACATTTATCTTTGGCTCATGGCTTGGATATAAGATATTTGGTATGGACAAAGATACCTCTATGTTAACTGCTTCCGGTGCTGCTGTTTGTGGTGCTGCTGCTGTACTCGCGACAGAACCTGTACTCAAATCAGAAGAGTACAAAACAGCCATCGCAGTCTCTATGGTCGTTTTATTTGGAACCATCTCTATGTTTCTCTATCCTGTACTCTATACCACTATCTTCGAAAACGCAACAGGTTTTCTGCATATGACTGCTAAAGAATTTGGTATCTATGTAGGTGGAACGATCCATGAAGTGGCACAGGTTGTCGCTGTACCATTTTCAATACCTGGAGCGCCTGAGGAAATGGCAAACGATGCAGTCATTGTTAAAATGACCCGTGTGATCATGATAGCACCTATGCTGATCATTTTGGGAATATACTTAAGCTACTCTGCGAAAAAAGAGGGTGGTCTTTCAGGAGAGGTCAAACTTGTGATTCCATGGTTCGCTGTCTACTTTATAGGTGTAGCAGGGTTTAACTCTTTACACTTAGTACCAGAAAATATCGTAAACATCATTAACGAAATAGATACTTTCCTTCTTACTATGGCTATGACTGCTTTGGGTATGGGCACACGCTTCTCTAAATTTAAAGGATTGGGACTGGCTCCTATCTATACTGCTACAGCTATGTTTGCATGGCTTGTGATAGGTGGATTTGTTGTGACTAAAATGGTCTGTGCCTAAAGAAGTCTTCATGGCCTTTTAATTTGCTGTAGATTTGAATAAATGGAGTGAGTGGAATAAAAAAGCATACTTACAGTATGTGACTGAGCGAAACGAAGCCATTTCTTTCAAGATGCAGTGAAATAAAAGAGCTGTCTTCTTCTGTAGCTTAGGGCTTCTAATATATCTGACTTTTCTATCTTCTCATGTGCATTTAAATCTGCTATCGTTCTGCCTATCTTTTTTACAGAAACGATACTTCTATATGAAAGTCCAAATTTATGTATGGCATTCTCTAAAATCTTATTTGCATTCATAGCGTCATGATGCACTAAATTTACAAAAATGGTTAAAAATATGTCAAATTGTAATATAATTTGATTGATACAAACACAAAGGAATATCATGGAGTATATTGAGCAGTCTATGAATCGTGCCAAAAATGGTAACTGTAAAGGTGATACCCTTTTTTTTCAAGCACTGAGAGAAGTGCTTGTCTCTATAGCGCCGCTTATAGAAAAACATCCCGAATATCTGGATCAACATGTCATCGACCGTATTATGGTACCCAACAGAGCCATACACTTTAAAATAGAGTGGCTGGATGATGACAATGTAGTACATGTTAATAATGGGTATAGAATTCAATTTAACAATGCTTTGGGACCCTACAAAGGTGGTGTACGTTTTCACCCATCAGTCAATCCGGATATCTTAAAATTTCTTGCTTTTGAACAGATATTTAAAAATGCGATCACCGGGCTTCATATAGGGGGTGCAAAAGGAGGATCTGATTTCGATCCTAAAGATAAAAGTGATAAAGAGATCATGAAATTCTGTCAAGCTTTTATGGCCGCTTTTTATAACAGTATCGGTGCAGATATTGATATACTAGGAGGAGATATAGGTGTAGGAGCAAGAGAAGTTGGGTACCTTTTTGGAAAATATAAACAACTCACAAACTCCTATGACAGTATCATTACCTCTAAACCACTCTCTCTAGGTGGAAGTTTAGGACGTATACAAGCAACAGGATATGGACTTGTCTACTTTACCCAAACCCTCTTGGAGGATAGGGGGGAGACACTCAAAGGCAAGATCTGTACTATTAGCGGCAGCGGAAATGTTGCGATCCATGCTATAGAAAAACTCTATGATATTGGTGCGATCCCAGTAACGTGCTCTGACTCCAGAGGTACCATACATGACAGTAACGGTATAGACCTAGAGCTTTTAAAAAACTTAAAACTGGAAAGAAGAGCCTCTTTGGAGTATTATACTCTGGAAAGAAAAAATGCTACCTATGTAAAAAGAGAAAACTATGTACAGGGCAGTAGTTTTGTATGGGATATCCCGTGTTTTGCAGCATTTCCATGTGCCACACAAAATGAATTAGGTGAAAACTGTGCACAATTACTTATACATAATGATGTAAAAATTGTTGCTGAAGGTGCTAATATGCCAACAACACCTAAAGCCATCGAACTTTTTGTAGAAAATAAAATTCTTTTTGCACCAGCCAAAGCAGCCAATGCCGGTGGTGTTGCTGTCAGTGTTTTGGAGATGAGTCAAAACAGTTCACTGAACTATCTTTCATCTGAAAAAGTAGATAAAAGGCTGCGAGACATTATGTCAACTATCTACATTGATCTCAAGAAAACATGTGATGAACATAATCTTGGGATGGACCTTATCTCTGCTGCAAATATATTAGGATTTAAACGTGTAGCTGATGCGATGATCATGCAAGGGGTGTAAAAATTATAAAGTGCTTTTCTAAAAAATGACAGTTCACATAATAGAGTCAGAAGTACTTAGATTGTGCGGAAGGTTTTCGAGGCGCACAATCAGTACTCCGACAAAACATTCCGTGCAAGATGTTTGATTATGCCTCTTTTAGTCTTCGTTTCCACTCTTTTTCGAATTTCTTTCTTTTCATATATGAGAGTTTTTCAATAAATACCTTGCCATCCAAGTGATCCATCTCATGCTGAATAGCAATAGCTAGAAAGTCATTATCTTCTATAGTATGCTTATGACCATCTCTGTCACAATACTCCACCTTAACATGTTTGGCACGCTCTACCTCTTCGTAGATACCGGGAATAGAGAGACACCCTTCCTGAAATTTTTCACTACCATCTTTTTCGATGATCACAGGGTTTATCATCTCTAAGGTATTTTCTTTAGGCTGATCATGCTCACCGTCCGTATCCTCTAAAGGGATATTTATGATAAGCGCTCTTAGATCAATGCCCACTTGAATAGCTGCGAGTCCTACACCATTACGGGCACGCATCGTCTCGTACATGTCATCAAGAAGATCATGCAAAGCACCATTAAAAGACTCTACCTCTTTTGAGATAAGTTTAAGTCTTTTGTCTGGATATACTACTATTTCTCTAACCATCTACTGTCTCTATTATGTAAAACTTTTTGTAAGTACTTTATCTATGAGACCATACTCCATAGCTTCTGCAGCAGACATAAAGTTATCACGTTCTGTATCTTTTTCAATACGTTTGGCTGTTTTGCCTGTCTGTTCTGCCAAGATCTCATTGAGTGTGTCTTTGAGCCTCTGAATCTCTTGCGCTTGTATCTGGATGTCTGTTGACTGTCCCTGTGCACCACCTGAAGGCTGGTGGATCATGATACGTGCATGCGGTAGTGCATAACGCTTACCTTTTGTACCCGAAGCAAGTAAAAAGGCACCCATAGATGCTGCTTGACCGATACAGATAGTGACGATGTCCGGTTTGATATAGTTCATCGTATCGAACATAGAGAGTCCTGAAGTGATCACGCCTCCCGGAGAGTTAATGTAAAAGTAAATGTCTTTATCCGGATCTTGCGCTTCAAGAAAAAGAAGTTGTGCTACAACGGTAGAGGCTACTTGATCATTTACCTCCCCACTTAGCATAATGATGCGGTCTTTAAGTAATCGTGAATAGATATCATAAGATCTCTCACCTCTACCTGTTTGTTCTACAACGTATGGAATATAGCTCATTTCTTACCTTTAATAATATATAGTTAAATAGATCTTCATATCAACTCAACTATACACTCTATAAGTTAACAAAGCAAACAGCAACGTTTGTTGCTGTTTACACATTTGTTTTATTTATCGAGACCTAACATCTTACCAAAGAGTTTATCTTCGATCATACCCATCTTCACAGCAGGGAGAAGATTATTTTCCTGGTAGTATTTGATCACTTCTTGTGGATCTTGTCCACTCATCATTGCTTCATAGTAAATAGCTTGTGATACTTCTTGATCATCTACAGCTACTTCTTCTTTCTTAGCCAATGCATCTACGATAAATGTTGCTTTCACAGATGCAACTGCATCTGCTCTTACTTCTTCACGAAGTGCTTCAACTTTTTCAGGGTTGTCTTTGAAAGAGTTAAGCTCATCTTCACTCATCTCTCTTGCTTTTGCATTGATCTTTGCATCGATCTCTTGTTCAACAATGTTATTTGGTAGTGCAAAATCAAATTTTTCAACCAATGCTTCAACCAATTTTGGTTTGAGGTCTTCATTATAGATTTTTGAAATTTCAGCAGATTCGATCTGTGTTTTTACTCTTTCAGTAAGCATTTCAAGCGTTGCATTCTCTTCACCCTGAAGAAGTTTTTGTGCCAACTCATCGTTAAGTTCTGCAGGTACTTGCTCTTGGATCTCGTGAAGTGTTACTTTAAACTCTGCCTCTTTACCTGCAAGATCAGCTGACTGATAATCTTCCGGGAAAGTTACTGTAACCGTTTTTTCTTCTTCATATTTCATACCGATGATCTGTTCTTCAAATCCTGGGATGAATTGACCTGAACCGATCTTTAGGTTAAACTTCTCTGCTTTACCGCCATCAAATGCTACACCGTCAACAAAACCTTCAAAGTCGATAAGAGTCATATCTCCATCTCTTACCATACGCTTTCTCTTGATCTTTGCATAAGGTGATTGCTGTGATGCAACTTCATTCAATTTTTCTTCAATTTCTTTCTCTGATGCTGTTGGTCTGTCAAAGGCAGGAAGCACATCCATGTGACCTTCTGCTTCAAATACTGGTCTTGTAGAAATTTCTACTTCAACGTCAATACCTGAATCTTTTTTATCATACTTTTTAAATGTCGGTTGTCCAAGAATGTCTGCTGAATTGAGACCTGCTTCCTTGATACCTGCATCGATAAGTTCT
Organism: Sulfurovum sp.; assembly: GCF_049668085.1. Lineage (GTDB taxonomy): Bacteria > Campylobacterota > Campylobacteria > Campylobacterales > Sulfurovaceae > Sulfurovum. The sequence goes on along the minus strand of NZ_JBATIY010000085.1, from coordinate 57,133 downwards.
TTAAGCACTTCACCTTCAGCATCTTGTGCAAGTTTGTCGCCATGTAGTTTTTTCACTACATGTGCAGGTACTTTACCTTTTCTGAAACCATCTACTTTCATCTCTTTACCCGCTTGAACAGCCATCTTGTTAATATTCTCTTCAACAGCACTGTTTTCTATAGTACCACTTACGATTACATTTGCGTCGTCTACTTTGTTTACTGTAACTTTCACTACAATCCTTTTATATATAATTACGTGATTTTATCTAAATAAAGTTGAAATACCAATAAGCATTAAAATTATAGGGGGAAAAGGGTGGTAAAAAGGCTATCCAGAGTAGTTCTGGATAGCGAAGAGGTCACGCTATTTGTAAGTTCTTTTGATATCTTTTTCTATTTCAGCTGGGGTAGAAGCTATTTTCATAAACTCTCCCATGCTTAGAAGCGGTAAAGAAACTGCTAGGTAATACTTAGGATCCAACATCACAGCTTTACCATCTTTGATAATACTTCTGTATGGTAAGATCTGTGCATTATGACCAGCATCGATCTTAAGAAGGAATTTATTGGTTCTGCTTCTTAAACTGTGTCCCACAAGTGTTGATCCATTAGGAAGTTTAAGGCTGTAAGCAACATATTTGTTGTCTTTTAACTTACTTGCCAGATCTGAACCCTCACCTACATTGATCGTCTCATCTACATAAGGCATACCCATCATAAATTGATATTTAGCAAGTTTTGAAAGTTTAAACTCATCTTTGACTGTATGAAGATCACCAAGTGCTTTTTGAAGAGACTTCAATGTTCCAGAGAACTGACCATATTTAAACTTGTCTTGAAGATATGCCGCTCCAAAATATGATGGATTTTGTACACGTACTTCTTTTTCATTTACAAGTACATTCAGTGTTGCCAACCAAGAGTTTGTTGCTTGTAATTCTTTGTTCGTGATCGTGATCACTGTCGAACCTTTGATCGGTGCTGTTGTAGCCAAAACTGAGAAACCATTGGCTTTCAATTTTGATTGCACTGCATTTGCATCCTGTGCTTTAGCTGCATAGTATGTACTAAGTACTGCCGGTGCCGTAGCACCTATTTCTAATTTAGCACCTTCCGCTTGTGCAGTAACCAGCGCCAATAAAAACGCCAATGTCATTTTCATTAATTTCATCTTCTTTCCTTATTTTAGTAATTTCTTTACTTCAAATTGTTTGACTAGTCTTTACCTAGTGTTACAACTTCAAAGCCCATCTCTTTAAATGTTTCAACCACTTCTGCATCGATCGCTCTCATATAATCGATACGTTTTTGGTCTGTGAAGTTCAATGCATTGATCCAGTTGTCTACACTTGCATATCCTACATGTAATTCATTTGTTCCTTTAGGAATATAGAAATATACTGAACATGGTGCGAACATACCCGCTTCAGGAAGACCTCTGTTGAAGATAGAGTTTGAAAATTCAAAGTGACAAAGCAGAGAAACCCAGTATGCATCATATTTATCAAATTCTAAGTCCATATCAGAATATTCAAATTTGAAATCAATAAATCCAGCGATAATAAAATTATGCTTAGAGAAACGTCCATCATGATCCATGACAAAATCTTCAACGAATTCTTCCATATCATCAGGTTTCTCAAACTTTTTTACCAGTCTTGTAAGTCCATTTTTCGGGAGTGGCTTAGTATGCTCAAATCTTTTTGACATTGTAGGCTTCATCTCTTTTTTTACTAATTCATCAAAAGAACCAACCATATCTGTAAAGGCTTTTCTTGCATCTGCATCTTGTTCTCCGATGATATCTAGCATAGTATTCGGAGCAAGGTGTCCATACCATGTGTTATCATCTTTTGCTTTATCAAGTATTTTGTAACCAAAAAAGTTGTACGGAGCATAGGCACCAAAATCAGGGTTTTTAAGTAAAAGAGGTCTCAGTGCTTCTTTATTCACAAGTCCAAAGAAAGAGATCATCTCTAAAGTACTCTCTTTAAATTTATTGTAGTAATGCACTTGGATATCTTTATTGGCAGCCACTGTAGAGTAACCAACTGTGTCTATCTTTTTGATCAACTGGTCTAATTGTACTCTTTGATTACCTTCTGAACCCCAGAGTTCCGCTGTTAACTTTGCTTCAGCTTGAGCCAAGCCTACAAGCATCATAAAGGCTAGTATAACTTTATGTAATTTCATATTTTTTCCTTATAGTGTTAAATAGTAATTCTTATGATAATGCATATTGTATTAATAAGTGTTTAACCATCAAATAAACTGTACTATAATAGATTAAAGTCCTTTTTCGTATCACTCTTTATTTTCACTTCTATCTAAAAAACTATCAACCACTTCTCTCACATTAAAGCCCTGTTCTTCAAGCGTAGGTTTAAATTTTTGCGTTTTTTGTGCTTGAATACCCATACTTTTCAATTCTTTTAAGAACGCTTCACTATCCATATTTAATGCCTTGGCCACCTGTTCAAAAGATTTTCTTCCAAGTCCCGTAACTTTAGGTGTCTTATCCCCTAAAGAAGCGCTTATGAATCTGAAAATATCCCCTGGTGTTTTCCCTTGCTTAACAGCAATATCTTCTAAAATGTCTGTGTTTGACGCACTTATATTGTGTTCGTTCAATACTCTTAACACCTGTTCCACATCATACCCTGTCTTTTGACTAAAATCTTTCAGTGTAGACTCTTCGGCATGTCCGTAAGGAGGTTCTTCACTCTTCTCTACCCAACTCTCTTTCACCTCTTCGCCAAAATCAAGAAAAGTAGAGAAAGGTACTATTGTATAAAGTGTACCAAATAAAAAGAGTAAAACAATACTTAACGCGACTACCATCTCTTTGGTAAAAAATACAAAAGCTTTAGCCTGATTTTTCATATAACTCGTCAATGGTTTCCAATTATAATATATGTGTAACAAAGTTGTCACGATAAAAAGTACCATAAAAGTCGTATGTATCTCAGCAAACTGGTCCTTGCTCCACCCAAACAATTCCCAGTTTGTCCAATAGGCAACCCTGCCATGCGGTGCGATATAAAGAACTATCCCCGTATATGTCATCATGATCATGGACCAAAGCATGACCAGAGATGTTATTTTTTTCAATTTCATCTTTATCCTTTATCAAAGTATCTAGGATTTTAATATATTATAACATGCTAAATGCACAAAGTAACTCATGATATAATCCCAACATGCATAAAAAAACACACCAAAACATCCAAAACTGGTATCAAGAGAATGGAAGATTGGATCTCCCTTGGCGCAATACTTCAGAAGCATATTATATTTACCTCTCTGAAGTAATGCTCCAGCAAACGCAAGTAAAAACAGTATTGGATCGGTACTATATTCCTTTTATTGAACGCTTTCCTTCACTTAAACTCTTGGGTGAAGCGCCTCTAGATGATGTATTGAAGATGTGGGAAGGGCTTGGATACTATAATCGTGCTAAAAATTTACACAAGACCGCTACCCTTATAGATACACTGCCAAATGATATAGATGAACTGATAAAACTCCCTGGTATAGGCAAAAATACGGCACATGCTGTTGCTGCCTTTGCCTTTAACCAGCCCGTTCCCATCATGGAAGCCAATGTTAAACGTATACTATGCCGTTTACAAAAGATCAAAACGCCTAACGACAAAAAACTTTGGGAGCTCGCTTATGATCTGGTAGACAAGGTCCATCCATTTAACTATAATCAAGCAATGATGGATATAGGGGCAACCATTTGTCTACCTAGAATTCCCAAATGTGAGATCTGTCCCCTGAGTGATATTTGCAAAGGGCAGGAAGAGCCTACACTCTATCCTACAAAGAAGAAACGCGTTGTACCCACTAGAGAAGAAAACATACTTATCCGTGTCTATGATGATAAATTGGCTCTGACCCAAAGAAAAGGAAAATTCTTACATGGTCTTTGGGGATTTGAGAGTATGGATATTCCACCTTGTGCCTCTATATACATCGGTGAAATTACCCATGCCTATACACACTTTAAGCTCATTTGTAAAGTGTATGTTTATTATGAGAACAACCCTGAGCAGACAGATTACTTTAATGAAGCAGAAATACAAAAACTTGCCATCTCAAAAGTAGATGACAAGATAGTTAAATTGTTCACCAAAATAAATCCATAACGGGTATGTATTTATTGGAGTTTAGCTACAATGTGAAAAATATCTATATAGGTAACCATGATGAATAAAGAAGAAGAATTTGAACAGGCTGTGACCAAAGTCCTTGAACTTTTAGGAGAGGACCCTACACGCGAAGGTTTACTTCAGACACCTAGCCGTGTGGCTAAAGCCCTAAAGTTTCTTACAGAGGGTTATGATCAAGATCCAAAAGAAATACTCAACCAGGCTCTTTTCAGTACAAGTAATGATGAAATGGTATTGGTACGTGATATCGAATTTTACTCCATGTGTGAACATCACATGCTTCCTATTATAGGGCGTGCACATGTGGCATACATACCAGACGGTAAAGTGGTAGGGCTTTCTAAGATCCCTCGTATCGTCAATGTCTATGCCAGACGTTTGCAGATACAAGAGCAGATGACCGAACAGATCGCAGATGCTATTTTGGGGACGATCAAACCTAAGGGTGTGGCAGTAGTGGTTCATGCACGTCATATGTGTATGGAGATGAGGGGGGTTCAAAAGATCAACTCTACTACAGTCAGTTCTGCGCTTCGAGGTCTCTTCAAAAGAGATGAGCGTACCAGAAATGAATTTTATAATCTTATCAACACACCTACCCCTTCAAATTTTTAAACCAAAACGGATATTATCCGTTTTGGTTCTGCTTTACTGCTTACAAACGCTATAAAATATCTCTATTTACATACATATTTAATGCAAATCAAGGAAAAATAATCTAATTAGGAGTATAATAGTCCTAATTAAGTTAAAATTTTATCTTAGTTTAAGAATAAGAGCGTATTATGCCTTAACCTAATTAGGACTAAATTAGTCTTAATTAAAATGAGTATCGTTATAAATTAAAAAAATGAATTGAATTTTATTCTATTCAGAGGAGATAATGAATGAAAGTCTATTTAGACAATAATGCAACAACTATCGTTGACCCGCAGGTCTTCACAGAGATGGAACCGTATTTTGTACAAAAATATGGTAATCCAAACTCACTACATATATTTGCGAGTGATACACACCCTGGTATAAAGGCTGGTATGGAAAGAATCTATGCAGGTATCAATTCACCTAAAGAAGATTCTGTGGTTGTTACGTCTTGTGCAACAGAAAGTAATAACTGGGTACTCAAAAGTATCTATTTTGAACAGATCTTGACAGGTAAAAAGAACCACATCATTGTCTCTGAAGTTGAACACCCTTCTGTTATAGCCACTGCAAGGTTTTTAGAGAGCATGGGTACTAAAGTGACTTACCTTCCTATTAACCATGAAGGACTTATAGAGGCAAAGTCTGTAGAAGAGAGTATTACTGATAAAACTGCTCTTGTATCTGTTATGTGGGCGAACAATGAAACAGGTGCGATCTTCCCTGTAGAAGAGATCGGTAATATCTGTAAAAAGCATAATGTGCTTTTCCATACAGATGGTGTACAAGCTATAGGTAAAATACCTGTAGATGTACAATCATTTAATGTAGATTACATTACATTCTCTGCACATAAGTTTCATGGACCTAAAGGTGTTGGTGCCCTCTATATGAAAAAAGGTAAAGAGCTTATGCCTCTACTTCATGGTGGTGCACAAATGGGCGGATACCGTTCAGGTACACTCAATGTTGCTGGTATCGTAGGTATGGGTAAAGCGATGGAGCAAGCTGTTGATTCTTTAGAATTTGAGATGACTGAGATCAGAAGAATGAGAGATAATTTTGAAGATGAGCTCCTCAAGATAGAAGATACATTTGTTGTAACACCAAGAGAAAATAGAACACCAAACACCATCCTTATCTCGTTTAGAGGTATTGAAGGTGAATCAATGTTATGGGATCTTAGTCGTGCCGGTATCGGTGCAAGTACAGGTTCCGCTTGTGCAAGTGAGGACCTTGAAGCAAACTCAGTAATGGAAGCTATCGGTGCAGCAGAAGATCTTGCACATACAGCTATCCGTTTTTCAATGAGCCGTTACACTACACAAGATGAGTTAAACTACACACTTAACGTAGTTAAAGCTGCCGTGCTAAGACTTAGAGGTATCTCAAGTTCATACGCATATGCACCAGAAGGTCATGAGAGTGGATTAGACTCTCATCACCATTAATAAATAAAATAATAAAGGATATAAAATGGGTATAGATAGTTTAGTAGGTGGTACCATCTGGGATGAGTACAGTAATAAAGTAACAGATTTAATGAACAACCCACAAAATATGGGTGAGATCACAGAAGAAGAAGCGAAAGAAATGGGTGCTAAACTCATCGTGGCTGATTTTGGTGCAGAGAGTTGTGGAGATGCAGTAAGACTTTACTGGGCAGTTGAACCTGAAACAGACAAGATTCTTTCATCTAAATTCAAAAGTTTTGGTTGTGGTACTGCTATTGCCAGTTCTGATACTATGGCTGAACTTTGTAAAGGCAAAACAGTTGATGAAGCAGTAAAGATCACAAATATCGATGTTGAAATGGCAATGCGTGATGAGGCTGATACTCCAGCAGTTCCACCACAGAAAATGCACTGTTCTGTTATGGCTTATGATGTTATCAAGAAAGCTGCAGCACAGTACAAAGGTGTAGATATGGAGAGCTTCGAAGAAGAAGTGATCGTGTGTGAATGTGCACGGGTAACACTCTCTACACTTCAAGAAGTGATCCGTCTAAATGACCTTACAACAGTTGAAGAGATAACAGACTATACAAAAGCAGGTGCTTTTTGTAAATCATGTATCAAGCCTGGTGGACACGAAGAAAAAGATGTCTATCTTGTAGATCTTTTGGAAGAATACGAGAAAGAAAAAATGGCTGGTGGCGCAACACTTGGTAATACAGGTGGTGCTGATGCTGATTTTGCACAAATGACTATCGTTCAGCGTATTAAAGCGGTGGACAAAGTTGTCGATGAGAATATCAGACAAATGCTTGTTATGGATGGTGGCGATATGGAAATTCTTGACATCAAAGAGAACGGTGCAAATTTTGACATTTACATCCGTTACTTAGGTGCATGTTCTGGTTGTGCAAGTGCTGACACAGGTACACTTTTTGCCATAGAAAATATTCTAAAAGAAAAATTAGACGAAAACATCAGAGTTTTACCTATCTAATTACCTTTTCTTTACACAAACCCAAGGCTTAACTTGGGTTTGAGATCACCTTATCTACCATCAACTGTACAGTTGTCTTTCCTCTAAAATGATTTTCATTTACCGTATAGGTAATATCTGCCTTTGATCCTACTTCAAAAACCTCTTTCGTTTTAAACTTCACACCTTGCATGACTATACCATCCTGTGCAAAAGAAAAGCGTAAATGTTCACCCTCTTTGCCCATACTGTCTGCCTGAAGTATCTCTACATTCGTGCTAATAAACTTTGGTGTCGTGTTTCCCTGTCCGTAAGGTTCATACTTTTTAACAATAGATGTCAGATCAAAAGAGATATATGAAAAGTGTAGATTCCCTATGATCTCTGGATCAACTACTTCTTTCACATAGTTACCTTCAGTAAAGTTTTTTTGTACTTCTGTTTTAAACGATTTCAGGCTCTCTTTCTTCAAAGAAAGACCAATGGCTGCCTGATGTCCTCCAAACTTCTCCAGATGTATCCTCGCACCATCAACGATACTAAAAAGATCACACTCTCCAAAACTTCTACCACTTCCTTTAACTGATCCCTCTTTGCTTTGACTGAGTACGATACAGGGTTTTTCACATGCCCGTGCCACTCTTGCAGCTACAATGCCAACTACACCTTCATGCCATGCTTCACCCACTACTATAATCACTTCATCGCTATGATCCACCTGTAACATTGCCTTTTGTGTAATATCGTATTCTGTAGATTTTCTAAGTGTGTTAAATTCTATGAGACGTTCAAGTCTTACTCTTGCATCATAGATATTGGTCGAAGATAAAAAATCTACGGCAAAAGAAGCATCTTCCATGCGCCCTGCACTGTTGAGCAGAGGTGCTAAGAAAAACCCTATATCCTCAGCATTTAATGTCTCTTTTTGACTATGTTCCAAAAAAGCTTTAATCGCAGGTCTTTCAGTCTTGTTCAGTGCTTTTATGCCCGCTTGTACCATAGCTCTGTTGATATGCTGCAAGGGCATCATATCTGCAATGATAGCAATAGCAACAAGTTCCATATACGCCATCATATTGATTTTCACATCTAAAGCATTTTTTAATGAAGCAATAAGATACCAGGCGATCTGTGCACCACATACTTCTTCGTAAGGAAAGTCACACTCTTCTTGTTTTTGGTTTATGATCGCATAGGCATCGGGTATTTCTGGTGCAAGTATATGATGATCTGTGATAATGAGTTCTATACCCTCTTCTTTACACAGTTTAGCAGCATAGACTGCTGATATGCCGTTATCTACTGTGATCGCCAGATCTGTACCAAGTATACGGGGAATAATGTTCGATGAGAGCCCGTATCCATCTCTGAATCGGTTAGGGATGATCCACTCTATCTCATACCCTATCTCTTCGAAAAAAAGTTTCATCAATGTCGTAGAGGTTACACCATCCACATCATAATCACCGATGATGGTGATTTTTTCTTTGTCTTGAATAGCTGAAACGATACGTTTTGTCGCTTTGTCCATATCTTTAAAAGTAGAAGGTTGAGGGAGGTCGCGTAAAGTAAGAAAACCCTCTTCAAAACGTGTTTGAAGAAGTGTTTGCAATATCTGAAGTGTAAGGGTAGGATAAACCTTACTCATTTATTCAGGTTTGTTATCAATAGACGCTTTTACAAATGCCATGATAGATGGATTTGCATTTTGAAGTCTTGAGGTAAATTCAGGGTGAAATTGAACACCTAAAAACCAAGGATGTTCCTGCACTTCAACTGCTTCAATAAGCCCATGTGATTCACCAGTTATATCTAATCCATTCGCTTCAAATGCTTCTCTGTATTTAGGATTCGCTTCATAACGATGTCTATGTCTTTCAAAAATAATAGGTGCATCATATGCTTTTCTGAGATTTGAATTTTCTTTTGTTTCACATTCATATTCACCAAGACGCATTGTTCCACCCATAGGAGATGTTGTTGTTCTCACTTGTTTTGAACCGCTTGCATCTATAAATTCATCAATAAGATAAATGATTGGATTTGGTGTATTTTTATCAAACTCTACTGAATTTGCATCTTCAATTTTAAGTACATTTCTTGCAAATTCAATCATTGCCAGCTGCATACCAAGACAAATACCTAAAAATGGTATTTTATTCTCTCTAGAATACTGGATCGCTTGAATTTTACCTTCAACACCACGTTCACCGAAACCGCCAGCAACTAAAATGCCGTCACAATCATTCAAATATTTTTGGGCACCGTCATCTTCTACTTTTTCACTATCAACCCATTTGATATTTACTTTATGATCTAAATGTGCTCCTGCATGTATAAGTGCTTCAGTAAGTGATTTATACGACTCTTTTAAATCTAGGTATTTACCTACAAAAGCTATTTTAGTTTCAGCACTTGGCATAATGATCTTATGTACTAGATCTGCCCATTCATCCATTTTAGGTTGACAATTTTCAAGATCTAAATGTTTACATATAGGTGTCAATATATCCTGTTTTAAAAAGTTTAACGGTACTTCATAAATAGTAGGTGCATCTATCGCATCTATGACTGAATCTTCATCTACATCACAAGAGTAAGCGATCTTTCTTTTTAAATCTGCTGGAACAGGTTGTTCTGCTCTAAGCACAAGCATATGTGGTGCGATACCTATACGTCTAAGTTCTTGAACAGAGTGCTGTGTTGGTTTTGTCTTAAGTTCTCCAGCTGCTTTGATATAAGGTAAAAGTGTGACATGTATATTCATGACTTGTGTTTTACTAAGTTCATGTTTCATTTGTCTGATCGTTTCTAAAAAAGGTAAACCTTCAATATCACCAGTAGTACCACCAAGTTCTACAATAAGAATATCTTTATTCTCACCTGCTCTTATAATACGTTCTTTAATTTCATTTACAATATGTGGAACGACCTGGATCGTTTTACCAAGATACTTTCCTTTACGTTCATTTTCAATCACTGTTTTATAAACAAGACCTGTCGTAAAGTTGTTATTTTGTGTGAGTGATGTATCTAGAAATCTTTCATAGTGTCCTAAGTCTAGGTCTGTTTCAGCTCCATCTTTGGTTACAAAAACTTCTCCGTGTTCTAAGGGTGACATAGTCCCAGGGTCAACATTGATATAGGGATCAAGTTTTAATACGCCTACACGTTGTCCTGTATGTTTTAGTAATGTTCCTATACTTGCAGCAGTAATACCTTTTCCTAAAGAAGAGAGTACACCACCTGTAACAAAAATATATTTTGTTTTATTTTCACTCATTAAACGCTTTTCCTTTTATGCCACAATTGGCATGATGATTGTAATAAAATTATCGTCCTTAACGATAAATGGTAGAGATGGTTCATTGAATTCTATAGTAAATTCATTTTTATTGGTTTGTGAGATAAAATCTAAGATGTATTTACTATTAAAAGAGAGTTCGAATTTATCACTTAAACCAGTGTTAAGTTCTATTTCTGTTTTAGCTTCTACATTATCTGCACTCAAAGAGTTGAAAATAATGGTATCTGATAAAAGTGTCATTTTTATCTCTTGTGAAATAGTAGTGATCATTTTGATTGCATCGATCATCTCTTTTTTAGGTAGGTTGATCTGATGTTTTGTCGTAGAAGGTATGATACGTTGGTAATCTGGGAATTTACCATTGATCAATCTAGTATAGAAATAATAGTTTTCATTTGAAATAATAAGATTTGTTTCATCATAAAAGATATCTATTTTATCTAAAAAGAGTTTTTGTATTTCCAAAATAGCTTTTTTAGGGACAATTAAAGAGAGTTCTTCACTATTATTACCGGGAATAGTTGCTATGGCTAATCTTCTAGTATCAGTACCAACTAGATCTGTAGCATCACTTTTTATATTGATCAAAGCACCATTGAGTTCAAATTTTGGATTATTTGTATCAATCGCTGGAGAGATTTTTTTAAGATTTTGAATAAGACTTAAAGAATCTAAAGAAATTTGTGGCTTATCTTCTATTGTTGGAAATGAAGGATAAGAGTTTGGATCAAATGTAGGAAGTTTAAATTTAGAATTTTTTTGTTTAATAATAAGAGTACTATCTAAAAGTTCTAATGTAATTTCATCATCTTTAAGTATACGAATAATATCTAGAAGTTTTTTACCATGTGCAGTAAAAGATCCTTCTGCTTCTATACCAATATTATCTGTAACAATTTTCAAACCTATTTCTGAATCAGTTGCTTTAACGATACATTTATTATCTTGTGTGGTAAATAATATATGTGAGGTTATTTGACTTGCATCTTTCTTTTCTAAAAAAGGTTGTAAATTAATGAGTATAGATTCTATAATTTGTTTTTGTGCTCTTATCTTCATTGACTCTCCTTATTTTTAATAATATTAGTACGTAGTAGTAGTATGACATGAATATGTGAAAAACTACTTTATTGCTGGTGTGACCGTTATTTAAATGGATGATTAATTATTTATAAACATTCACATTTATTCACTTTTAAAATTATATCTTTTTTTTATTCAAGTTTTCTATCATTAAAATAGTTTATAGTATGTCATTTTGCGTTTGCGTATTTACTTTATTCGACAGTTCTTCCAGAATCACTTTAAAATTTTCATCATTCTCTATGATTTCATTGATTTTTTTCATAGCATGTGAAATGGCTGTATGGTCTTTCATGCCAAAATATACGGCGATTTGTGGCATAGAATTGGGTGTAAGATTTCTTGCTAGATAAATGGCAATTCTTCTTGCATTCACTACATTTTTTGTACGTTTTTTTGATTTCATATCAGAAGGTTTGATATTGAGTTCTTTAGAAATAATTTTTACGATCTCATCAATGGTGATATTTTCTTTCTTTTCTTTCAGTTGATCTTTGATGGCATTTTGAGTAAAATCAAGGGTTATCTCTTGGTTAAGCATAGAAGAAAGTGCATTGAGCTTAATAATGGTCCCTTCTATCTCACGTATATTATCACCCATATGTGTAGCGATATAATTGACTATTTCATTATCTAGTCTGATACCATCAAGTTCACATTTTTTTTGAATGATGGCAATCTTAGTTTCTAATCCTGGAGGTTGTATATCTGCCATAAGTCCCATTTCAAAACGGGTTCTAAGTCTATCTACTAGTCCGGCAATTTTATTAGGTTGTCTGTCCGAAGTAATTACGATCTGTTTATCATTATTGTAGAGTTCATTAAAAGTATGAAAGAACTCTTCTTGGGTCTGTTCTTTTCTGCTTAGAAACTGTATATCATCTATAAGAAGAAGATCACACTCTCTAAATTTGTCTCTAAATCTATCCATGGTTTGAGAACGTAGATGTGAAGTAAAAGTGTTCATAAATTGTTCTAATGTAGTGTAGATAACTGTTTTACCCAGATCAATATGATAATTACCTATAGCTTGAAGAAGATGGGTTTTACCCAATCCTACACCACCATAAAGAAAAAGAGGATTGTATTGTTTTCCGGGTTTTTCTGCTACGGATTTTGCTGTAGTAAAGGCAAATTGGTTGGAATCTCCTACGATAAAACTTTCAAAGGTTAAAGAAGGATTCAAATAAGTACTTTTAGAGTGACTTTTTTCACTGCTTTGTTTTATAACGGGAGTTGCAGTTTGTTGATTTTGTTTTCCTACAGAGATCTCTATTTCTGGTTTTATTTCATTTTGCAGTTCAAAAAGATGCGCTAATTTAGCTGTGTATTTACTCTTGATCCATTTAGCTATGATCATATTAGGTGCATTAAAATAGACAATATTGCTTCTTGAACGTTTTGTATCATAGACAAGTTTTTTAATATATCGTTCATACTCTACTTCAGTGATCTCTTTTTTTAATTCAAAAAGTACTTTTTGTCCTATATTCATGTGTATGTTACCTTTGATATTTTTAAATGTGTGAACAAATTTTCACGTTTCTAAAGAGTTAAAATTCTTAATGTGAATAACTTATCATATTTTAGCCAATTTAAGCTAAAATAGCGTTATTAAACAGAGTTGAATAATTTTATTCACTATGTGAACAAAGGTGTGAATGAATATTTTAGGAATAGACCCCGGAAGCCGTAATTTAGGGTATTGCATCATATATTGGGATGGGAAAAACTTTTCACTTGTTGAAGCGGGATTACTCAAAATCAAAGGAAAACAGCTACAAGAGCAGATTGTAGAGCTTGTAGAGGGTATAGACGTCATTTTAAAGGCACATAAGATAGATGAAGTGGCTATTGAAGATATCTTTTTTGCCTTTAATCCTAAGTCAGTTTTAAAGCTTGCACAGTTTAGAGGAGCACTCTCACTAAAGATACTTCAAGAGGTAGGTTATTTCTATGAATACACTCCATTGCAAGTAAAAAAAGCAGTGACGGGTAATGGAAAAGCAACGAAAGAACAGGTAGCATTTATGGTTAAAAGATTGTTTGGTATCAAAAAAGAGATAAAACCCTTAGATATCACAGATGCTATGGCCATTACACTTACACATCTTCAAAGAGTGAAGATGCGCAAGAAGACGACTTAGATAGAAACCTAATTAGATAAAGGTTGAGCATTTTTCTTTACAGATATCATGCGTTTTTCGGGTATCGTAAATGTAGACTTTTTATTTCCTTCTACGGACTCTTCAATGATCTTATCGTATAGATAGATATCATTTTTAAAATAAGCTAAACCATCCTCTTCATACACTGTAAAATAAACGATATGTACAGGAATTGACTTTCTTAAGCTAATAGTTGTTGGTTTATTGCTTTCAAGTATTTCATCTATTTTAGTTTGAGAATAACGCTTTCTTGTGTGTTCAAGCAGCGTATCAACCAGATCAAAAGGTTTTTCCAGACGTACACAGCCTGAACTGTATATTTTATAACGTCGTGAAAGCAGTGATTTATTGTCTGTATCATGCAGATAAACAGCATATTTGTTAGGGAACATAAATTTAACACGACCAAGTGCATTCGTTTCACCAGGGAACTGTACAAAACGATAAGGCACACGTTTTTCACTTTTCTCATAAGGGTCTAACATCTCTTGGGTTATTTCTATCTTTTTTTTCCCTTGAAAGGCATGGATATTATTCTCTTCTAAATACATTGGGTTTTGTCTTAGAACAGGTATCAGATCACGTTTGATAAGATTATCCGGTATGGTCCATGTAGGGTTTAGTACCATATAAGTTATGGCATCGGAAAAAAGAGGTGTTGGTCTGTCTATACGCCCTACTACAATACCTTTTTTCATGATCTTTTGTTGATCTTTATAATAACGAAGATTGAAATCAGGGATATTGATCTCAATATATTCATTTTCAAATTTTTTCGGGTAGAGTTTCGTTTTATCCAAGTTGGTAATGATGGCCTGTATATTGTTTTTAACAGGTTGATTGAGATAGTAGGTGGTTGTTCTGTCAACCATTCCCGTTACTTTAATCAGATAGCGTTTTTGATAAGTGATAACGGCGTTTTTAAGCGTTTGATCGAATTTACTGTTGATAGGCGCTTTTTTCGGGTAATCTCCAGAGATCTGTAGACGTTTTTTTATCTCTTTAATGCGACTTGAACTGTCACCCATTTTTAACGATTTTTTGCTATATTTTATCTTTGGAAATTTATCCATGATACGATAGTTTTTAAGTAGTTTAACAAGCTTTTTATAGTGTCTTTCCATAGGAAGAAGAGAAGTTAAATACTCATAGATATCACCATCTTCTATGGCAGATATAAGCTCATTTTGATTTGGAAATGCTTTCAATGACATTTCCCAACGGGCCGTAATATCGTCACTGTGCGCGAGTGTCTCTAGTTTCTCCTGAACCATATTCCAATCTACATCACCTTGGACAATGAAGCGTACCAAACGTACCATGGAACTGGTAAGTACAAGATCGAGTTTTGCATAGGCAGCAGCTTGTTTTCTTCGACTGATCTCCCCATTATCAAGCTGATAAAAGAGGAGTTTAATAGATTTTTGATCAAATGATCTATTTTTGTAGTTAAAAAGAGGATCATTAAGTGCTTGTATCAGTTGACTGGTTTTTGTTGTGTTCTTAGTGCCTATCCATAAAGGCTTATTACCCGTCTTGGCATAAATATTTTGTATGATAGGTTTGTTTTGGCCTTTGATACGTGTTTGGAGACCTTTTTGGATATGCGCAGAGATATTCTCCATGGAAAGAGTCTCTGCATGGAGATTGATCTGTAACAATCCGATAAATAGTAGTAGTGTTAAGCGTCGCAAAAAATTCCCCTAATCTATTTTATGGGTATTATATCTAATTTAAATTATTGAAAATTACTTATATTTTTTATCGATAAGTTTTAAATATTTAACTGGGGTCACTTCTTTCATCTCCTCAGCTAACCACTGTATCTGGAACCATGCTGCACCAGAATCTCTAAGGTCAAAATAGTTTTTAAGACTTCTGATGTTAAATGTAACCACCATATCTACTTTCCAGTTGTCTGAGACAATGTGTTTAAATCCATCCCCTACATTTCTCTTTTTCTTTCCATTTTCCAATGCACTATAGAGTGTGTCTGCATTACCCTTGTGCTCTTCTAAAAATGGAATAGATGATTTAGCTACTGCAGCGTTTATAAAGTCATCATTTTTTTGATATTGAAAGTATAACTTATCATAGATAGCTCTGATCTCTATAGCCAAATACGCTTCATCTGTAACAACAAAGAGATTTAAATTAAGAAGTGTCTTTAAAAAGAATGGGTAACCATCTTCATTTTCAAGTGATGCTATAAAAGCGTTGATCACAGATGACATAGTATATCGTGTACTTCTTACAGAAATAGCTTGAAGTCTATGTCTTGCATGTTCTTGAAGTACTCCTCGTGAAGTACCCTGAATCAAAAAACTTAGAGTAGCATGTTCGATGATGGAGTGATGGTGATGGACCCATGCAAGGTTTGAAAGTAGATCCGAATCATCGATATCATTGATCGCATCGGTATCTAGATTATTCATGGCATTTTTAACACAGGCATTCTCACTGTTCTCAAAACTGTCATAACATGTTCTTGCAGCAATTTCTGCAACACCCAGTCCAGATTGTTGTAAAAGTGTAACTTTAGGTTTTTCATACTCTATGTGATACATTTCCATTTTTTCCATATGCACACTCCATCATAATTTTAGATACAATTATATCACTATAAATTTAGAGCAATATAAGGATTAGACCGTGAAGGCAGATGAACGATTTTTTAGTTTTGAAAAAGATTTTAGGGACCCTTATGCAAGAGACAGAGACAGAGTACTTCATTGTAGTTCTTTTAGACGGCTGGAGTATAAGACGCAGGTTTTTTTAAATCATGAAGGCGATTACTTCCGTACACGATTGACCCATTCACTTGAAGTGAGCCAGATAGGACGAACACTTTCACGTATGTTAAAGCTTAATGAAACCCTTGCAGAAGTGATTGCATTGTCACATGATCTGGGACATACGCCGTTTGGACATGTAGGCGGAGATGAGTTAGATAAACTTCTTAAAGCGGATGGCAGACCTTTGGGTTTTGAACATAATTTTCAATCTTTTAGGGTATTGACCAAATTGGAAAAACGTTATAAAGCATTTGATGGGCTTAACCTTACTTTTGCTACGCTTGAAGGGGTGCTTAAACATTCCTATCCCTATCAAAAACCTTTTTTAGAAGGTTTAGATCCTCGTTTTGCTTTAGACAAACATCCTTCACTTGAAGCGATGGTGGTAGACCATGCAGATGAGATCGCCTATACCTCACACGATATAGATGACGGTATCAAATACGGTCTCATAACGTTTGATGACCTCTTAAAAGATGAATTGTGTTTGAGAGTCGATGAAGTGGTACAAAATGAAGGTATTAAAAGAGATGAAAAACTTTATAGACATCGTTTTGTAGCAGGACTTATTAAACTGCTTGTAGAAGATTTCATTGATCATTCAAGAGAAGGTGCAAAAAAGTACCGTCAGGAGATGCCTATCTGTGTGACTATGGATGCTCAGGAAAAATTACCAGTAGGATTTTCGAAAGAGACAGCAACACAGCTTAAAAAACTCAAAAAGCTTTTACTTCAGAAACTTTATAGACATCAAAAGATCGTACGTAAAATGCACGCAGGGAAACAGTGTATCATAGGTTTATATACAGCATTCAGAGAAGATGAAAATTTACTTCCTCCTTATCAAAAAGCGCTTTTTGATATACGTACGAAAGAACGTGTTATTGCAGATTACATCGCAGCTATGACAGACCGATATGCGATGAAAACCTATCATGAAATGTATGGGTTTTCACTATAAAAACAACATTAAGTATACATCGTGTATGACGGTGTGTACATAGACTTTCTCATACTTATTCAGTATATCTTTATCTACAATTTCACATAAAAATCTCTTATATAATATATTTTGGGTATAATTCGCGAAAATTACATAGGGCAAGCAGCCTTATTTTAGGACATTTTATGCAAAAGATTAAAAACATTGCGGTTATCGCTCACGTTGACCACGGTAAAACAACATTGGTAGATGAACTTCTTCAACAGTCTGGTACATTTGCTGCCCATGCAGAAGTACAAGAAAGAGCAATGGATAGTGATGCTATTGAAAAAGAAAGAGGGATCACGATCCTTTCTAAAAATACAGCAATTGTATATGGTGATCACAAGATCAACATTATCGATACTCCGGGTCACGCCGATTTTGGTGGTGAAGTTGAGCGTGTTCTTAAAATGGTAGATGGTGTACTTCTTTTGGTAGATGCACAAGAAGGTGTTATGCCTCAAACTAAATTTGTTTTGAAAAAAGCGATTGCACTTGGTCTCATCCCTGTTGTTGTTATAAACAAGATCGATAAAGATGGTTCAGATCCGGATAGAGTAATGGACGAAGTATTTGACCTTTTAGTGGCGCTTGATGCAAACGAAGAGCAACTTGAATTCCCAGTACTTTACGCGGCAGCCAGAGATGGTTATGCTAAATGGGAAATGGAAGATGAAAACAAAGATATGACGCCACTTTTCGAAGCAATTTTAACGAAAGTTCCATATCCACAGGGTTCACCAGATGATGATACACAAGCACAGGTATTTACACTTGACTCTGACAACTTTGTTGGCCGTATCGGTATTACTCGTATCTTTAACGGTAAAGTGAAAAAAGGTGATGAGTATCTTCTTGTAAAAGCATGTGGGGCTAAATCAAAAAGCCGCATCTCTAAACTTATCGGGTTTAAAGGACTTGAGCGTATTGAGATCCAGGAAGCTGAAGCGGGAGACATCGTAGCTATCGCCGGATTTAATGACATTGATGTAGGTGATTCTGTGTGTGATCCAGTGAATCCAGTTGCATTGGACCCTATGCATGTTGAAGAGCCTACACTTTCAGTTATCATGTCTGTTAACAACGGACCTTTGGCTGGACAAGAAGGTAAACACGTTACTTCTAACAAGATCAAAGAAAGACTTGAAAAAGAGATGGAAACGAACATCGCTATGCGTATGGAACCTCAAGGTGATGCATCGTTTAAGGTATCGGGACGTGGTGAGCTTCAGATCGGTATTTTGGCAGAGAACATGAGAAGAGAAGGATTTGAATTCCTTCTTGCACGTCCGGAAGTTGTTGTGAAAGAAGAAGACGGTGTGAAAATGGAGCCATTTGAGCACCTCGTTGTAGATGTTCCTGAAGAATTCCAGGGTGTTGCCATCGAAAAACTAGGAAAAAGAAAAGCAAACATGACTTCACTTAATCCTATGCCAGACGGTACAGTAAGACTTGAATTTGAGATCCCTGCTCGTGGACTTATCGGGTTTAGAAATGAATTCTTGACTGACACCAAAGGTGAAGGTATCATGAACCACTCTTACTTAGAGTACAGACCATACTCAGGTACAGTTGAAAGCAGAACTGCAGGTGCACTTGTTTCTATGGATAACGGTGAAGCAGTAGCCTTTTCTATCTTCAACCTTCAGTCAAGAGGTGTAATGTTCATTAACCCGCAAGATAAAGTATACGCAGGTATGGTTATCGGTGAGTCTGCACGTCCAGGAGACTTGGATGTGAACCCGCTTAAAGGAAAACAGCTTACAAACATGAGAACATCTGGTGCAGATGATGCGATCAAACTAGTGACGCCAAGACCTGTGACACTAGAGTCGGCAATGGAGTGGATCGAAGACGATGAGCTTATCGAGATCACACCTATTTCTGTAAGAATTCGTAAAAAATCACTTGATGCGAATGAAAGAAAAAGAGCAGCAAGAGATAAAAAGAACGCAAAATAGTTCTTTTATTTCACTGCATCTTCGACTGAACGGCTTCGTTTCGTTCAGTCACATACTTTACGTATGCTCCCTCTCTACACTTACACCATTCAACCAAATCTACAGCAAACTAAAAGAACTATTATTTTTATTTATGACATTTCTAATAGTTTATGAATTAGTCCCTGCGCGCAAGCCACTTACCCAAGCAAAGTGAAAATTAAACCCTCCTCTGTCTCCATCGACATCGAGTATTTCTCCTGCAAAGTAAAGATCAGGTACAAGTTTTGATTCCATCGTTTGTGGGTTCACTTCAGTGGTGTTGATGCCACCTGTGGCTACTTCTGCTCCCTTGAAACCTTTGGTGTCATTGATGCTCAGTTTAAGGTTTTTAATGGCGTAGACGAGTTTCCCTACCTCTTTTCTGTTTAGTTCGCTCTCTAGCTTGGCTTTACATTTTGATTGTTCAAGGATGATGTGAATAAGTTTTTTGTTCAGTACGCCTTGTAGCCATGTCGTTAGAGGTTTATTGCTTCCCTCGTTTAAACGATTCAAGAGTAAATTGGTAAGTTTTTCTTTGCTGAGTTCTGGAATGAGGTCCAGATTGAGTTCACAATAGTCATAGTTTGCCAATCGCGTACTGACTTCACGGCTTAGATCTAAAATGGCCAGACCGCTGATGCCGTAGTTCGTGAAAAGCAGGTCACCTTTCTTTTCTGTGATCTGCTCACCGTTGGCATAAAGTTGTGCTATCCCCGCTACTTTTACGCCTGCACACGCTTTGACCCATTTCTCTTCTGAGCAGAGCTGCACAAGTGAAGGGTGGCGTGGTATAAGAGTGTGTCCCATTTTACTAGCAAACGCATATCCGGAGTTGGAACCTCCAAGTTGAGGTGCTGCAGGTGAACCGGAAGCCAAGAGAAGTTTTTTACAACGCTTCGTTCCTTGAGAAGTTTCTACAGTAAAAGTATCAGCTTCTTTGTTTAAATATGTGACTGTGCAGTCACAGAGTATCTCTACCCCCACTTTTTTAGCTTCATACTCTAAAAGCTCAACAACAGAACTAGCTTGCAAAGACATAGGAAACATCTTCCCTTCTTTACCTTCGATGAGTTCAAGTCCTATCGATGTGAAAAACTTTTCTACTACTTCAAAGCCATAATCCTCTAAGACTGCTGCTATAAATGCAGGATTTTGTGAATGAAAACGATTGAGATTGATATACTTGTTGTCTATGTTACATTGTCCATTGCCCGAGACCAAGATCTTTTTACCTATCTTGTTGTTCTGCTCAAGTAACATCACTTTATGCCCTGCTCTTGCAGCAGTAATGGAAGCGATGAGACCTGCCGCTCCCGCACCTATAACGATCATATCAACCATTTTCATCCTTTGTAGGGTGATTATAACCTATAATCTGTTATAACATCAAAAACACTTAAGGATAACCATGTCAGCATTAGTAGAATTTTCGATGTTCCCCACAGAGAAAACCCAGAGTAAAAGTGCCTTTGTCGCAAGAGTATTAGATATCGTAGATAAAAGTGGTTTAGCATATCAGTTAACACCAATGGGGACTATCATTGAAGGTGAAACCGTAGAAGAGGTTTTATCAGTCATTAACAAAGCCTATGAGGATCTCCAAGTAGATTGTGGTCGTGTCTATAGTTCCATTAAGATTGATTGGCGTGATGGTCCAGTTGGTAGATTGGGCAACAAAGTAGGTTCAGTTGAAGAGAAGCTGGGAAGGAAGTTAAACAGCTAAAATTAGATATAATACGCCCACTTTCTAATAAGGATTTTTAAATGTGTGCTGAAAAGATACAACGTTTAATACAGGCTAGTCTACTGGGATTTGTGATGGGTTTAGCGGGTTCTGGAATGTATGCGGCTGCATTTATTTTACAATTTGCCATGATGGTAATGCTTGTTCTCGCAGGATTGACAGGTTTTTGTCCCGGGCTTATTATGCTTAAAAAGATTTTCCCTGCGTGCAAATGTGAAGAAACGAATGAAAAGGATAACAATTAATGTCAAATATATCATATAAAGATGCCGGCGTAGATATCGATGCGGGTAATGAGTTTGTAGAAGCGATCAAAAGTGATGTAAAATCTACTTTCGATAAAAATGTTATCGGTGGTATCGGTTCATTTGCAGGTGCATATGCACTACCAACAGGCTATAAAGAACCAGTCATCCTTTCAGCTACTGATGGTGTAGGAACAAAGCTTCGTATTGCTATAGATAGCGGTAAGCTTGACACAGTAGGTATCGATCTTGTGGCAATGTGTGTAAATGATCTTATCTGTAATAATGGTACACCGATGTTCTTCTTGGACTACTATGCAACAGGCAAATTACTTCCAGAAAATGCAAAAGATGTGGTTGCCGGTATCGCAGAGGGTTGCCGTCGTTCTGAATGTGCACTCGTAGGTGGAGAAACAGCTGAGATGCCAGGTATGTATTCGGATGATGACTTTGACCTTGCAGGATTTGCTGTAGGTATTGCAGAGCGTTCAGAGATGGATACTGTGGCTAATGTGAAAGAGGGTCAGATCCTCATCGCAATGCCAAGCTCTGGTGTACATTCAAATGGATATTCACTCGTAAGAAAACTTTTCTTTGACAAGTTGGGCATGAGCCTTGAGACTGAGTTTGAAGGTAAACCGCTTGTAGAGACTTTACTTGAACCGACACGTATCTACGTGAAAGAGTATAAAGCCAATAAACAGTATGTAAAAGCTTTAGCCCATATCACGGGTGGGGGAATCGTAGAAAACCTTCCCAGAGTCCTTCCAGAGGGTATGAGAGCCATTGTAAACAAGGATAGCATCAGAGTATTGCCGATCTTTGAATTTATGAGCCAATATGTTGAAGAAGAAGAGATGTATAGAGCCTTTAATATGGGTGTAGGTATGGTATGGGTTGTAGAACCTGAAAATGTAGATGCAGTACTTACAAATACAGATGGTTATGTCATCGGTGCACTTGCACATGGTGAAAAGGGTGTAGAGATGGTTTAATCCATCCTCTTCACATTTCAAACAGAAGAGATGTGATTTACATCTCTTCTACTCCTTGGGGTCACATACCCCTTTTCGTATACACTCTCTATCCAACTCTCCACTTTTCCATTTTGAAAGATATGACTTTAGGTTCTTTTGAACGACGCCTTGGAGGATATAGAGTCCTATGAGGTTTGGCAGGGCCATTGCCAGGATAAGCAGGTCAGAAAACTCTAACAGTGTAGAAGCACTGGTAATCGATGCCATGACCGTAAAGGATACAAAGATCAGTTTGTACAGTAATGTATATTTTTCACCAAACAGATAGGTCCAAGAACGCTCTCCATAATAAGACCATGAGATCATCGTGGAAAATGCAAAAAGGACGATGGAAAATGACAAGATAATAGGGAACCATGAAATAACGGTTCCATAGGCTGCCGCAGTAAGTGCAGCACCTTGTTTGGTAGCAACAAGGTTGGCGAACTCACCACTAGGATTGTAGACACCAGTGGTGACGATCACAAGTGCTGTCATACTACAGATCACGATCGTATCTATAAATGGCTCATAAAGAGCAACCATCCCCTGTCTGACAGGGTATTTTACCGAGGCAGTAGAGTGTACGATAGCAGCAGATCCTATTCCTGCCTCACTTGAGAATGCAGCACGCTTAAATCCTTGCACAAGTACTCCTATCATACCACCAGCAGCCGCAGTAGGGGCAAAGGCTTCATAAAAGATGGTTGAGATGGCACTAGGGACTGCTGAAGCATTTGTGATGAGTATCCATAGGGATGCAAGCAGGTAGATAAATACCATAGCTGGAACGATCTTTTCTGCAGTACTGGCAATACGTTTAATGCCTCCTATGATGACAAATCCTACGATCGTTGCCATAATGAGACCAAATACAATTGGATAGGATGCAAAGAAAGGAATACGTTCAGTAAGTGCACCTAGAGCCTGTGAGGTCTGGAAGGCATTACCTGCACCCAGAGATCCCCCGATGGCAAGTACTGCGAACATGGCAGCGAGTACTTTTCCCAATTTCACATGTCCTTTAGAGGCAAGTCCTTTTGAAAGGTACTGCATCGCTCCACCCATGATCCGTCCATCAGGTCTTTTCTCTCGATAGATCTGTGCGAGTGTAACTTCTGTAAATTTGAGTGTCATACCAAAGAATCCTGCCAGTATCATCCAGAATGTAGCTCCAGGACCTCCTATAGCAATGGCAATAGCAACCCCTGCGATATTTCCAAGTCCAACGGTGGCAGAGAGTGCAGTGGTTAAAGATTGGAAAGGAGTGATCTCTCCTACATCATCAGCAGTTTTGTATTTACCGGTGATGATCTTAAAGGCATGGGAAAACATACGTATATTAATAAAACCAAAACGGAAAGTAAGAACAACCCCTCCCACGATAAGCCATGCAACAATGAAAGGCATACTTCCACCCTCTACGCTACCAAAAAAGACATCAAAGAAAAAGAGATTGCCCAAGAGACTATTGATCTGTTCAAATATACTGTTCATATGTTACCCTGCCATGTAGATGGATTTATTATACTCATTCACACCTAAAGTACCTCTAATATAGGGATTAAAAGTATATTTTTTCATTTTTTTCCAAAATCTATTGACAAATGGAAACCTTTTGACTATAATTGCGTTCCTTTTTATAAGGTAACGGAGTGTAGCGCAGTCTGGTAGCGCACCTGGTTTGGGACCAGGGGGTCGAAGGTTCGAGTCCTTTCACTCCGACCATTTAGGTATTTAACATTATAATAATAAGTCAACATTTAATTGTGGTAGGCGTAGTTCAGTTGGTAGAGCGCCAGTTTGTGGTACTGGTTGTCGCGGGTTCGAGTCCCGTCGCCTACCCCATATTAGTAATTAATCGGGTAACCACCCAATATGAAGAAGCGCTTGTGGCTCAATTGGATAGAGCATCAGACTTCGGATCTGAGGGTTAGAGGTTCGAGTCCTCTCAGGCGTACCATTAATATCAGTTTTGTTATTTATTATTATTTTTTGTGCACTCATAGCTCAGCTGGATAGAGCATCGCCCTTCTAAGGCGAGGGTCTTAGGTTCGAATCCTAATGGGTGTACCACTTACTTTTTATTGTTTTGTAAAACAATCACATGCGGATGTGGTGAAATTGGTATACACGCCAGACTTAGGATCTGGTGCTTTACGGCGTGGAGGTTCGAGTCCTCTCATCCGCACCATCTACAAAAAACTTCATTAACTTAAACATTAAAATTTATTGTATAATTTCATATTAACTCTATAACGAGGATGTCATTATGGATAAAAGTCTATTTATTTTTATACTTATAGGTGTAGGATTTCTTTATTTTATTACGAATTTCGTGGGTGATATCCAGGAAGATGAAAAGTTTCAAAATGAGGAATATAAGCAAAAGCATCAGTATGATCAGTATCAAAGCGTTGACAGTATAGGTCGGGATATACTCGATATGACGGGTGCACCTCTAAGTACACAGATTCAAGCATGGAATAACTCTGCCTTAAAAACAGAATTCTTAGAACTTTTCCCTGATTTTTCTGATATGAAAATGTTTATAAACGAGAGGGTTAGGGGAGATCTTTTAACAGCTAAGCTTACGGCTTCTGTTGATACGGTTGAAAGTAAATACTTCTCTGGTGCAATGAATGCAGAACAAGCCAAGCGAGAGCTTAGCTTGTTGAAGTAAGAGAGTTTAACGGCAAGGGTCAGTCATTCTATTGCTATCTGCATAGAGATAGACTTCTACACGTCTGTTAAGTGCTCTATTCTTAGCAGAATCATTCGGTACGATGGCTTTATTGTACGAACATCCTTTTGTGAAGGGTTTTCCATTTACAGCAAGTAAATTGGCTACAGTACCTGCACGTTTTTGAGAAAGTCCTAGATTATAATCGTAACTTCCTACATTATCTGTAAATCCAGCAACACCTACAACCGTCTGAGGATAATTAGCTAACAATTGGCCTACTTTTTGTACTTTTGTTCTCGCATTTGCTTGCAGTTTAGATGAACCTGTTGCAAACATCATACGATCTCTAAACATGATTTTTACATAACTATTGGTTTTAGATACAACGATGTCATTGTTAGGATTCAGTGCAGCAAGTGGATCATTGTTGACACCAGTACCTAGTGCTTGTGCAATTTCATTTGCTTGTTGGTCCATATTATACCCTATAGCTCCTCCTAGCGCAGCACCTATAAGACCACCAATGATGGCACTTTTTGCATCATGGCTGCCTGTGTTGTATCCTATCATTGATCCTGCAAGGGCACCTGTAGCTGCACCTGTTTTGGTACGATTATAACTTTCATCCTGAACAAGTCCAGGTTGATAGTAACATCCCCCAAGCATAAAAGCTGCTACAGTAGCAGTAAGTATCGTTTTGGTTAATTTCATTTTATCTCCTTTTTATCTATGCGGTTTAGGCTATTGCCATCCGCCTGATTGTACTTGTTCAGGGTTTTGACTGTCTACGGCACTTCCTAAAGCACCACCTGCAAGAGCACCTATCGCAGCACCTACAGCAGCGTTCGTTCCACTATGGCTACCAGAATTGTATCCTATTACTGCACCAGCCAAAGCACCCGTTGCTGCACCAGTCTGTGTTGCATTGTTGGGGGCTATTTCTTGTCCTGTACAACCGGTCAAAAAGGCAATAGTTGCACTTGAAGCAAATAGCATATTAAGTATGTTTTTTTTCATTGAGAAAATTCCTTGTATATTTAATATTTTTGAATTATAACACAGAAATGTGTCACAAATGTGTTTAATTATTTGGACTTTATTTTTTCATGCCATTGCCAAAGAGTTTTTTCAAAACCTATTTGTTTGGTCTCATAGTATTTCTTGGGTACGGTCAGGTAGGATTGCTCTACCCATCCGCCAAAATCATGAGGATACACATAGCTTTTTGCATGAGTTTTGATATGAGAAGGAATAGGGTGTATCTCTCCTGCTGCGATATCTTTAAGAGCAGTGTTGATAGCCATATACGCACTGTTGGACTTAGGTGAGGAAGCAAGATAGATCACAAGTTGAGAAAGGGATATTCTGGCTTCAGGGTACCCTATATGTTTCACGATATTCAGTACGGAGCTGGCAAGATTAAGAGCAGGGGGGTTTGCATTTCCAATGTCTTCACTGGCAAGGATGGCTAAACGTCTTGCGATGAACTCTGCAGGTT
Source organism: Sulfurovum sp. (assembly GCF_049668085.1). GTDB lineage: Bacteria > Campylobacterota > Campylobacteria > Campylobacterales > Sulfurovaceae > Sulfurovum. The sequence goes on along the minus strand of NZ_JBATIY010000085.1, from coordinate 30,394 downwards.
CTCCTCCATCTATTAGTCTGGCAAGATAATAGATGGAGGCATCTATACTAGATCCGCGAATACTTTTGATCATGGCAGAGGTCAGCTCATAGTGGCTTTCTCTCTCAGAACTTCCTGCCTGCATGGCATGGGGGCGTATCTGTTTGAGTGTGGCAAATGTAACAGGGCTTTCTACAGCATCAGCACTCTCAAGTAGATTTAACATAGCCCGTACATCGCCTCCACTTGAAAAGACAAGATACTCTTTTGCATCGTCTTCTACTGTGAGATCTTCCAGTTGTATGATTTTATCAAGATAGATATGCAATTCTTTTTCATTGATTGATTCAAGTGCAAAAAGGTGTGAACGTGAACGCATTGCAGCGGTAAGTGAATAATAAGGATTTTCTGTAGAAGCACCTATGATCAGGGCGGCCTGATTTTCCATAAAAGGCAAGAGTACTTCCTGCTGATTTTTACTGAGTCTATGCACTTCATCAATGAAAATAAGAGGCTTTTGTAGTGCGTTGGTATACTCTTTAAAGATCTTGCGTAGATCTTCTATCTTGAGTGTGGTGGCATTCATCTCGTAAAAAGGTATATCGAGAAGTGAAGCGATCACCCTTGCAAGAGTTGTTTTCCCACAACCCGGTGGTCCATAAAAAAAGGTATGGGAGAGGGTTCCTGTAGTGATGAGTTTTTGTAATATGGCATTGTCACCTAAAAGGTGTGATTGACCTATCATCTCACCAAGCGTTTTAGGGCGATATTTCAGTGCAAGATTTGGCACAATCTAATCTCTTTTGCTAAACTTTTTTGAGAGGGTACTCTTTTTCTCTGCAAGCTCTTTTTCACGTCTATTTTTTTCTTCCTGTTTGCGCGCGTTGGCTTCATTTTTAGCAGTGGCTTCAGCATTTGCACGTCTTCGTTTCATGAACTTATGCACATCATCGTATTCTCTACGTGTAAAGTAACGTGTTTTATTGGTAGGAAGGTTGTTTAACTCTATCCCTCCGAAGGCCACACGCTTAAGGTCAAGTACTTTGGCTTCAAAGTGTGCAAAGAAACGTCTCAGTTCTCTGTTTTTCCCTTCAGTAATGGTGACACGAAGTTTAGAAAAACTTTGTCCTTCACTTCTCACTTCAAAGTGAGCAAATGGCGCAAATTCCATACTGAATATCTTAGATTTTTCATGTGCGCCTGCACGGGCATCATCAAGGACAAGACCCTCTTTCATGGCTGTGATCATCTCTGGAGTGATAGGTTTATCTATTTTAAGATTATAAGTACGGTCCAAACCACTTTCCATAAGGGCAGTTGCGACCTCTGGGGAGTCCGTTAAGAGCAAAAGTCCTTCAGAGGCATAGTCCAGTCTACCTACAGGTACAAAGTGTCTGTATTTGCCTGGTAGTTTATGATAGATCGTCGCACGTCCTCTATCATCTTTTTTCGTAACCAGTACACCCTTAGGTTTATTGTAGACAATGATGGTAAGTTCTTTACTCTCTTTGACTGCTTTGCCTTTCACATAGATATGGTCACCTTCTTCTACTTCATATCCAAAGTCTTTCAAGACTTTTTTGTTTAAAGTAACTTCACCCTCTTCTATGAGTTTATCGGCTTCTCGTCTTGAGTATTTTGTGTTATGTGATATATATTTGTTTAATCTCATTGTTTCTCGTTTTTTATTTACTTTTAATTCCGGCATTGATCAGGTCATGGATGTGTAGTACACCGATGATATTACCTGTTTCATTTGTAATAGGCAATAGTTGTATACGCCCATTTTCTATAATTTCAAGGGCATCACTTGCCAGTAATTCTGTATTTGTATAGCTCTTAGGATTTTTGCTGGCATATTCGATTGCCAGATGGTCTAAGCTAAATCCTTCTTTCATAAGTGCACGTCTAAGATCGCCATCACTTAATATGGCAATAAATGTATCTGTCTCATCCACGATGAGTACCGTACCTAGTTTCCCTTCACTCATCGCTACAATGGCATCTTTTAGCATGGTTGTATGATTGATGATAGGCAGGTCTGTTGTTCTCATGAGATCTTTGATCTTCACAAAAAGTTTTTTACCCAATGATCCTCCAGGATGAAAAGAGGCAAAATCTTCTTGCTTGAAGCCTCTTTGTTCCATGAGTGCTACTGCCAAAGCATCACCCAGTGCCATGGTCAGTGTGGTTGATGTTGTAGGAGCCACGCCCAGGGGACATGCTTCTTTCTCTACAGAGATATCAAGAAAGACATCAGCGTAAGATCCAAGAGATGATTTTTCATTTCCGGTCAGTCCAATAAGCGGGATATCAAAACGTTTGATATGAGGAAGGATCTTGGTAAGCTCTTCACTCTCTCCACTGCTGCTGATGGCAAGCAGAGTATCGCCTTTCCCTATCATCCCCAAGTCACCATGGAGTGCTTCAGTTGGGTGCAAAAAGAAACTTGACGTACCAGTACTTGCGAAGGTAGCAGCCATTTTAGCACCTACCAGTCCAGACTTTCCTACACCTGTGATGATCAGCTTTCCTTTTGTCTCCAGTATAAGCGAAATGGCATCCATAAAATTCTGGTCTAAACGTTCGGCAGCTTTGTATAGGGCATCTGCTTCTGTGTGAAAAGTTTCTTGTGCAATTTTGATAAGATCCATAGTTCAGTCTTTATATGTTTTTAAATGATTATATCATAATTAGTAGGTCAGGAGACAAGTGGGTTTTCCCTGGTTATCAGAGATAAAAATATAGGTGGAAATGACTATACCCCCTGCCCTAAGGCAGAAGTAGGTTAAACGATGAAGATAGTAGGAATGATGAGTGGGTATCTCTTTTTCGTACGAACAACATGTTTTCTAACTACTGAACGTATATCATTTTCAATATCTTTATGGTTCTTAAGTGCTTCAGGCTTCATGTTAAGGAGCATTGTCTCAAGTAACACTTCTATCTCTTTTGCAAATTTCTTATCTTCTTTATCTGGAACAAGACCATGTGAAGTGACAACAGGTTTCCCCACCACTTTTTGGTTGCTTTGTGAAATTTGTGCTACAACATTGACGATACCGTCTTCAGCCAGTTTTTGTCTGTCAAGTACTACATCATTTTCAATGGTCATATTGTTTTGGTTATCGATATATGTTTTACCGCTTTTAACCGTTTTTACTTTTTTAAGATACTTCGTTGTGATCTCTACTTGATCCCCATCAGACATAAGTAAGATATTTCTTTCATCAACACCACATTCAACAGCTGTTTTAGCATGTTTAGCGATATGATTGTACTCACCGTGAACTGGTAAAAAGAACTTAGGCTGGATCAGTCTTAAGATCAGTTTTTGCTCTTCTTGCGCTGCGTGACCTGAGACGTGAATATCTCCAAACTCTTTATAACGTACCGTTACACCAGCTTTAATGAGTTTATTCATCAAACCGGAAACGGAAGCTTCATTCCCCGGGATAGCTGAAGCAGAGATGATGACTGTATCTGAAGGCTTAAGTTTGATGTGTCTATGCTCATCTGTTGCCATACGGTTCAATGCTGCCATAGTTTCACCTTGTGAACCTGTAGTTACAATAAGTACTTCATGTTCAGCATATTTTGGTACTTCGTGTACTTCGATAAAGTGTTTGTCTTCAATATCAACAAAGCCAAGCGCTCTGTTGGTTTCAACATTACGCTCCATTGAACGACCGATAACACATACTTTTCTACCGTGTTTTACTGCTCTTTCCATTGCTTGGAAGATACGGTGAACGTTTGAAGAGAATGTGGACATGATCACTCTTCCTTTTGCAAGGTCAAAGAGTGAATCAAATGTTTTTCCAACTACTTTTTCACTTTTCGTAAACCCAGGGTTGTGTGAGTTGGTTGAGTCAGAGAAAAGGCAAAGTACCCCTTTAGCTCCATAATATGCATAACGGTGTAAGTCCATTGTGTAGTTGTCTACAGGAGTATGGTCTACTTTAAAGTCAGCGGTATGGATGATGGTTCCAGCAGATGTCTCAATAGCAAGTGAACAGGCATCTATGATAGAGTGTGTATTGTGCATCCATTCTATTTTCATGTCACCGATTTGATACTGCTTTCTCAGTGTTACAAAGTTAAATTTATTTGTGTGTGCAGAGAGTCCATGTTCATTAAATTTATTTTCTATCATCGCAAGTGCAAGTGGCGTTGCATAAATAGGAAATTGTAATTCTTTAAACAGGTAAGGCATAGCACCAATGTGGTCTTCATGACCGTGTGTGATGATAACATAGACATCTTTTGTTTCTTTAAGTGTATGCAAGTATGAGAAATCAGGTACCAGGATGTCTACACCGTGCATCGTTTCATCAGGGAAAGACATACCTACATCGATGATGATAGCAGTTGTTTCAGTTTCGAGAACCGCCATGTTCCCACCGATCTCGCCGAGACCACCCAGCGGGGTGAAACGTATTTTACCTTTTGCTGATATGTCTATCTGCTTCCATGGGTTCATGGTTGCGTCTTTAACGCGTAAATTCTCTTCGAGAGAAGCTCTCATTGTATCGTTTACAGTGGTAACATTTTTTCTTCTGCCTCTGTTCTTGCCTCCACCGCCACGGTTTTGGTTGGGCTTATTTCCAGAATGTGGTTTTTTATTTGGGTTTTGTCTATTTCCTTGCCCTTCTGCATTTTGATTCCTGTTTGGTTTTCTGTCCGGGTGTGGCTTTCTATTAGGGTTTGGTTTTCTATTCCCGTTTGGTGCTTCTCTATCTGGCACATTACCGTCTACTTCCCTATTAGGGTTTGGTCTTTTGTTCGGGTGCGGTTTTCTATTTGGATTGGGGTTAGGGCGGTTTTCATTCTGCCCTTGCGCATTTTGTCTATGTGGATTTGGCTTTCTATCTCTGGGTGTTCTTTGCCCTTGATTTTGAGATTTTTCGTTGTTCTGCTCGTTGTTTTCCATCTAAATTATCCTTTAATTCATTATATATGTGATGATAAATAGATGTCCCAGCTTCATGAGGTCGTAGGTTAGAATCAAGTTCTAACTTTTCAAAAGTTTGATTGACAATATCTTTAGAAAAAACAGTCATAAGGTTTTTAGAGAGTTTTTTACGCGGTTGCGCAAATGCGATCTTTAAGAACGCTTCAAACTTCTCGTCATCCTGTGACTGGTTTTTCTCTATTAAAAGCACGGCAGAAGTAACGTTTGGAGGTGGAACAAATGCTTCGGGCTCAACTTCGAAACAGAGTGTTGCTTTTCCGACACTTGCAGCAAGAACAGAAAGAGCAGAAAACTCTTTTTGTTTGACACTTGCTGCAAACTTAACGGCAACTTCTTTTTGAACCATAACCAGTATTGACTGGCATTGCTCATCTTTAAATGCTTTTAAAATAATATTGGTCGCGATATAATAGGGCAGGTTGGCTACCAGATGATAAGGTTCATCCAACAGACTTCCTGACTCCCAACGCTCAAGCACATCTCCACACCGTAATTCAAAAATACCATTCTTTATGGGTTCTTCAAATTCAGTGGTAAGATGCTCACATAATCTTTTATCAACCTCAAATGCTGTGACATTTCGAACTTTTACAAGTTCTTTGGTTAAATCACCTAAGCCAGGCCCAATCTCTGCGACTTTTAGATCGTCATTGGGCATCGCTTGGATGATTTTATGAAGATAGATATCATTCTTCAAAAAATTCTGACCAAATTTCTTACTTGCAAATTCGGCTAAATCTTTAATAATCATACTATAATCTACCTTTATACTTACTACTAATCCCGTGTTTGGGATAATTTTTGTATAATCTTAGCATAATTTTGAGAGGAACACAGCTAATTAGATGGATTATTTTGCAAAACGTATCATTCCTTGTCTTGATGTAGATAATGGACGGGTAGTAAAAGGTGTTAATTTTGTTGGGTTACGTGATGCAGGGGATCCTGTAGAAGTTGCCAGACGTTATAATGAAGAAGGTGCAGATGAGATCACTTTTCTTGATATCGGTGCAAGTCATGAAGGACGAGATACGATTGTTGATGTAGTGAAAAAAGTAGCACAGGAAGTTTTTATTCCTCTCACAGTTGGTGGAGGGATCAGAGAGCTTTCTGATATCTATAACCTTCTCAATGTAGGTTGTGATAAAGTAAGTATCAATTCTGCAGCCATTAAAAACCCGGCATTCATTGAAGAGGGTGCAAAACGTTTTGGGTCTCAGTGTATAGTTGTAGCAATTGATGCCAAAAAAGTCTCTGAAGATAAATGGCATATCTTTACCCATGGAGGACGTAACGATACAGGTATCGATGCGTTGGAGTGGGCAAAAGAAGCGTATGGCAGAGGTGCAGGTGAATTGCTTGTGACCTCTATGGATGCAGATGGCACGAAAGCAGGATTTGATAATACTTTGAATAGGAAGATAGGTCAACTCGTGAATATCCCCGTCATTGCTTCTGGTGGAGCAGGAACGATGCAACACATAGAAGAAGCATTTACCCTTGGTAATGCAGATGCCGCATTGGCCGCCTCGATCTTTCACTTTAAAGAGATTGACATTATGGAATTAAAAAGCTATCTTAGAGGGAAAAATATCCCAGTGAGAATGTAGTTTATGATAATTTGTGCAGGCGAGAGTGAGCAATTTGATTTTGCTTTACCCGTTGGTATTGGTATGACAGATGTGGCTATTAATTTAACGCGCTTATGTTTCTCTCAAAAACCAAAATTTATATTGTTCATAGGTACGGCAGGTTCGTATGGAGAAAAGAAAGTTTTTGACATTATAGAATCAAAGACAGCAGCAAACATAGAAAACAGTTTCTTTACTGGAGGTTCATATACTCCTATAGATAATATGGTTTCCACTGCAGAAGATGTTTCACGTGAAACAATAGTGAATACCTCTAATTATATTACTACAGATAAAAGCGTAGGGGAATCATATCTTTCTAAAAATATCCATTTAGAAAATATGGAATACTATGCTGTATTAAAAGTAGCAAAATCTTTTGATATTCCTGCAGCAGGTGTTTTTATAGTGACAAATTATTGTGATGAAAATGCACATAAAGACTTTATGGATAATCATAAAGAAGCAATGCTTAGATTAACTAAGTATATTAAAGAAAGTAAATAAATGAAGAAAATAATACAAGATCTAACTAAAGAAGAGTTAAGTGAACTGATCAAGCCTTCTTTCCGTGCGAAACAAATATACAACTGGATCTACCACAAGTATGCAGACTCTTTTGAAGAGATGAAAAACCTTCCTAAAGAGATGAGAGAAAAGCTGGATGAAGAGTATACAGTTGCTCCTCTCAAAACAGTAATGGTACAAAATTCCAAAGACGGAAGTCGTAAATATCTTTTTGAACTTCATGATAAACACACGGTTGAAGCCGTACTTCTTTTGATGAAAGATAAAGAATATCATGAAGATGGCTCTGTAAAGCATCAGGAACGCTATACAGTCTGTATCTCATCTCAGGTAGGGTGCAAGGTAGGTTGTGCCTTTTGTTTAACTGCAAAGGGTGGTTTTATGCGTAATTTGACTGCAGGTGAAATTGTTGAACAGCTGCGTATGATCAAGAAGGATAATGAGATCGATGCCAACCGTCGTGTCAATATTGTCTATATGGGTATGGGTGAACCACTTGACAACCTAACAGAGGTTGCAAAGTCAGTGAAGATCTTTGCAGATCCTGAAGGTATGGCAATAGCCACACATAGACAAACGATCTCTACCTCTGGATTGAGTACTAAGATTGAAAGACTAGGCAAGATGGACCTAGGAGTGAATCTGGCTATCTCACTCCATGCAGTTGATGATGAGTTAAGACAACAGTTGATGCCTATTAACAAAGCGTACAACATTGGTTCAATTATAACAGCAGTGAAAAACTTTCCTGTCAATGCTAGGAAAAGAGTCATGTTCGAATATCTTGTCATCAAGGATGTCAATGATGATATCTCAGCAGCAAAGAAATTACTATCTCTTTTAGATGGCATTAAAGCCAAGGTGAACTTGATCTATTTTAATCCATATGGTGGTACTGAATTCAAACGTCCAAGTGAAAAAGATATGAAAGAGTTCCAGGAATATCTCACGAAGAGAGGTTTGCATTGTACGATCCGTGAGTCTAAAGGGTTGGATATTTCAGCGGCTTGTGGGCAGTTAAGAGAACAAGAATTAGAAGGAGAAGTATAATGCCGAGTTTGGAACTTTTTATGTTGGGATTTATAGTCATTGTTGCTGTCATTGGAGTTGGTTGGTTTATCTATGAGTCTCGGAGTGATGAAGAGAAGTAGAATTCTTTTTGTCCTTGTAGTATTTTCTTTCTTATCTTTCAAACACTTTTGTTTTCCTACCGTTCATTACCCTCTTCTACTTTATAAAAAATACTTTTCTGTACTATATGTGGTTATGCTGACTTTTTGATCCTTCATGGTTTAATGCATAAATATATGAAGGACTCTTACTATAATATCAAAGAAGTCTATCTGCACAAAAATCATCTTATGAGTTCATTTCTAATAAGTGGGTATTTTATCTTAGTGACAAAAAGCCTATGTCAAGTATAAAGATTAAAGGATGAAATAAGTCTGTTGCAGAGTATAACTATAGATCAAGTCTTTCACCATTTATAGAATAGCTTGTACATATTTTGGAATTAAATATATTTGTGCAGATACTTTTTTTATACTGGAAAGTGTATATATTATATTTTATGTATACCCCTATCTTCAAGTTATGTTTTTATATTTACAAGTCATTCTGAATGTATACAAGTTATAAAAAGTCATATGGAAAAAATTGTTTCACGTGAAACGCATAGGTATTCATTTATAAGAAATATAAAAAGTTTTTGAAGAAATAATCTATTTTATTTGTATGTTAAAAGCTATTGTAAAAATTTAAAAAAAGTGAAAAAACATAGCTAAGGATTAGAATTCAATTGGAAGATCTATTTCAGTAATGGTATCTTTAAGTTGTAAAAAATGATAAAACTTTTTCTTTGTTATGGCCATCTTATAGCTTAATAAAAAGAATTTAATCTAGTTAAATTCTTTAATGTATAAACTTGAATTTAGATGTAATAAAATAATAAAAACATGATAGTGTTTGTATGAAATCTCATGTATAAATACTTGATTAAATTGGCTATATAAATTCAATTTTAAAATGTATCTGTTCTCTAAATTACTATAAAAAAATATATCATCAATAGGATGTTTCACGTGAAACCAATCTATTTCTATCTTGTTATTTAATGTAAAATCAGATGAACTGATAATGACTTTTTTAGAGTAAAAGATTTTTATGAAGAATGGTAAAGAGAATTGGTTTGAGAGGTATAAATAGTTATTCTTGTGTATATTTACTGATTTGAGTTTCATGAAAGAGAGATTATTTTTTAAGTATTTATTGCTTAGAAAATAATGTTTTAAATATATAATTTATATTAAAATCTATAGTGCTTACTAGTGCTTTTATTGGATATTAAAAGCTCTTTTATCCTTCAGGCAGATCAACTCTTTCATGTCAGCAAAATCGATTTTACTTTCAATATGAAATCTTGACCCCATATTGAAAGATAGGCTTTGGGCATGAAGCATAAGCCTACTTGCTCCGGTTTTTTCCATGCGTTCTTCTTGGCTTAGTTCATCTTCCAAATATGCATTGGCAGTTTCAAAGGTTGTACCATATATAGGGTCTCCTAAAATAGGATGTTTCACGTGAAACAAATGCACTCTGATCTGATGGGTTCTTCCTGTATGAGGATAACATGCTACTAGGGTAGCATGAAGTTGTGCATCATATTCAAGTGGGATAAAGTCTGTATGTGAAACTTTGCCTTCTTCAGAGATAAAGACCTTGTGTTTGGTTTGACTGTAGTCATTGTTTATCTTGATTTTCTTACTTGATGAAAAGGGTTCTGTGAGTTTACCATCAACCCATGCAAGGTAAGACTTCTTAATACTTCTGTTCTCAAAAGAACCTTTCAGATAGGACTCTGACCTTTTGTGTTTACTCGCCAACAGTAATCCAGATGTTTCCATATCTATACGGTGAACAGCATTGGCATCATCACCAGCAATAGTTCGAATCTCATCCAGCAGGGAGTATGGTGTTGCCATGGTATTAGGGTGTACTAAAGTACCTGAGTATTTTTCAAAGACCATAAAGTCTTTATTATGAAACAGAGGTTTTTCCCCTCTTGAAGAAGCTTTAAAATAGACCACTTCTACTTCACCTTCTATGGACTCTCCAGTATTAAATATTGACATACCATTGACAAGTAATCTGCCTTTAGCCAAGACACGTTGTGCTTGTCCCTGTGTAAAGTTGAATGTGCGCATGATAAAGAGGAAAGCGGGCATCTTCTTTGGTACTGTAAACTTCTCTTTGACAAATGGCATATGATTTTACCTTACTTTTATTGTTAGACAATTTTGACATAATCCAAAACTTTCGTTGTCATGGAAACAACTTATGATACAGTGTACAGTTATATTTAGTTGATTGTCAAAGTTGACTTATTTCAGTAGTTATAATTCATCTCAGTATAACTGCTATTTTGGTAGAATTGTATCAAATATTTATACAGATAAAGGTATGCAATGGTAGAAAGATATGCAAGAGAAGAGATGACAAAACACTGGACACAACATGCAAGATATGCAGCATGGCTTGAAGTTGAAAAAGCGGCTGTCAAAGCCTGGAACAAGTTAGGGCTTATATCTGATGATGATTGTCAAAAGATTGTCAATAATGCTACATTCTCAGTTGAGAGAATAGAAGAGATAGAAGCTGTAACAAAACATGATCTGATCGCTTTTAATACAAGTGTCAGTGAAAGTCTTGGAGAAGAGTCTAGATGGTTCCACTATGGTATGACCAGTTCAGATGCAGTTGATACAGGTGTCGCACTGCAAATGAAGGCTTCACTGGAAATCATCATAGAAGATACAAAAATGCTCATGGTATCCATTCAAAAAAGAGCGGAAGAACACAAGATGACGCTTATGGTAGGAAGAAGCCATGGTATACATGGTGAGCCTATCACATTCGGTTTAACTTTAGCCGTTTGGTATGATGAGATGGCTAGACATTTAAAGAACTTAGAGGAGACTATGGAAGTTATTTGTGTGGGACAAATTTCTGGTGCTATGGGTAACTTTGCACACGCTCCACTAGAACTTGAAGAGTTAGCAATGGCAGAATTAGGGTTAAAACCTGAACCTTGCTCAAATCAAGTAATTCATAGAGATAGATATGCAAGGTTGGCAACTACTTTAGCTCTTCTGGCTTCATCTATCGAAAAGTTTGCAGTACAAGTGAGACACTTACAAAGAACAGAAGTGTATGAAGCTGAAGAATTCTTTGCTAAAGGGCAAAAGGGATCTTCCGCTATGCCACATAAAAGAAATCCGATCCTTACTGAAAACATCACAGGTCTTGCCAGAATGATTAGATCCTATGCTGCGCCAGCTATGGAAAACGTTGCATTATGGCATGAAAGAGATATCTCTCACTCATCTACTGAAAGATTTTGGCTTCCAGATGCATTTATCACTACAGACTTTATGATGCACAGAATGAACAATGTTATTGCAAACTTAACTGTAATGCCTGAGAACATGATGAGAAACCTTAACCTTACTGGTGGACTTGTTTTCTCTCAAAGAGTACTTCTAGAGCTTCCTAAAGAGGGTGTAAGTAGAGAAGACGCATATAAAATTGTCCAAAGAAACGCTATGAAAGTTTGGGATGAAATTAAGCAAGGGAAACCAACTACCAATGATAAAGGTGAATCGTTATACTTAGGGCATTTACTCGCAGATGAAGAATTAAGATCTAAACTCTCTGAAGAGCAGATCAGAGAGTGTTTCAACTTTGATTACTATACTAAAAATGTAGATGCTATTTTTAAAAGAGTATTTAAATAGCTTCTATCGTGGGCATTTTGTCCACGATAAAAGTCAGATATTTGTGTTACTTTCAGCACTCTTTTTTTATATAAATAAATCTTATTTTTTCGAAACTCCCCACTCAGGCACCCTTTCAAAAACTATCACTAAATCTTATAAAAAAGATGTCTAAAAATGATACAACTTTTCAAAAATACACAAGGTAAATTTGAGTAAAATCGGATTAATCATTGTCATGAAAATAAGATGACAAAGCAAGCTAAAAGGACAGGGAAATATGATCAGAGTTGTAAAACGAAATGGTAGAGTAGAAACTTTAGATGTAGCAAAGATTCAAAAGTATACGGCGGCATCAGTAGAAGGACTTATACGCGTAAGTCAAAGTGAACTTGAAGTAGATGCCAAACTCCAGTTTCGTGACATGATCAGTTCTGAAGAGATTCAGCAGACACTGATCAAAACAGCGGTTGACAAGATAGACATTGACAGACCAGACTGGACATTTGTTGCTTCAAGACTTTTCCTCTATGATATCTATCATAAGGTAACGGGCTTTACAGGCTATAATCATTTACGTGAACATTTTGAGCGTGGAGAGAAAGAGGGACGTATCGTTCTTGGATTAAAAGATAAATATGATCTTGATGATCTTAATGATTACATTAAACCTGAACGTGATCTACAGTTTACATATTTAGGTATCCGCACATTGTATGACAGATATTTACTAAAAGATCGTAGTGGCACACCTATAGAGTTGCCTCAACAACTCTTTATGGGTGTAGCAATGTTCTTGGCACAAAATGAGTTTGATTGTCAAACATGGGCGAAAAAGTTTTATGATATCTTGAGTAAGTTTGAAGTGATGGCAGCAACACCAACCTTGTCAAATGCAAGAACACCAAGACATCAGCTAAGCTCTTGTTACATCGGGTCAACACCTGACAACATTGAAGGTATCTTTGACGGATACAAAGAGATGGCACTGCTTTCCAAATTTGGTGGAGGGATCGGTTGGGACTGGTCTTTGGTTCGTGGTATGGGTTCATACATCGATGGGCATAAACATGCTGCGGGAGGTATCGTACCTTTCCTCAAGATCGCCAATGATGTTGCCATAGCTGTTGACCAACTTGGTACACGTAAAGGAGCTATAGCTGTTTACATAGAGCCATGGCATGTTGACATTCGTGACTTCCTTGACTTGAAGAAAAATTCAGGAGAGGAACGTCGTAGAGCACATGATCTTTTCCCTGCAATATGGCTTAATGATCTCTTTATGAAAAGAGTTGAAGCAGATGAGATGTGGACACTTTTTGATCCATTTGAAGTGACAGAACTGACAACACTCTACGGTGATGCATTTGAAGCACGTTATATAGAACTTGAAAATTCAGATGACAATATTACTAGAGAGAGAATCTCTGCAAAGAGTCTTTGGAAAGAGATGCTTCGTTCTTATTTTGAGACAGGAAATCCATTCCTTACATTTAAAGATACTGCGAATAAAGCAAATCCTAACAAACATGTAGGTGTTATTAGAAGTACGAACCTTTGTACAGAGATCTTCCAAAATACAGGACCGAATACATACAAAACACGGTTTACATTTGAAGATGGAAGCCAGGAAGCCTATGATGAAAATACGATGCTTACTGTTGACAATGGAACAACAAAGCCTGCTAAGAAAGTGACAGCACTTGACAGCCTAAATGGTAAACAGATCTGGATAGTAGATAAAGAGAAAACGGATGGAGACACGGCGGTATGTAACCTTGCATCTGTCAACCTTTCTAAAGTACATACACAAGAAGATCTAGAGCGTGTTGTGCCAACAGCGATCCGTATGCTTGACAATGTGATTGACTTAAACTTCTATCCTCTGGCTAAAGTAAAGAGGACCAATGAAAAGTCAAGATCTATAGGCCTTGGAGTAATGGGTGAAGCTCAAATGCTTGCAGAGTCACAGATAGAGTGGGGAAGCCATGAGCACTTTACAAAAGTAGATGAAGTAATGGAATCATTCTCTTACTATACTATTGAAGCATCAAGTAATCTTGCTTTGGAAAAAGGTCGATACCCAACCTTTGAAGGTTCGGACTGGTCTAAAGGTATTTTCCCGATAGACAAGGCAAATGAAAATGCTTGTAAACTGGTTGACAGAGGTGGACTCTTTGGTTACAGTCATGACTGGCAAGCACTCAAAGAGAAAGTAAAAACAGATGGTATGAGAAATGGATATCTTATGGCTATTGCACCGACGAGTTCTATCTCTATCTTGACAGGGACAACGCAAGCCATAGAGCCTGTCTATAAAAGAAAATGGTTTGAAGAGAACCTTTCAGGGCTGATTCCTGTAGTGGCTCCGAACCTTTCAGCAGATACCTGGCAGTACTATACACCAAGTTATGACCTAGATCAAAATGCGCTTATTAAAGCAGGGGCGATCAGACAGAAATGGTTAGACCAGGGACAAAGTCTTAACATCTTCATCACGCTTGACAAAGCGAGTGGTAAATACTTGAATGAGATCTATATGAATGCTTGGAAGTTTGGATTGAAGTCTACCTATTATTTGAGATCTCAGTCGCCTGAATCTTCTGGTGATGTTGAAGATCGTTCACAAGAGTGTGTAGGTTGTCAGTAGACTCAACTAATTGACAGAGGTAGAAAATGAATATACTAGATGCATCAATACTCTTTTCAAGAGCAGAAAATGTAAAGACACAGTTAGATTACATCCTGGGGCATGAAGCAATTTCTGAAAAGGATCGTCAAGTGTTTGCTTATATGGGTAGAACTCTTGATAAGATATACATGTCTGCCAATACTAGAAAGCATAGACAAGATCTACAAGACTTTATTGTACTTAATGGCGATAAAATTTATAAAAAGTATACTGAATTGTCTAATGTTGTCTTGAAAAATGATGACAGTGGATTGACAAGTGATGACTGTTATGAATTAAAGCTGGATCTGTAATTTAATTTTGTTTTCAAACGGTGTCTGGAAATGAAGAACTGAATATTTCTCTTTTTAAATCTTTTACTCCCCTTTCTTCTTCATTCCTTTTTTTCTTTGTTGATGCAACAAAAGAAAAAAACAAACCCAAAAAAAGCATCGTACCGATATACATAAAATAAAAATGCAAATTGCTAACGAGGGAAATTAGATTTTATAGCTATTTGACTTTTTTGAAGTAAATATATTATTGAAATGAATGGAAAAGTGAATAAAAGCCCTAAAATCACCATCAATCTATCTAACTCAAAAAATAACACACTTTAAACCCTTTTTTAACCTCTGATATGAAAAAAATAAAAAAAGCGCTTATTTTGGCCACTAAGAAGAGGCCATTTTGACGATAAAATGATAGTATTTCTTAGTCACCTGTGTAGAGTTGTCTTGGTCTTGCAATTTTGGATGTTTTGTCTTGTTTGAACTCTATCCATTGGGTGATCCATCCTACCGTTCGTCCTATAACAAAGATTGGGGTGAACATAGATTTTGGTATTTGAAGTGCCGTTAAAATAACACCTGAATAAAAGTCTATATTAGGATAGAGTTTACGTGAAACAAAATACTCATCATTGAGAGCGATCTCTTCTATTTTACTTGCGATGGCCATGAGTTCTGAATCGAGGTTGAGCTCAGCTTTGAGTTCATCTTGCAATCCTTTGAGGATCTTGGCACGCGGGTCAAAGTTTTTGTAGACTCTGTGTCCAAAACCCATAAGTCTAAAGTTGTCATTGGGGTCTTTTGCTCTTTTGATGAACGCTTCTACATTTTCGACGCTTCCTATATATTCAAGCTGGGCTATGACGGACTCATTTGCCCCACCATGAGCACGTCCCCAAAGTGCAGAGATACCTGAAGATATGGCCACATAAGGATGGGCACCTGTGGAAGCTACATTTCTTACTACCGTGGTTGAAGCATTTTGTTCATGGTCGGCATGTAGCGTAAAAATGGTATCCATAGCACGTATTTCTACTTCTTTTATTTTATCATGCCCATTGGGAGAGAGGTGCATTTTCCCTCCAGGGTAGGCACGCATCATCGTTAAAAAGTTTTCTGTAAAACCCAGATCTATATCAGGTTGTATAAAAGGTGTACCTATGGAGTGTCTGTAAGCAAACGCTGCAATGGTAGGGATCTTTGAAATAATGCGATGTGCCATCTCCAAATACTCTTCTTCATGTTCCATGTCCAGGTGATCATTGTAAAAGGTAGCAAGTGCAGTAACAGAGGCAGAGAGTGTTGCCATAGGGTGGGCATTGTCCGGAAAGGCATTAAAAAGGTGACGTAACCCTTCATGCAAAAATGCACGGTGACGTATCTCTAGATCGAAATCAGTAAGTTCTTCTTTAGTGGGGAGACGACTGTTGAGAAGAAGAAAACATGTTTCCAGGTAAGTATGTTCTGTTGCTAGATCTTCTATAGGAAAGCTTCGGTAGCGTAATTCTCCTTTTCCTCCATCAATAAAGGTGATTTTAGATTCACAACTTGCCGTAGAGGTGTATCCAGGATCAAAAGTAAACATACCTGTATCTTTAAAAAAAGTACGTATATCTACCACAGAAGGACCTCTTGTAGCCTCTAAGATATTATATTCGTATGTTTCCCCTGTATTGTTGTTCGTTAAAGTGATTGTGTTTTTTTGCATCAGCTAATTCCTTATTCTGACTTTTTTTCATTATAGCCAAAGTTAAGAGACTATCATAACTTTAATTTTTTAAGATCAATGTTTACGGAATGAAAGCCCTTCCCTGTGTACATATAGCAAATGATAACATAGAGGTGTAGAATGTATGTGTACTCTTCTACTCCGTCAGGTCTTTTAAGAATTGTGCCTCATCGAACGTTAAGTCAAGGAAATCTACGATTACCTTAAGGTCTCTTTCTGCATTCCCCAAACATGATGTCGCACCAGGACTTGGCGTCATGTTGAAGATCAGACCGTTACCTGGATTGATAGAAGCTTCACCGAGCATGAGCTTCTCTTTTTCTTTGTCTAGAACCTGTGGTCTAACGCCTCCAAATCCTTTTGCATAGGTGATCTCCTCTACACTTAAGGAAGGAACGATCTTTCTTGCATCCTGCACAAATAATTTTTTGTTGATAAATGGCACTTCAAATAAAAAGTTTTTAAATACGTAATTTCTAATATCGCTGTCTTTAAGCAGGTCCCAAAATATTTTGACTATTTTTGAGTCAAAATTTAGGGTCTTCCAAAAATCTAAATAGGTGCCAGGTTTAAATCTTTCAAGTTTTGGCAGCATAAGTGCTGTTGGACCAAACCTAGTTTTCCCTTCAGCCAAAATATCCGGATCTCCATGCAGTGCAGCAAAAGGAAGTTTATTGTTTTGAACCATGTAGACCTTACCGTTGAGAAAATTTCCATCGGTCATATAAAAACTACCTGCCATGGGTAAACAACCCATATGTGTTCCATAGCCCATTTGATGGGCTAAAAAGAGTGAATGTGCACCTGCATTTACCACAACAAAATTTGCCGTATACTCTTCGCCTTTAGTAGTCAATACTTTAAATGTTTTATCTTCCAGCTCTTCAATTGTCTCAACTTGTGAATGATAGAAGATGTCAGTAGTCGCATCAGATGCTTCTTGTGCCTCATTGGCCAAGGCTTCAGACATAGCCCCGAAGTCAACAGTAGTGTATTGTGTGGATGTTCCCATAGCGACGATAGGCTCCGGGCGTATCTTTGTCTGTTCTTTATCTGCGTAAACAACCTTTGGTTCCAATTCTTTTAATTTTTCAACATCCCAAAGTTCAAGATAGGGAAACAATTCTTTAAATTCATGGTATCTGTTCTCAATAAAACGTACTTCTTTTTTACCCACACCCAGCGCCATTTTTTGATGCGCAAACATTATCTTATCTTCAAGACCATACTGTAGACAAAATTTTTCTACCATTTTTGCTGTTCTTTTGGTAACCTTTGCCTTTTCTAGCGTATAGTTTGTTTCTATGTCTCCTATATGTATCGTTTGAGAGTTACTTGTGCCTTTAGAATTCAGGGTCGATAAGGCTTCATATTTCTCAAGCAGACACATAGATTTAACATTTGTGTATTTTGCTAACTCATAAAAAAGAGCTGTTCCGGAGATTCCTCCCCCTACGATTAAAACATCATAATGTTTTTGTTTCACTGTATGCTTCTCCATATTCTTTTAAAGTGCCTCTAATTTCATCGCGATATCTTCAGCGATCTTTTCATAATTTTTTATGTCCAATAATCTTTTTTGACCCTTAATCCCGACTTCAGTGATAGAGTCTTTACTTAAAGAGATGATATATTCGAGTTTTTCTTTTATCGCATCACGTTCAAACTTGCTGAACCAAGCATCATTACAATCTGTAAAGACCGTGTTGGTATGCTCAGTACCTGTCATGATACAAGGAATGGCAGAAGTGTAATAGTCAAATATTTTGACAGGCGTTGAAGTATTATAGACGGGGTAATCTGGTAAAAGAGCCACACCTATATCTGCTTTGGCAATGAGATCGAGCAACGCATCTTTCGTTTTTGCATTGTGAATTTCAATGTTGTTTTCAAATCCTTTGTATTGACTAACCAGTTGATGTGCATACTGAGGGTCTCTGGTTGAAATAATAAGTTTCCAAGTAGCGGAATCCAGTTGTGAAAATGCATCTAAAACCGTTTCAAATTCTCTTACTTTGTCCAACGTTCCTGAGTAGAAGAATCTTTTTTCTTCTCCTCTGTGTTGTATGTTTGGATGGAGCATCTTCGGATCTATTCCTGGAGGGCAAATAATGGTTTTTGTCGTAACATGAGGGAAAAACTCTTTGTGCATACTTGGGGAAGTGGGCAAAAATGCATCACACTCATTGATGATCTTTGTTTCATTAAACGTTTTAAACTTATCTGTCATCTTGTCTAAAAAAGTGGTCTCTCCCTCAGCGATACAGCATCTGATCTGTACTCTTCTTTTTGGAATGGAGAGTCTAAAAGCGGTTTTATAATGGTATTTCTTTTTTTCTTCGAGTACATGTTGCATGAGACTTATATCGTTTCTAACCATGATATAGTCATAACTATCAATAGGAACATCATTTCTGTTCAGTTCATCAAGAAGTATATTTTTGTATCTTGTAGGCATAGTAAATCTATGCGAGTCTTTTTGTTCAAAGTCAGATTTAAATTCTGTAAAATAGACAATGTCAACCGTTAAATGCTTTTTCAGATATGTTTCAAACAAAGGAGCTATGAAACTATGATCCATGTATTCATCTTGGTCTGTAATATATAATAGTTTTTTCATACAAATACCTCTCAATACGCTTTTGGTTTTAACTATGTAATAGTAGTATGATTTAGCTATAATCCAACTCAAAAAAGGAAATTATGATGAAAAGTTTTGAAAATGTAAGTGTAGAACTAGAGGGTAACAGCTATTTTGATGGGAACGTTACAAGCCGTACGGTAAATTTTGCAGATGGAAGTAAAAAAACATTAGGATTTATGTTGCCTGGTGAGTATGAATTTGGTACTGCAGCAGCAGAGTTAATGGAGATCACATCTGGAGAACTGGAAGTAAAATTACCAGGAAGTGATGTATGGGTCAGCATCAATGGCGGAGAGTCTTTTGATGTACCAGCAAACAGTAAATTTCTGGTAAATGTGAAAACAATTACTGATTACTGTTGTTCTTATCTGTAGGTTCCACAATAAGTACACACAGGAAAAGTACAATATCAACATGAAAACATAGAGGCTCTCCTCCTCCCTTTTATATAGGCCTCTATGGTTTTCTAGGCAGCTTTTTATTTTATTTCGCATCCATGAATTCTTCTCTGGATACCCTTTTCTCAAACATTCCAAAACATATAAAAGCTGCTTTATTTCTAAACTCCATTCCAAAATAGTTATGCTATAGTATAGTATTCTTGGAAAATAATTCACACTTACTTCATACTATGAGACTATACTAATAGTATGAAAATCCTGAAGGGTTCTTTTCCCTTTTCCCACTTTAGATCCTCAGGGTTTTCAAGGCAACTTTTTATTTTTATTGCATCCCTGTCTCCCATTTTGGATGTGTATCTTTTTTTTAAGTATTTTTTCTTAGAAAGTTGCCAAAAATCACTTATTACTTCTTTTCCTTATCTATATATGCATCTCTAGATCATGCTACATTTTGATCATAAGCTTACCTCATTACTAAAATATCCAATGCGTTTTAAGGCTCTACCTGCTACGATTTCAAACAGTAGTTTGCGTTTGTCTTTTTCTCAATCATTCATGGACTTATTCAGGCTAAACAATCAGCCAAAATGTGTATAATGTTTTAAAAACATAGATGAAAAAACTATCAAGGTATACAGATGGAACGAAAAAGAATATACAACCCTGACTCAGAAGAAAGAACAAGCGACCGTAAGATATTTGGTGGGGATCCTACCGGGATATTTGAACTCAATGATATTAAGTATCAATGGGCGTATAACCTTTGGGAGATGATGCTGAATAACTCGTGGTATCCAAAAGAAGTGGATATGACACGTGATGTGAATGATTATAAACATCTTACAGATTCAGAGAAATCGGCTTACGATAAAGTACTGGCGCAGCTTATCTTTATGGATTCTTTACAGACAAATAATATTATCGATAACTTGAACCCATTTATAACTGCACCAGAGGTAAACTTGATTTTGGTACGACAGGCGTTTGAAGAGGCATTGCATTCTCAGAGTTATGCGGTAATGGTTGACAGTATATCGACCAATTCTCAAGAGATCTATGAACTCTGGCGAAGAGATATGATGCTGAAGACTAAAAATGATGCTATTGCTAACGTTTATGAAGAGCTTTCAAATAATCCAACAGATACAAACATTGTGAAAGCGATGTTTGCCAATCAAATTCTTGAAGGTATTTACTTTTATAGTGGTTTTGCGTATCTTTATACGCTGGCACGTTCAGACAAGATGCTTGGAACAGCACAGATGATACGTTTTATCCAGAGAGATGAAGTGACACACCTTCTTTTGTTCCAAAACATGATCAATTCAACTAAAAAAGAGCGTCCGGAACTTTTTACTAAAGAGCTGGAGGAAGAAGTATATCAGATGTTTAGGGATGCGGTAAAACTTGAATCTGAATGGGGTGCATATATTACACAAGGGCAGATACTTGGACTTACAGATGATATTATCGAACAGTATATCAAGTATCTTGCGGACAAAAGACTTCATGCAGTAGGTATGGAAAAGATCTATAATGTAGAACATCCTATTA
The DNA here is from genome assembly GCF_049668085.1 of Sulfurovum sp. Taxonomy (GTDB): domain Bacteria; phylum Campylobacterota; class Campylobacteria; order Campylobacterales; family Sulfurovaceae; genus Sulfurovum. The sequence continues at coordinate 9,220 of NZ_JBATIY010000085.1, read as the reverse complement.
AGTGGGTAGATAACTTTTCGCAGTTCAATGACCAAAAGACAAACTTCTTTGAAGGGAATGTAACGAATTACTCCAAAGGAAGTCTGGATCTGGACGACTTTTAGGTCTTACTATGTTAAACATGCCTAAAACTATGGAAGTTGTGACTCTGCAGCTTCCTTCTCATAAACGGTATCAGGAAAACCTGGACACTCTTCTCTTTCATTTAAAAGAACATCAAGACAAACACATTGTTGTTGCACCCGAAGTATTTTTGACAGCGCTTGATTATGAGCATATGGCAACGGCTGCAAAATTTTCAGCCAATGCGCTTAAAGCACTGAAAAAAGAGGTAAATGAGCAGATAGTTGTTTTAACGCTTATCCTTGAAGAGGGAGATAATTTTGTGAACCAGGCGGTGGTGATCCATAAGCATAAAATTATACACAGGCAAGAGAAAGTAAAACTTTTTAAACTTGGTGATGAAGATCTCTATTTCCAGGCAGGGAAAAAGAAAAAAATCAAACCATTTGAAATAGAAGGGGTGAAGTATGCGCTGCTTATCTGTTTTGAGTTACGATTTAAAGAGTTATGGGCGCAGGTAGAGGGTGCCGATGTGGTGATCGTTCCTTCAAGATGGGGGAAGCTACGTAAAACACACATGGAAGTACTTTCACGAGCACTGGCAGTGATGAATCAGTGTTATGTGATCGTTTCAAACTCTTCTGATGAAGACATGGCAAGTTCATCCTGCATTATTTCTCCTACAGGAGAAGTGATAATGAATGATAAACTAGAGGCGGTAGAGGGAAGTATAGATTTCAGGGAAATCAAAAAAATGCGTCGATATATAGTGATGGACTAGAGGAATATACATAATCGCAAAAGCCTTTTTAACTAGATTTTAGATAGAATGCCTGCATTATTTGGGGGATGAGGTATTTACACGTATGATAAAAGCTAGACAGCGACAAAATCTTGTCACAGAAATCGAAAAACACTTTGCATTGGATGAGCATGTCAGAGAGGCATTTTTGGCTGTTGACAGAGAGACCTTTGTCCCCTCACAGTTTAAACATCTTTCTTACCAGCTAGAAGCCCTTCCTTTAGCCGCAAGCCAGTGGATATCTTCTCCTTTGACTGTCGCCAAAATGACACAGCACTTAGAACTTAAAGGTGTTGACTCAGTACTTGAAGTCGGCTGCGGAAGTGGTTATCAGGCAGCAATACTCAGTAATATCTGTCGTCGTGTATTTACGATAGAACGTATCGATGAGCTTCTTAAAGAAGCGAAAACCCGTTTTGCTGCACTTGAGATAAACAATATCATCACACGTTTTGACGATGGACAAAGAGGGTGGAAACAGTACGCTCCTTTTGAACGTATCCTGTTTTCTGCAACAGCCAAAGAGATCCCTGAAGTGCTTTTTGAACAATTGGCTGAAGGTGGTATCTTAGTGGCTCCTGTGGAAGAGGCTGAAAATTATCATATCATCACACGTTATTATAAGAAAAATGGTCGTATCACTTCTGAAACGATAGAACAGTGTCTTTTTGTCCCTGTACTTGACGGTACACAAAAGTAGATCAATCACCATCATTGCATGCATACATCACTGAAAAAGCTTCTATGAAATAGAAGTTCAGTCATGGTTTTTTTAAATATTTCTAAAAACAAGCACAGCAATTACTTTCTCTTTTGACAAACGATCAATATTGCTTCCTGTAAACCTTTCATTAAACTTATGCTATCATTTACAAAATTGTAAACAGGGATGGATATGGAAAAGTTGATGAAGCCTGCAGAGTATGCACAAAAGCTTGGTATCTCTAGACAAGCGGTCTATGCGAAGATCAAAAGAGGAATATTGACAGCAAAGAATGTAGAGGGAAAACTTTACATTGTAGTTGACAAAGAGACAAGTAATACCCCTAAGAAAACAACTGTAGAGGAGAAGTCAACTACGTCTCCTGCAGCATCCCCTGCTTCTGAAAGCAAAGCTAATACCCGTGATTACAAGGCACTTCTCAAAGCCAAAGATGAGACGATCTCTGTACTCAAAGGTACAGTCAAGGACCTCAAAAAATCCAATAAACAGATCACTACTACACTTAAAGGGGAGATTGACTTGCTCAAAGAGGCATTTTACGAGATGCGTACACTCTATGTCCATCAATTGGAGCAAAAAAAGTCTCATGAAGTAGAAGAAGCCATAGAGGTCATGACGGATGAAGTGGTGACCGAAGAGGATGAGGGGCGATGGATAGGCGTGAAAAAATTCTTTAAACAATACAAGATCACTAAAGAAAATGCACAGACCAAGATCATGAAACGTTTGAAGAAAGCCTACAAATCAGGTGATGAACGTATCATGAAAGTTGAGAATAAACTCAAATTCAACGCAAACAAAAGTTATAAGGATATCTTAAAATAATACATCTATACGAAGAGCCCCACAAGTTTACTTACCACCTCATCATCCGTAAAGATCTTCACAGAACGTATATCATAACGGGCAAAATGTTCAGCCAGTTTTTCGTCGTTCTCTTTGAGTTTTGCAAGATATTTCTCTATACTTCTTTGACCAAAATAGGTGTCCATCTTCTTCTTGTCCTGTGGAGAAGAGAGTGTTACTTCTCCAAGTCTTTTTGGCATTTCTTCTTCTCTGTCCCTGATAACGACAGCAATGACTTCATGTTTTTGTGAGAGGAGAGACAGGTCTACCTCTTCTAAAAAGTCGCTCAGTACAAACAAAAGAGAAGGCTTGTGAAGTCTTCTAAAAAGGTCTTGAACAGCAGTGTGGTAGTCAAGGCTAGTGTTCAGCAGTGAGGCTTCAAAAAGGGTTTTGGAAAACTGCTCTATGTGATACAATTGTTTGGTGGGAGGGGTAGCGTTAGTGCTCTCCTTCGTATAGCTTAATCCTGTAAAAAGGTCACTGTTCTGCTGCGCAGCATAGCCCAGGAGTGTGGCAACCTCGGTAAGCTTTTCCTGTTTAGCCTTTCCTGGACCAAAATAGAGGCTTGCATCCATGAATGCAGCTACTACAACAGAGAGTTCGCGGTTGGCATGCAACTCTTTTATATAGGGTTTTCCGAGCTTTGCCGTGATGGTCCAGTTTATCTTACGGATATCATCACCAATCTGATACTCCCTCAACTCTGAAAAGTCATACCCCTCTCCATGGAGCTTGGAGAGGTTATGTCCGCTAAGCAGAGTATAGACTTGATGTCTCGCTTTGAGTTGGAGGGCTTTAAGGGCTGCGTTCATTAGGGTATCGGTAGCGTCTCAATGATCGTAGAGATGATCTCATCTGTATGTATACCTTTGGCTCTTGCTTCATAAGAAAGAACGATACGGTGACGCAGTACATTGTGGATCACATACCCTATGTCTGCAGGGCTTACAAAATCATTGCCACGTAAAAAGGCTTTCGCTTTAGAAGCTTTATAGAGGTCTATCGAGGCTCTGGGACTTGCCCCGAACATGATGTTTTCTGCAATGCTCTCTAATCCAAATCTCTCCGGTTCCCTTGTAGCAGTGATGATCTGTACCATATAGCGTTCAAGTTCTTCGTCTACATGCACGTTTTTGATCTCATCCTGAAGCGCATGGAGTTCTTGAATGCTAAGCACCGCTTGTACTTCCCCAAAACTCTTACTGGCAGCTTTTCTCATGATCTCAAGCTCTTCTGCTTCACTGTTATGCTGTACAACGATCTTCATCATAAACCTGTCCAATTGAGCTTCCGGAAGGGCATAAACACCCTCTTGCTCTATAGGGTTCTGTGTGGCCATGACCAGAAAAGGACTGTCAAGTTTAAATGTCTCTTCAGCAATGGTGACTTGTCTCTCCTGCATCACTTCAAGCAGGGCAGACTGTACTTTGGCAGGGGCACGGTTGATCTCATCAGCCAGGAGGAGATGGGTAAAAAGAGGCCCTTTTTTGATACTGAAACTATGGTCTTCGGGATTATAGATCTGTGCACCGATGATGTCAGAAGGTAAGAGGTCAGGAGTGAACTGTATACGTTTAGAGTCTAATCCTATGGCACTGGAAAGTGCATTGATGGTAGTGGTCTTCGCTAGCCCTGGTACCCCTTCAACAAGGATGTGCCCATCACAAAGCAGTCCAATGAGTAAACCTTCTATCATCGCATCCTGTCCGATAACTGCCTTGCTTAGTTCTTTTTTGAGTAGAGTTATTTGTTCATTCATATCTGTTCTTCTGCCTCTTGTTTGACTTTGTTCAAATTAATTTTACCATTTCCATATAAAGAAGCTTCCAATTTTTCTATACTTGGGGTAAAACGTTTATTGTCTGCTGCGATAAGCACTTGCAGTAAAGCTTTTTCATCTTTACAGTCCTGTATCTTTTGAATTAACGGATGACGTGTGTTGGAGATACTTTTCTTTTTCCATTTCCAACTAAGTGCAGTCAGGTATCCTGCAGTAAATACCACTATATAACCCAATAGTGTACTGAGCCAGGACCAGTCCTCTTCTAGCATATCAGGTGCGTCTATAGTATCAACTAAACTGTCCGTCACTACCTCCTGGATGTCAAAGTGTTGTTCAGGCACCGTGAGGGTATAGCTTATTTCTGTTTTAGGGTTAAAAGCCTTGAGTACAAGAGGGGGAAGGGTAAAGCTTGTACTGTGAGAAAGTGCCATAGGATAAGTGACATTACTTTGTGTACCTACCGTATTTGCAAAAGAGTTAACGATAGGTTTTTCTGTAAAGCGTGTAAAGTTACCCTCTTGAGGGAGAAGCGTATCTAGCAGTGGAGGGTACCCAAGACCTTTGATCTGTACCTGAAAAGGCAGCGGTTCGTACGCTTTGGCCTGGTGTTTTTTAATGCTGTGCGTCAGGGTGAAATCGCCTACAAGTGTTGTCCCTGAAGGTAAAGGTTTCACTTTCAGTTCTACCGGCGGCAAGATAACATTGGTATCAACGGTTACCAGTCCTTTTACATTATCTCTGTCTCCTGAGAAGCTGTAGGCAACACTGTCATCGGTCGTTACCTTTTTGAGAAGGTTGAATGTTACATTGATATCACCGGAGCGTAAAGGGTAGATGAGATAAACATAATGTATTTTGGCATTGTGATAGCTGTCAGTCTCTTTGATATCAAGTCTTTGAAACGTGTAATCTTCACTCTTATTAATGGTCAAGTTAAAGAGCAGAACGACATCATGATTGGTTTGATTCACATCAAGCGTAAGGATAACGGGTTCTTTGACATAAGGACTTTGAGTATTTGCATTAAAAGCGTAGGTAAAATCTTCTGCCTGAAGCGATATGAAGCTCAGAAGGAAAAAGATTAAACATGCATATGTCTTACCAAGGTTGTTTTTCACGTATGTATCCTTCATTTATGAGCTCATAGACCTTAGAACCCAACGGGTGTTGTTCCTCACTGCCATCACTTAAGAGTTTATTCTTTTCCTGCTCTTTTTGTGTCTGGCTCTCTCCCCCACCACCACTTCCGGAACTGGGTTCATCTTCAGATCTTGACTCTTTTTCCTCTTGTCCTTCCTGGGACTCACTTTTGCTGGAAGAAGAATCTTGTGACTTAGGATGGGCGATGCCAAGGTCTGCACTCTTTTTGTCACTAAGTAGTGCCACAAGTTGCAGGTTATATCTTGCATCTTCATCGTCACCCAATTGTAATGTTTTAGTATAGTAAATTTTGGCTTTATCATACGATTCGAGCATAGCATAGGCATTGGCTATGTTGTAGTAGAGTTGCTGTTTGATATTCGGCGAGGTGGAACGGATCGATTTATAGGTCTGTATGGCTTTTTTAAATGCACGCTGCTTGTAGTAGCTATTGGCCAGCAATATTTGGCTTTGCAGGGAGCGCACTTTAATCTGTTTTAGCTGGCTTCTTGTCTCGTTGAGATCAGATCCTTTATAGCTTTTGTAGGCACTATGAAGATGGTAGTTGTCAAGCATAGATGCTTCGGCCTGAAGTCCGAAAAAGGTAAAAAGTACGAGGAGGTATTTGACTGCACGGGTATGTACCATAAAGAATAACAAAAGAGCCAAGAGTAAAGGTATCTGATAGAGCTCGAGGTAATGTCGCTGCATCTTCTGCACATTTTGCGCGTTACTCTCATTTTTTTGCAGGGCATCATTGAGGTTGTCAGCGGTTGCTGTGGCTGTGCTTGATGGGGTAATGTAGGCACCCGAGACGGAAGAAGCAAGAGATGCCAAAAGCGGATTGACACGAGAGATGACAAGGTTGCCCTCTTTGTCTTTAAGCAGGCTGCCGTCTTTGTTCTTGATAGTGGTTCCCTGTGTGGTTCCCAGGGCTAAGATGCTTAATGAGATATCAGCATTTTGTACAAGAGGAGTCAGCTTCTCAAGGGTTTCTTCTTCTCCTCCATCTGTCATCAGGATGAGGTTTTTGTGCCCCATCTTCATGGAAGCCAGTTTCTTAAACAGCTTTTCCAGAGAGGTCCCTTTGGTCAGGATGAACTCCGGATTAAGGTTTTGCAATGCAATGTTGATGAGTGTATGATCTGTGGTAGGAGGAGAGAGCAGCAGAGGGTTGGTTGTAAATGCAATGAGCATGATGTTGTCACCAGGGTTTTGCTGAAGCAAAGCAGCAATGGTCTCTTTGGCAAAATCATAACGGGTAGGTGCTATGTCCTCTGCCTTCATAGAATAAGAGACATCCAGCGCGATAATGATATCTTTTGCTTCTATACTTGCTTCTTGCAACGCTTCTTTCTGTACTGGACGGCTGAGTGCCAGTACGATAAGCATAAGAATGATGAGGTGTACAGATGTGATCAGTTTACGTGGACTACTCCATAAAAGTAATGCTAAAGGAAGGAGCAACCATAAAAAACTTGGCGTGAGAAGTGTCATTTTTCAGCCCTTTTTGTACCCAGTACCCAGAGTAAAAGCAAGATAAATACCAGACCTAGAGGATACTGTATGAGCAGTCTTTGATTGAGATAGTTTTCGCTTCTGATCGCGCTGGGTTCCAAAGTATTGATCTCTTTATAGATTTGAGATAGGGCTTTTGCCGAAGAAGCGGCGTAACTTTTAGCACCACTTTGCTTCGCGATGGTCTCTAGCAAAGAGACATCATAATCAGACTTCTTTCCTATACCTATCGTATAGATCTTGATGCCAGCCTCTTTTGCTTTTTTGACTGCTTCTTTAGGGGAAGATTTCCCTGCATTATGGTATCCGTCTGTGAGTAAAACAATCGCTTTATTTTTGGCTTGGCCATAAGAGAGTGTACGTATGGACTGCATGATGGCATCACCTAAAGCTGTGCTCTCTCCGGCAAGTCCAGCATTGGTCATCTCCAACAGGTAAGAGAGAGATTCAAGGTCATAGGTCAGAGGCGAGGCTGTGTAAGCAAAGGTACCAAAAACGACAACCCCCATGTTGTCATCAAAACGTTTTGCTATGAAGTCTTTGGAGAGCGTTTGTGTGATCGCATATTTGGTTTGAAACCTGTCTTTTGCATCAAACCCGCTCTGTGCCATAGAACCGCTTGCATCGATAGCCAGAATGAGATCCCGTCCTTTTTTGTGCTGATCAGCACTGGCATCATAGACAAAAGGTTTGGCAAGGGCAAAGACCATCAGTGTGAACAGTGCCATTTTGAGCCATGGTTCCCAGCTTAAAAGAGGACTCTGTCTTGTCACCCATGACAACTTGGGGAAATAGTAAGGTTTACTGTATTGTTTACACCAGAGAAAACAAGGCAACAGAAAAAGAAGAACCAATAGGTATGGCGAACCAAATGTAAAATGCATGGGGATATTCTAGCACTTATATGGTTATTTTAGTATAATAACTTCATGAATAAATTACTTAAGATCACTACTTCGATACTATTATTTCTCTTGCTCACCATTGTGGGCCTCTATTTTCTTACTTTTAGTCCCATAGGCAGTAGTCTCTTAAAGCCTTACATCAAAAAAGAGTTAGAAGAAAAGATAGGCATGCCTGTGGAGATCAATACCTTTGATCTTGAATATGGAACATCAAGTTTAGACTTTAGTATTGATAAGCAAGCCGATGTACATATCGAAGTATCACAGTACGATCTATTGAATGATTCCTATGAAGGTGTATATCATATAAAAACCGAGCAGTTTGTCTATAAGAATAAGAAGGTAAATAATGCAGATATCAAAGGAAAATTCAAATATATGCCTGAAGAAGTCTATGTCGATGGAAACGGGACTGCACTGAATGCAAAAGTAGACTACCGTTTGAATATTATCGAAAACCTTCCTCAGCAAATTTTACTTAATATCAAAGATGCACAACTCTCTGAAATCTTACAGCTCGCAGGACATCCTGACATCGCACACGGGAAAATAGATGTGAAGATCAATATCCCTGATATGGGTGGAGATCAAGAAGATATATATGGGTATATTGAACTTAAAAAGTCCTATTTCAATCCTAAACGTCTGAAAGAACTGTACGATTATACTGTGCCTGAAAAAAGTTATGTGTATGGAAGAATAGATGGAAACTTGGAGGGGGAAAATGTTAAATTAGTAGGAGATATACAGAGTAATTTATTTGTCTTGCAGATAAAAAATGCTTTGGTAAGCCTATTTTCCGAAGACTGGAGTGGGGAGTATGATCTAGATGTAAAAGATATGCGTATATTGACAAAAAATAAGCTTGTAGGTGTTTTAGACCTGCAAGGAAAAGTGAAAGGGAAAAGTAAAGAAGCTTGGATTACGGCCAAAAGTAATTCTTTGGATGGAGATCTTCGTTTTTATGTATATCAGGGAGTTGAGATTACTGTTGAAAAAGTTGCATTAGAGAAAGTATTGACTTTATTAAAACAACCTGATTATGCGACAGGGAAACTTAGAGGTTTTGTTAAGCTATATTGGTTTCCTTCAGATTCTGCAAAAATTGGCAAAGTCCTGACTTGGCACAAGTGGACAGCTTTTTCCCATGACTTACACATCGATAAAGGGATATTGACACCTAAGGCCATAGAAAAAATGGCACCATATAAAATCCCTGTCAATAATTCATTTTCACTTGAAACCAAAGGGAAGATAGCTAAAGGATCTATAAAAAAACTCAAAGCAAATGCCAAAGTTGATTCAACATTTTCAGATCTGACACTCTCTTCATTAGAATATGACTTCCATAAGAAAATATGGACTTCAAAATATGATCTATTGGTTCATGATATCAACACACTTCTTCCCAAAGCAAAAGTGAAAAAAAATACCCCACT
>NZ_JBATIY010000084.1:0-17992 GCF_049668085.1 Sulfurovum sp. | reverse complement strand
ATGGTGTCTACTATGTAGTGACAGAAGTACGTGATCTCGATGAAGCTCATTTGTTTTATGCAGTAGAGGGAGTATCTGAAATGATTTTCGCTTTTCCTCCAAGTATTGCTACAGATACCATGATACTCTATATAGAAGATAAGTTAAAAGGTCTTGATATACATTTCACAAAGATAGCCCAAGGTGTACCTACAGGAGTAGAATTAGAGAACATAGATGTGATGTCACTCTCGCGTGCATTAGAGGCGAGAGTGAAGATTTAATATAAAGATCAGTGAAGAAGGATCTATTGACATTTTTTGTCAATATACTCTTGTACGAATTTTCGTACATCTGCATAGACAAACGAATCTTTGTACCCTTCTACTTTACCACCACTTGCATTAGGATGCCCTCCACCATTTCCGATGTGAGAGGCCATTTTTGAGACATCTAGTTTGTTATTACTTCTAAGTGAAAAGTTTCCTCTAAAGTTAATATCCATATAAAAGTCATAGTCATCATTTTCTACCATACAAGCATTGCCAATAATGGATGTGTTGCCTACGTTGTAACCAAGGATACCTTTATATTCTTTATAGTGTATCGTCAAACGTTGTTTATCTGCAGTCAAAAGGTCTGTGACATAATAGGCAACAAGGTTGTCTTTGGTGTTATTTTCTGCTTGTTTGAAAAATGCTTTTTTGATCTGGTGTAGATCATCATCAAGTTTGATTGGAGCATCTTCCTCATTGACTCTTTGTTTTGCTGCTTCAATAAGGGAGAGTTTGAAGGCTCTGTCTTGGGCAGGGAATAAGATACGGTTTACTTCTCTTGCTCCAGAGATCATTCCAAGCATGACTTTCCCATATTCAAACAGTGCATCATCACTTAACCAAATGTCTATAGCATTGATCGCTTGTACGATAGTGGCTAAGTCATTGTTTTTATCAAAACCATAATGTTGTTGAAGCCATTCATAGGTAATGAGTGTTGCACAACGTGTTGTATCAAGCTTATACCATGCAAAACGTTCAGCAGCGGAAGCTCCTGTAGCATGGTGGTCAAGTAGTTGAAGTTTCGCACCGATACGTACAGCTTCTTTTTCTATCCAAGTACCTTCTTTTGTTGTGAGGTTAAGGTCTGTAATGAGAATAAGTGCCTCGATCTCATCTCCATGTAAGAACTTATCTTGTTCTATCTTTTTAACGATCTCACCCATTCTTGCCGGCACTTCTGGACCATAGTTTGCATTATAGCAGTCGATGGTGTCGAAACATTGTTGGGAGAGGTATTGACAACCATAGCCGTCAAGGTCTATATGTGAGAGGTGGTAAACATGTTGTTTCATAAAAATATGCCTTTTTGAGGTTAAAATATAAGTGCATTATACAATGAAGTACTTGTAGGGTCGATAGAATCGACCCTAAGGAGGAGTAGCTAGTGTGGCTTAAAGTATGTCACCTAGCGTTAAACCATTTAAAAAGTCATCTATTTTTGTTTGGAAATTCATGAGAAAAGGTGAGATGGCACAAGTTCCAATGGTTCCATTAGGACAGTTATTTATAGTTGTACAGTCAAACACAGCTGGAGACTTACCTTCAGCAGCAAAGATGATATGACTTACACTGATCTCATTGACATCTTGAGCCAAGATAAATCCACCATGTGCTCCTTTACGTGATTCAAGGATTCCTTGTTTTGCAAGATTTTGTAAGATCTTTGCAAGAAAGCTTTTAGGGATACAGAGTTCAGTTGCCAACTGTTCTGCACCAATAGGACTGTCAGATTTTCGTATAACATCTAAAGAGAGTAGAGCATACTCACTTGCACGGGTTAATAACATAATAGAGCCTTTCACTTAATTAGGAGTATTTTACTCTAATTTATATTAAAGTAGGCATGAAATGAATCAATAGTTATCTAAGCTTATTATGATATGATTGCGTTCCCAAAGTAAATTTTGGAGATTTTATACCAATCAGGAGGTCATTATGGCTTTAGATCAGGCGAAAAAAGCAGAAATAATTGCTAAATATGCTAGAGGAAACGGCGATACAGGTTCTACAGAAGTACAAGTAGCTCTTATCACAGAGAGAATTACATACTTAACAGATCACCTTAAAACAAATAAAAAAGATCACTCTTCAAGACTTGGACTACTTAAACTAGTAGGTCAAAGAAGAAGACTTATGAGATATCTTAAGAATACAGATCTTGCTAGATGGAACACTATCAAATCAGATCTTGGTATCAGAAACTAATATCTCATTCCTTATCAGCCTTTTGGCTGATAAATCTTTCTTGCGTTACCACTTATAAACCCTTTTAATTTTAGTTTATACATACTATTGAAAGCTATCAATCTGCACTTTTTATTAAGTTTAGTCAGTTTCACTCAACTATTACTTGACAAACATACACTCAATGTTGTATAATCATTTTAAGCATTAGATATTAAGATGCAATATTTATAACATAAGGAGGTCTGTAAATGAGTCAAGAGAATGAAGATCTTGAAGAGTCTCAGGAAGAAGAAGAGCAAATAGAAGCAGAAGGAACTGTAGAAGTTGATCCTCTTGAAGCTGCTCTTGCAGAAGCTGCGGACTACAAAGATAAATATCTTAGGGCGCATGCTGACTTTGAAAACTCTAAAAAACGTTTAGAGAAAGATAAAATGAATGCAGTATCTTATGCAAACGAAAGTTTTGCAAAAGATATTTTGGCGGTCATGGACTCTTTTGAGAATGCATTGGCATCAATGGAAGAGAGTGAAGACGGCTCGGAAGTCTTGGAAAAGATGAAAGAGGGTGTAAATCTTACGCATGAACAACTCAAAAAGGTTTTAGAAAAAAATCACATTAAAGCGGTGGACTGTGAAGGTCAATTTGATCCGGAAGTACATCAAGCCATTATGCAAGTCGACAGTGATGCGCATGAAACAGGTGATGTAGTTCAAGTGATGCAAAAAGGGTATACGATAAAAGATCGTATTTTGAGACCAGCGATGGTTTCTACCTGTAAATAAAAATAAAATAGAATAGTTAAGGATTTAATATGGCAAAAGTATTAGGAATAGATTTAGGAACAACAAACTCTGCAATGGCAGTGTTTGAAAATGGTGAAGCAAAGATCATCGCTAACAAAGAAGGTAAAAATACTACACCTTCTATCGTTGCGTTTACAGATAAAGGTGAAGTACTCGTAGGTGAGTCTGCAAAAAGACAAGCGATCACAAACCCAGAAAAGACAATTTACTCTATTAAGAGAATTATGGGTCTGATGATGAGTGAAGATAAGGCTAAAGAGGCGCAAAGCAAGCTTCCATACCATATTATAGATAGAGCTGGTGCATGTGCAATTGAAGTAGCAGATAAAACGTATACACCTCAAGAGATCTCTGCAAAAGTACTTATGAAAATGAAAGAAGATGCAGAGGCATACCTTGGTGAGACTATCACTGATGCTGTTGTTACTGTACCTGCATATTTCAATGACGCACAAAGAAAAGCAACAAAAGAAGCGGGAACGATCGCGGGTCTTAATGTGCTTCGTATTATTAATGAACCAACATCAGCAGCACTTGCATACGGTCTTGATAAAAAAGAATCAGAGCAGATCGTAGTATATGACCTTGGTGGTGGTACATTTGATGTTACTGCACTTGAAACAGGTGATGGTGTTGTTGAAGTTATGGCAACAGGAGGAGATGCATTCCTTGGTGGTGATGACTTTGATAACAGAATTATCGATTTTGTTGCAGATGAGTTTAAAGCTGAGACAGGTATCGATGTAAAAGCGGATGTGATGGCACTTCAAAGGGTTAAAGATGCGGCAGAGACAGCAAAAAAAGAGCTTTCTTCATCAACGGAGACTGAGATTAACCTTCCGTTTATCACAGCAGATGCATCAGGACCAAAACACTTAGTGACAAAAATCACTAGAGCAAAATTTGAGTCACTCATCGGTGACCTGGTAGCTAGTACGATCAAAACGGTACAAGGTGTACTTAAAGATGCCGGTCTTAGCACTTCTGATATCAATGAAGTTGTTATGGTTGGTGGTTCTACAAGAGTACCATTGGTTCAAGAAGAGATGAAAAAATTCTTTGGTAAAGAGCTTAACAAATCTGTTAACCCGGATGAAGTTGTTGCACTTGGTGCGGCTATCCAAGGTGGTGTACTTGCAGGTGATGTGAAAGATGTACTTTTACTTGATGTAACACCATTGAGTCTTGGTATCGAAACATTAGGTGGAGTAACAACGAAAGTGATCGAAAAAGGAACGACTATTCCTGCGAAGAAATCACAAGTATTCTCAACTGCTGAAGATAACCAGCCAGCGGTTAGCATCCATGTACTTCAAGGTGAAAGAGAGTTTTCTAAAGATAACAAATCACTTGGTATGTTCGAGCTTAGAGATATTCCTGCAGCGCCAAGAGGGGTACCACAGATCGAAGTTACATTTGACATCGATGCGAATGGTATCTTAACTGTTTCTGCGAGTGACAAAGGTACTGGAAAATCTCAAGAGATCAAGATCACTGGTTCGTCAGGACTTTCTGATGAAGAGATCGAAAAAATGGTTCAAGATGCTGAAGCGAACAAAGCTGAAGATGAGAAAAGAAAAGAAGTAGTTGAAGCAAGAAACCAGGCTGATGCATTGGTTCACCAAACAAGAAAGTCATTGACTGATCTAGGTGAGAACTTTGATGCTGCAGAAAAAGAGAGTATAGAAGCTGCTATTACTGATCTTGAAGAGACACTTAAAGATGACTCTGCAACAAAAGAGCAGATAGAAGAAAAAGTGAAAACTTTGACTGAAAAAAGTCATAAACTGGCGGAAGCTATGTATGCTAAAGAACAAGGCGGCGCAAACCCGGAAGCAAAAAAAGCAGACGATGACGATGTTATCGATGCTGAAGTAGAGTAAGACTCTGTTTCAATTCATAGGGGCTTTGCCCCTAATGATAAAATTGAAAATAAAAAACGATTATTTTTTATTTTGAGGATTATTGTAAAGGAAACTAAAAATCAAATGGTTGCTGCGCCATTAGCCACATGTAGGTACCTTCTTCCCCATAGGCAACTTCAAGTCGTATTGGCAATTCACTTACAAGAGCACGCAAACTGATACCAACATCATATTTCATATCATTTAAAAGATCAAGATCGTATTCATCATGTACTCTACCTACTTCTACAAATGGAACCACTTGAAACCACTCTACTTTAGCTGGGAACCAAGTGCTATCTTTTAGGGGGTTGTATTTAATGATAGCCCTATACTCTGCAGCAGCATAAAATACTGCTTTATCAGAAAACCGGTTCATATCATAGCCTCTCATCCGGTTGAATCCTCCTAATCTAGCACCCTCCCACATAGGAGGACGATGTGCATTAAAACCTGGAGAGATCTCTTGATCATTGTCCCAAGAGAAAGAGTATCCAGTCCACATACTTAGTGCAAGGACATTTTGCTGGGTAAAAGAGAATGTATCAAGATCAAAATAATGATTGTATTTAAACTCTAAGAAATCCCAGCTTTGTAGTGAATCTCCTTTGCCAAAGTCTTTTGAGTATTGTAGCTGGAAATGGTATCCTCTAGTTGGATTCACTTCAAAATCTGTATTGTCATGGGTAAGAAAAAGTCTCAGTCCATTGGTATTCCATGTTGGTACATCTGTCCCATTTTTCCACCAAATACTGTCTTTCCACATGTCAGTGTTGTCTGTATTATCGGTTTGAAAAAATGCTTTTAGTCCTACAAATGTTCGGCCTGTTACGAAGGGTATACCATTGCCACATCCATCTCTACCCACACAAAAACCGTTTTCCAAAGTATAAAGATTATCAGGGTTTTCTTTGCCTTCTCCAATAGGAAGAGTATATTTTAAAGTCGCAGCAAAAAAGTTTGTGTCTCCTGAAGAGATATAGGCATCATCTTTATTTGAGTTATTGGAACCGTCTATATAGTAATGTGTTTTTGGAAAATAACTTTTGAGACCCATAAATGAAAAGAAGAGTCTATCTGTATAGGGGACTTTATAGTCTGCTAGTGCGATGAATCCACCAGAAAAAGCGGCTTCATCCGGTTGTCCATTGATAATGATATCCTTAGGTAATCCTGTAAATATAGTAGCAATTAATGTAGTTTGTGGTTGAAATAAACCTTCCTTTATTACACTTATTCCCCCTGCAAGACCAGTGGAATCACTCGAAAATGCATAAGGTAAAAGAATCCATTCTTGACTTTTTGTTCTATTTGTATCATCTGGAGTATTTAAAGGATTACTCAAGAGAACAGTAGTATTTAAACAAGCTAGAAATAAATATTTTTTGTTTTTCATATAACAATTATATCCAATATATCCAAAATATATTTCGAATATTTTTAGGCTATAATACAGCTAGTATAGAGACATAATTAAGGATATAATAATGGAAATTAAAAAGTGTACCACACTTGAAGAAGCAAGAAATGAAATAGATAGCGTAGATAAAGAGATCGTTGAGTTAATAGCCAAACGAAATGAATATATTAAACAGATAGCCCACTTTAAAACAAGTGTAGCAGAGGTCAAAGCAGAGGAGAGAATAGACGATGTGATCGCTCATGTAAGAGAACAAGCTATTTCTCTTGGATTGTCTCCTAATCTTATCAATGATCTTTATGTCAGAATGATAGATGAGATGGTAGAGAGTGAGATTTCCGAATTTAAGAACGCGCAGAGATATTAATCTTCTTCCTCTTCATCGTCTGAACCTGCAACTGCACCAATGGCAGAACCTGTAACATCTATGGTTGCACCTACAACAGAACCTGCAATATCAATAGGGGCTGTTACCACTTGTGTGCATCCTGATAATAAAACCAAAGTGATGATCGAATAGAGTGTTAATTTTTTGTGACTTGGCATGTAGTGCTTCCCTGTACTGAATTGTTGATCCTTGATATGAGGGGATTATAGCATAAACTCTTTGTGTACTCCTCTACACAAAGAGTATGATAGAATATATGATCGATTTATATTAAAGGTTTGGTATGAAGATATTATTGCTTGAAGACGATGTGATCTTACAGGAGATCATAGAAGAATTTCTCATAGAAAAAGGGTATGAAGTAGAGTGTTTTTTTGATGGTGAAAAAGCATTGGATGCAATAGGTTCGAGTTCTTATGAACTACTGCTTTTAGATGTAAATGTTCCCAATATTGATGGCTTTGAAATACTCTCATACCTCCGTGATATAGGCAATACTACTCCAGCTATATACATCACATCTCTTGCGGGGATCGATGATCTTAAAAAAGGATTTGATCTTGGTGCAGATGACTACCTCAAAAAACCTTTTGAACTTGAAGAACTCAATGCACGCATAGAACATATTATAAGGATCTACCGTTTACAAGAAGAGATAGAGTTTGATGGGATGAAGTTCATCCCTAAGGCACATCAGATTTTTGTCAATGACGGTGTGATAGAAATGAGACAAAAAGAGGCACAGGTTTTAGAATATTTTATTCGTAATACAGGAAAGATCATCTCTTGTGACGAGATCATAGAAAATATATGGGATGATGAAAATGTTCCTGCACATGCGACCATACGTACCTATATAAAAAATTTGAGAAAAATGTTTGTAAAAGAATATTTTGAAAATATAAAAGGAGAAGGTTATCGTTTTAACATCGTATGAGCGTAAATCACTTTTTAGTTTTTTAGCCGTTTATCTAATATCAGTATTTATACTACTCGCTATTATTGGCTACCTTTTCTTTGAAAATAATCGTACTTCAATGCAAAGCGCTATGAAATTTGAAATGATGTATCAAGGCCGTATGTTATCTTCGTCCATTGTGATGAGAGCTATGGAAAATGATACAAAAGGTGTCATGGATACGATAAGTCGAAACCATTTCTTAAAAGAGTTAAAACATTGCCGATTCCAAGTAGGATATTATGATAAGGATAAAAAACCTATCTATACTGAAATTGATGATTTTGAAGTGACAGATAAAGATTTTTTCATTAAAGATAAGAGTTGCTACACCGTAACTGAAGATAAGAGCAGTCATTTAGGTGTACATTATATTGTGTTAAAAGAAAATGATCTTTCCAATACGTTACAGCAGTTACGTATAAAGATCATAGGTTACTTGGTCTTCTCCTATATATTGATGGGAATAGTAGGGTATTTCCTAGGACGGCTTTTTTTAAGACCGGTGAGGGAACAAATAGAATCTTTGGATAATTTTATTTCAGATACGACCCATGAACTCAACACACCAATCTCAGCTATTTTAATGACTATACAGTCTCTAAAAGATATAGAACCTAAAAAACTAAAACGCTTAGAAGCCAGTGCTAAAAGACTGTCTGTGATGTATAGTTCTTTGACTTATCGACTTGAAGGAAAAGTAGAGCCTTCAGAGTTATTGTGTTTTGCTGATATTGTCCAAGAGAGAGTCGAATATGTAAAAGAACTGATAGATTCTAAACGTTTACACATCACACTTGATCTTGACCCAACAGAAGTTTATATGCCTAAAACATCTTCTTATCGACTTATAGACAATTTACTTTCTAATGCTATCAAGTATTCTGATATAGGTGATAGTATTTTGATCACGCTTAAAGATAATGTTTTAAAAGTGAAAGATACGGGGATCGGGATAGACAAAAAAGTTCAAGATGATATTTTTACTCGATATCATAGAGAAAATGAGGAGCGTGGAGGCTTTGGGATTGGTTTGAATATCGTACTTTCTATTTGTAAAAAATATAATATCAAATTAGGACTAGAGTCTAAAAAAGGGGAAGGTAGTACATTCATACTGACCTTTCCTGCTGTGAAAAAATAAATTTATTCTACACTATCCATAAGGATACCAATGATATCGGTCATGGTTAGGATACCGTGTAGTTCATTGTTATCAAGAACAAGTAGACGTTTGATACTGTTCTGTACCATCATTCTTGCAGCATACTTTACATCAAGTTTTGCGGAGACGGAAAAGGCTGGAGTTGATGCAATATCATACACATTGAGAAGGTCGATATCTCCATCTTCAGCAACAATACTTTGTAAAATGTTTTTGAATGTCACAAGCCCATACGCACCATCTTTAGTCCCTTTATCTACAATAACAGAACGTACTTGATGTGCTTTCATTAAACTCAAAGCTTCTCTAACCGTTGACATAGCTGAGATCACTATCAACTTCTCTTTTTGTGTCATTACATTTTCTACTAACATTTGTTTCTCCTTTATATCATCGATTTGATGTCATGTTCAAATTTGTGCAACTCTTTTGTGTCAAGTCCGGCTACATGACTTAATGGCATAGTGAATGCTAAACCAATAGTATCCGGATTGTCAAGATCAAACTTACTACGAAGTTCCCGCATCACCTGTAGTGAAAGTTTCCTTGGCATGACAAAGAGTAAAACTGATACATTCTCTTCTAGTGTCAGACCAAAGAAAACTTTTTTCTCCTCAAGTCCGATACTTTTACCATGTATGATGGTCACCGAACCTGCACCGGCTTCTTTAGCCGTTTCTATAGCTGCTTCTTCATCTTTATCTTCAATGATCGCGATAAGTGCTGTGAATTTCATGATGCTTCTCCTTCATTTGTAGATTGTTCTGCTTTGAGCTTCTTCTTTTTATAGCGTTCTGCATGTATACCGTAGCCCATTACAGTAAGCATAGGGAAGAGTGATGCAAAGGCGATGAGCCCAAACCCATCGATAAGCGGATCACACCACTCTAGATTTTCTGCCAGACCCAAGCCTAATGCAGCCACTAACGGTACAGTAACTGTGGATGTGGTAACACCTCCACTGTCATATGCAATAGGTATGATATATTTTGGTGCAAAATAGGTAAACATGATGACAAATATATATCCTACAATGATATAGTAGTGTATCGGATCACCTGCTACTATACGATAAGAACCCAAAGCAATACCAATAGCAACACCAAATGCTACTACCATTCTAAGAATATTTTGTTTAATGTTCCCTTCACTTATTTCTTCTGCTTTGATAGCTATGGCTAGAAGAGCAGGCTCTGCCATAGTGGTAGAAAAACCTATGAGAAAAGCAAAAAGATAGATAAGTAAGTAGTTATCCATATTAGTCAGTTGGTAGGCTATGGTCTCACCTATAGGGAAGAGCCCCATTTCAAGTCCTACTATAAAAGCATAAAGCCCCAGTATCACCAGTATGATCCCTACTATGATCTTATGTAAATGTGCTACAGATTTACGAATGACCAAATATTGAAAAAAGAAGATCACTGTGAGTATGGGTATCACATCTAAAATGGTATTTATCAGTTCCCAGAAGATGTTCATCCAGTCAAAATGATATGCTACTGCCTTTCCTTTCTCTACAACTTTAGTTGCAACCTCTACAGCTTTTGTAGCGGTAGCGGATGTGGAGTAGACTAGGATGCCATAGGCCTGTACAAATATCATAGGCATAAGTGAGGCAAATGCTATCAGACCAAAACCGTCAATGGCAGGGTTTCGACCTTTGATACTAGAGGCAAGCCCAATTCCCAAAGCAGCGACAAGCGGTACGGTTACTGTTGAAGTGGTGACACCACCAGAGTCATATGCTAGGCCTATGATCTCTCTTGGTGCAAAGAAGGTGATCACTACCACTATGATATATCCGCTGATGATATAGTATTGTATAGGATGACCAACAAGGATACGGTAAGTACCAAGGGCTATGGCAAAACCAACTGAAAAAGCAACGGTCATACGCAGAAAAAATGCATCTACTCTACCATCACTGATTACTGCTGCTTTGTCAGCTATCGCTATAAGAGCAGGTTCTGCTACAGTGGTTGAAAACCCAATGGTAAATGCAAAAGCCAGCAACCAGAAAAGTGAACCTTTTTTGGCAAAGTCAACAGCCAATCCTTCACCTATGGGGAAGATACCCAATTCAAGACCACGGATAAAGAGTGCCAACCCTACTGCAACGATAGTGAGTCCTATGACAATAGAGATGAGATTATCCGGCACAGTACGGATGATAACCCCTTGAAATAGTGCAACAACAATGATAATAGGAAGGAGATCTCTAAAAGAGTTTTTTAGGTCCCCTGAAAATATTTTAAGGCTTTCTTTCATCATGATTGGGATTATATCTATTATAAGATTAGTCTATGCCTATTCAAACTATCTTTTCTTTTATAAAAAAGCATATATATCTCTTTCTTCCCACTTTTAAATAACTGACCTATATAAGTAGGGCTTCCTCATTTCACTATGAATGTTGAAGTTCACTACAAAATGATAGGTATATTTTACCTATGATATTTTTATGAAGTTATATGAATTTGCTCTTATTAAGCAAAATTCTTTTTCATTGTGATAGATTGCATATAAATTTTCAAAAATTTATAGACTTATATAATAATTTTTTATATATTAATAATTATTATCATTTTAATAATTGTTTAAGTTAAGATACGATAATTTGCGATCACGATAATTATTATCAATATTTAAACAAGGAATTACAAATGAAAAGATTAACTACAGCATTAAGCTTATCTACTATATTGGCAACAGGAGTTTATGCTTCATCATTAGAAGAGAGAGTTCAAGCACTTGAGGAACAAAACAGTGTATTGACAGAAGAGATTTTAGCTTCACAAACAGCTGGATTTACACTGGTTGATACAGATAAATCATATAATGGTATGGGACCAGCAGCCTCCAAAGTGTATTTTTCAAAAAATCCACTCTCTATAGGGGGGTATGGTGAAATGTTTTATGCAAATCCTGAAGGGACGGACGACTATGCAGATGTCTATAGATTTATCACTTATTTTGGATATAAATTTAATGACTGGATCGTACTGAATACAGAGATAGAGTTTGAACATGGAGCTGATTCCAATGATGGCGGTAAAGTAGTTGTAGAGTTTTTCTATCTTGACTTTTTACTTAGTCAGGAAGCAAATTTAAGACTTGGACATGTACTTGTACCTATGGGAATTGTGAACCTTAGACATGAGCCTACACTCTTTAACACTGTGCAAAGACCGGAAATTGAGAAATACCTTCTCCCTAGCACTTGGCATGAAAATGGAGCTCTTGTCTATGGTAGATTTGAGAATGCAGATATTGAGTATACAGCAGGTGTGGTAAATGCATTGAATTTAAATAATGATGACACCAAAACACCAAGTGGCTCTTGGATAAGAGAGGGGAGACTCGGTTCCAGTAAGGATGCATCATTTGATCCTGCTTTTGTTGGTCGTGTTGATTACACAGGTATCAATGGACTTATGGTCGGTGCCTCTGTCTATTATGGCGGAGGTTCAAATACTAAAGACGATACTGATATATCTGGACTTACAACAACAATGTTTGATATCCATGCAATCTATGATAACGGCCCATTCTCTGCGTATGGACTTTACACACAGAGCAACTTGGACGGTGCAGAAAAATTAAG
Organism: Sulfurovum sp.; assembly: GCF_049668085.1. Taxonomy (GTDB): domain Bacteria; phylum Campylobacterota; class Campylobacteria; order Campylobacterales; family Sulfurovaceae; genus Sulfurovum. The sequence goes on along the minus strand of NZ_JBATIY010000084.1, from coordinate 5,525 downwards.
CGCTGCAGCGGTTGAAAAAGCAAGCGGATATTATGCAAATGCATCTTATGATATCTCTTCTTTAGTGGGACTTAATTACACATTACCGGTCTTTGCCCAATACCAAAACTATAACCCAGTAGAAAAGACTGTAGATGGATTGAATGAAGACGAGTTTCAGACAGAAATTGTTACAATCGGATTAAATTTCTTCCCCGCAGATCAGGTGGTTCTTAAGGCTGACTATGCAATGAAAGAAGTGAATAATGTAGATAACAATACATTTTCTTTTGGTCTAGGCTTTATATTTTAATACGTGGATACACAATGAAAAAAATCTTTTTTATACTGCTTTTGGGGATACTTCTGTCCCCAATGAGTGTTGCTAAAGCGAATACATCTGTTGATGATGTGATAAAATCTTCATTTACCGGTGTTAGCACTATTGACCCTAAGCAGATCATACTGACAAAAAAACAGTTTTCTCAGGTGAAATCGAGAGCAAAAGCAGCTGTGAGAACTAAAATTTATCGTTACTACGATATAAAAAGTAAGACAAAAAGATTAGGGTATGCTGTACTTATCTCAAGAAAAGTGAGAGCGAAGAAGGCTACAGTACTTTATGCATTTGACAACTCCGGCACTTTAAAATTTACAGAAATTATGGCATTTGGAGAACCGCCGGAGTATATACCAAGTAATACGTGGATGAGTCAACTTCAAAACAAAGGTGGAACAACAAAACTTACAGTTGGGAAAGATATTCCTACGATCAGTGGTTCAACACTTTCTGCACGATCTATTACTGAAGGTGCTCGGGTAGCTAGAGCGCTCTATGAGACCATCTTAAAGAGTAAGTAGATGAAGTTTGTTATCAGTAAAGACCTGGAGCACTCTACATTACTGAACACACTGATGACGGGTGTCTCAGCAGCACTCTTTTTCTACCTGCTTTTTGATGTGATCTTGCATGGTTTGCTTATAGGAAGTGATGTCTCAACTATCTCCAGCACACTCTATGGAAATGCAGAGGAGTTTATAGAACCGATCTTGCTTGATACGCTTTTACTTCAAGTGCATATTGATCTATTTATGTCACTTTTTACATTGATGATACTCTCTACTATGTATATACGACTTTTTTCTGAAGAAAAAACAACAAAATGGCTTATACATCTGATATTCATCATTGGACTGGCGACACCGTTGATGTTACTTGTGTCATATATGGGTACGCTGTTATTTGTATATGTATGGATCTTTGCGTTTTTAGCAGGACACCTTTTGGCGATCTTTTTTGCACTTCGCATTATGAAAAGATTGTTCACTTTATGAAAAACTTATACCTTTATAAAATCCCCATAATCTATATGCTACTATATACTGTGGCTATTTTATTCTCTGGTATTTGGCTCTTTTTGCTTTCTCAAGGATTAGGAGAGGAGGGTATCAGTACGACACTGGATAATATGATACATGTGCCTGTTTCAAAGTCCATCTATGGTCTGATGGAGGTTGCAACCCCGCATCTGGTGAGTATAGGAATGCTTATCTTTCTTGTGGCACACTTTTTACTTTTTAGTACAAAGGTCTCGAAAGCATTTTCCAAAAAAATCTCCATCTTGTTGTTTATCATGGCGTTTGCAAATATTTTGGCCTATTTTTCGATCTCATTTGGTTTGTTCTCATCAGGATGGATTAAATTACTTTTGATGGCTGCTTTTGTATTATTGTTTGTTTTTGTATTGCTGTTAGTAGCATTTTCGCTCTTCTCTAACCACTCTAAAGAGACAAGTCCATCTAGATTCCCGTAGTGAACGGTGCCATCATGGGTCATGACAATATAGCCTATCTCTTTGTGCTTCCTCAAAAAGGTAAACGCTTTCTCTTTTGGCATAACCGAAACGGCTGTGGCATAGGCATCTATCTTTGTGTTATTAGCCTTTGTAAAGAGTGAGACAGAGACAAATATTTTACCCTGAGTAGCACGCTTTGGATTGATGAGGTGATGATGCTCTTGTGAGTGTACATAGCGTCTGTAGGTACCTGAAGTCGAGATAGAAAGTTGAGGTATGCGTGAGCGTAGCAGCGCAAAGGGAGAGGATTGAAATGGTGACTGTAGTCCAAATTCACACAGGTCCAAACAACGGATATCTCCAGAGAGTGCGATGATGCCTTGGGTAATGTTCTGCTCTTGCAGATAAGTGGCTACATGATCAACCCCAAACCCTTTGCCCATCCCTCCAAGATCAAGAGTAATATTCTTTTGGGTGCTAATCGTCTCTTTTCCTACGTTGATCTCTTCAATGTTTAACACAGCTTCATTAAGGGCTTTTTGAGAAGGAATGGTACTGTTTTCCTCACCAAAACGGTAAAGTTTTTTAGAAATAGAGCCGATCGTCACATCAAAATAGCCGTCTGTCTCATCATAGAGTGCTTTAGAGGCTCTTAACGCTTTTGCCAGGTCAACATTGTAGTCAATGTGATAGGTCTGATTCAGTTTGTAAAGCGCAGCACTTTCATCATAACTTGAAAGTGCTGACTCTATCTGCCTGATCTTTTTAAATGATTCAGATATCTGATTATTGTGTATTTTAGGCAGTGTAATGGAGACATAGGTTCCCATAAGTGCCTGCGTGCGTGTGAGCATCTCTTGACTGCTTACAAATAGCGGGAGAAGAAAAAGCAGTAAGGTACGCATTACCTTCGTTTTAGTACCTCAAGTACTCCATCAAAATCTTTTTCATGTCCAAAACAGCTGTTGGAATTACAGAGCATAAATCCGTCATTGGTGTCATTTTTCAAAAGAGAAAAAGGATGAGGGAGAGTGTCTAGATCTTTTATACGTGTTTGCAATTTCTCTTCTTTGGCTTTGATGATAATGTCATCTTTTAAATAGCGGATGACCATACGGCTCATCCGTGGGGTAGAGATCGGTTGTCGCATTACATCATAAGAGTAGATCTCTAGTGTTTTAAAGACAAACTTCTTATAGACACTGTCAACTAAAGAAGAGATACTGTGAAGTACGGAAAGCATGGTTGCTACTGAAGAAGGGTAGGAACTGTCATAAATATCTGCATTCGTTTCAAACTCTCCACGTGAGAATTTCCATTTGCCTTGAACAAAGTATTTCTCTATGGCACTGTTGGTGAGTTTGGTAGCTGTGATGAGGTAGGTTTCATCCAGTGTACTCTCATAGGCTTCTAGAAGAGTTTCTGCAAGGTATGCATAGTCTTCCAAAAATGCTTTGATCTTTGGTTTTTTACCCATGAGTGTAGAGTGAAAGAGCTCGGAGTTAATATACATACTCTCTAGCAGGGCATCAAGTGATTTAATAGCAGGTTTGAGGTAGGCATTATCAACACGGCTAGCTTTAAAAAGACTTTTGATCATCATGGCATTCCATGAGACAAGTACTTTCTTGTCTATAAAAGGATAAGTACGTTTTTCTCTTCGTTTTTTGAGTGCCTCTATCGCTTGATCATAATATGGGATATTATGGTTAGCAGGATCATCAACACGTACGATATTCTTGCCTTCAAAGTTTCCTTCTTCCGTAATATGTAGTGCCTTAGCGAGTGCTGTATGTTCTTTAGTTGGAATACCCGCTTTTGTAAAAGATTTTAAAGCTTTTTCATAGGTATAGACAAAGTACTTTCCTTCTTCACCTTCTGTGTCTGCGTCAGAAGCAGAATAAAAAAGAGCATCTTCACTCATATTTTTTATCATAAAGTCTATGGTTTCAAATGCCACTGACTTATAAAACTTATCTCCACTTACATGATAGGCTTTAAGGTAGACCTCTGAAAGCAGCGCATTATCATAGGTCATTTTTTCAAAATGGGGTATGAGCCATTCATTGTCTGTAGAGTAACGGCAAAAACCACCCTCTATCAGATCCCTCAAACCACCTTTTGCCATAGAAGTAAGTGAAAGCAGTGCCATATTACGTGTCTCTTTGTCTCCTGAGATACGATATACATCTAAAAGCAGGTCAAGCATAGAGGCTTGCGGAAACTTAGGGGCTTTGTTAAAACCACCATTTTGGTTGTCAAAAAGTTGTTTGGCTTGGTCTGAAAATCTATTGATAATACTTAAGTCCAGTTTTGTGGCTTGTATCTTGTCTTCTTTAGGATTGAGAAAACGGAGTATTTCATCGGCTTTCTCTGTAAGCAGATCTTTTTCTTTAGTATATTTGTCAGCGATGACTTCCAGGAGGCTTGAAAAACTCATCATGCCATAGCGTGGTTCATCAGGTATATAGGTTGCTGAGTAGAAAGGTTTCTGATCTTGTGTCAAGAAGATAGAAGTCGGCCAGCCTCCCGGGCGCTGATTCATCAGCTGATAGACTTCTTGAAAGTGCTTATCAATATCTGGACGCTCTTCTCTGTCTACTTTGATCGCAACAAAATGTTCATTTAAGATCTTTGCAGTCGCTTCATCTTTAAAAGATTCATCTTCCATTACATGGCACCAATGACAAGAACTGTACCCAATGGAGAGAAAAATTGCTTTATTCTCTTTATGTGCTTTTTCAAAGGCTTCTTCGCCCCATGGATACCACTCTACAGGGTTTTCAGCATGTTGCTGTAAGTAAGGTGAGTATTCATTTTTTAGATGATTTGACATTTTTTACCTTTAAATGTAATGCTTGTTTAGCTTTTATTATTCAACTTTGGCTACTATTACACAGCTTATACACAAATAGTACAATAGAATACTATAAAAGTTTACTATAAAAGAGAGAAAATGAATTATTTAGTAAAAAAGTTACTCTTATTGAGTTTCCTTTTAGGTACCTTTGCCTCTGCAGGTTTTGACAGTGCATTAAAAAAACAAAAGTTTTTATCACCTGAAGAAGCATTTCAAGTGACTGCCGTACTTAAAGATGATGTCATAGAAGCAAAGATCATTATGGCAGACAAAATTCATGTCTATGAAAATACATTACATTATAGAGTTATCTCTCCTTCTCTTGTTGAACTTACCGTAACAAAACCTGAACCACATGATTTTGAGGGTGACAAAGTATATGAAAAAGAATTGATCGTATCGATCCCTACCAAAGAGATAGAATCACAGGTCAAAGGTGATTATACACTTGAGATAGAGTTTCAAGGATGCTCAGATGCAGGCATTTGTTACCAGCCCATCAAAAAAACCTTTGAGTTTAAAGGGGCTGCACTCGGTCTATTTGACAAGATAGCAACATCTCTAAAAGAAGGAAACACTGCAAAAATAGCAGATTTATTGGTCAATGAAAGTTCTTTCTTTATTTTATTGCTTTTCTTTATTTTTGGTTTATTGTTGGCCTTGACACCATGTATTTTCCCTATGATACCTATCTTGTCTTCGATCATTGTTTCACAGCAGGGGGGAAGCGAACGACCAAGTGTAGCTCAAGCATTTTTTACTTCTTTGGTCTATGTCGTTTCTATGGCTCTGACATATACTGTAGTAGGGGTTGTAGCTGGATTAGTTGGTGCAGACATCCAAACGGCGATGCAAACCCCTTGGGTACTGACTATTTTTGCAGGAGTGTT
>NZ_JBATIY010000083.1:0-2937 GCF_049668085.1 Sulfurovum sp. | reverse complement strand
GTGTAGGTCAAGAACTCTTCTACAAAATAAAATCTTCGAGTACAGCTAGTAGTGGTGGTGGAGCTGTGGCAGCAGAAGGTGAATTGGTTGATTCTGTGTTTGCAGGTATTTTACTCGATATCACACCTGAAATTGATGAGAATGGTATCATCACTCTAAAAATTAATCCATCTGTTTCAGATACAGTGGATACTATTAATCCAGACAGTGGGATTAGAACCATCCCGCCAGATTTGAAAAGAAGACAAATTGCATCTGTGATAAAAGTGAGAGATGGAGAACATGCTATACTAGGAGGCTTATTATCAAGTCAAACTGGATTTACAGACACCCATGTTCCATTCTTCGGTGATATTCCAGGTATAGGTTATTTATTTAAACAAGAACAAAAAATTAATAAAGTGGAAGAGTTGGTATTTATCATTACACCGCATATCGTTAAAAATTCTAAATCAGTGTCACTGAAAGATTTGGGATATACAAAGTTAAATGAAAAGTAGATATGAAATTGCTAAAAATGTATTCATTGATTCTGTAGATATCGATGACTACATTGACTTAAATTCTTCAGTTACAGCTTATCAGCAACTGCGTCATAGTATGGATAAGCCACTGAAGATGATCCTGCTTTTTGGAAAACCGGGTACAGGGAAAAGTATTTTACTTAATCGTATTCAGGAAAAGTTAAAACACCAAAAAGAGATCCACTATTTTGATACACCTTCAATCAATGAAAAAGAATTCTTTCATAAACTCTTTAAAGTCTTAACTAAAAAAGATCTGCCTAGCAATACTGAAGTCAACTTCTCCGCGTTAAATGATTTTTGTAAAAATCTTAGAGGGAAAAGAGAAATTATCATTTTACTAGATGAAGCACAGATGTATGGTCCTGAGATGATGGAAAAAATAAGGCTTCTCTCAGATAGTCGTGCAGTAAAGTTTGTTGTATCTCTACATAAAACTGAAGATGAAGATCTTATCGCAAAAGAGCATTTCCAATCACGTATTTGGGAAGTGATCGAACTTAAAAATGCCACAATGGAAGACCAAACTGCTTATATACATAAAAAACTTCTAAAAAAGAATATGTTTGAGATCGCAAACAGTATTAAAGAAAAGAATATGAAACGAATCCATAAATATACAAAAGGAAATTACAGAGAATGTAATAAACTTTTATTCACTATTTTTGAAATTTGTGAATATTATGATAAAAATGATCCTTCAAAAGTAAATTATACAAAAATCCCAGACAAGATCATTGAGATGTCAGCATTAAAATTAGGATATATTAATGTATGATATAGAACAATTAGAAGATGAATGGAAAAAATATAGAAGAAAAAAATTAAAACCTTGGTATATAAGTATTTTAGTTTTTCTTCTTTTACTTGTTCCTTTAGTTCTTTTTTTAATGAATCAAAAGATAGAGTTTAGTGCATTAAAGACATATTTTAAAACTTCAAAAGAAACTATATCTCATGAAGAGGTATCAAGTAACGCCAAAGAGAAGAAAGCTAAAAGCAGTGTATTGGTTAATAATGCTTTAGATAGATTAGAGATCAAAGAAAATGTGATAGCAGTCACCGATAAAGCTGTTAAAAAACCAATGAATATACTGGTTGATATTCCTGTGCTTGAAGATACGCAGGATCTTATTGTCTCAGATACAGAGATTGATAAGCCGAAAATACATTTAGATATTGTAGAGTCCACAAGTGTGACCGCATATAAAGATGTAGAAAAACGTTTTTTACAATCGCGTGAGATTGATGATGCATTATTTTTGGCAAGAAGCTACTATAAAAAAGGTAATTACAAAAAATCGGAATATTGGGCATTGGAAACAAATAAACTTGATGAAAATAGTGAAGAGAGTTTATTTATATTTGTAAAATCAAAAGTAAAACGGGGTCATGAAAATGAAGCAATCTCTATTTTAAAGGATTATATAAAAATGTCAGATTCACAAGAGGGAAGAAAATTATTAAATCAGATTGAAAATAATAAATTATAAAACAATATTTAGTATTTAATGTTATACTTATTAATTAATATTAGGGAGTGATAAATGGTAAAACTCATTGAAATAATGCTTAAAGAAAATCTTATTACGAAAGAAGCAATTTCTACATTAGTAAAAAGCCGACCTCCCAAAAAGATATCTTTTGCAAATCTTTTAGCTGAAAATATGACAGATCTGAATACTGTACAAATATTTTTAGCTAAAAAGATCAGGCAGGGAGTCATTACTCTAGCACATCTAGAAAAGATAGAAGGAATAGATATTGTCCCTATTATCGAGGAAGTTGCAAAAACATTACATCTAGAATATGTGGATCTAGATGACAGTGAAATTGATATGAAATTATTCTCAAAAGTTTCATATAGCCAATTACTTAAATATAATATTATCCCCATAGAAGAGAATGATCTGAATGTACTTATTGTATTTGACGACCCCCTTGATATGGCTGCGCAAGATGCGATACAGAGACTTTTCCCCAAAAAACCTATAAGAATAGCCATTTCAAAGCCTAGTCAAATCAATCAACATTTACAACGTTTGGAAATCAATGAGAGTATTAAAGGATTAGTTGCTGATATTCGTAAAGATTTAGCCCAAGAGGGAAAAGCAGATGATAATGATGAAGGAAATCCTGCAGTTTTAAAACTGATTGATGTTATTTTGAAATCTGCAATATTTATAGGTGCCAGTGATATCCATATTGAAGCAATGGAGAAGAACTGTGTCATAAGAGTAAGGGTGGATGGTATATTACGACAAAGCTTTATATTTGATAGAGATATTTTCAATCCATTGGCTTCAAGAATGAAATTACTTTCAAATTTGGATATTGCAGAAAAAAGAAAACCACAAGATGGTAGATTTTCTGCAACCGTATCACAAAAAGATTTTGATTTTAGGGTTTCAAC
>NZ_JBATIY010000082.1:0-2165 GCF_049668085.1 Sulfurovum sp. | reverse complement strand
AAGCAAACACTTCAAGAGTACAAGGAATTAGTAAAATGAAAAATCTAAGGATAGTACACTGTGCGAACTTTAGCGAATCAAAGTTTGGTAAAGTATTTTATTCAATCGACAGAAAAATTAGCAATGGACTCATTAGAAATGGTCATTTTGTTTATGATTTTAGCTATAGAGAAGTAGCGAAGAGTTTAACGTTTCTGAAAAGAAAGAAACTTGGCGCAAAAAAAATGAATGCAAAGCTTCTTGAGACTATTTCTAATGTAGAACCAGACCTGCTGTTATTAGGCCATTCAGAACTGGTTCATGCAAATACATTAAAGCAGATAAAAGAAGCATTTCCAAATATTAAGATCGCAATGTGGTGGGTTGATCCATTTGACAGAATAGCGCATATAGATGAGAGATTACCCTATTTAGATGTATTTTTTGCTACCACTTCGCCAGAGTATTATAAACAGTTTTTTACAAATAGCACAGAGTTTGAGTATATGCCAAATGTGTGTGATAATTCTATCGAAACGTTAAAAGCATTTGAGCATCAGACATTTGATCATGATCTCGTTTTTATTGGTAGAAGTGATGATAATAGAAAAGATTTTATCAATAAACTTTCTCATATAGAAGAGATTGATTTTAAGATCTTTGGAAATAACAAACAATCATTAATTTTTGGTCAAAATTTTTTAAATACTATAGCTCAATCAAAAATGACAGTCAACTACAGCCGGTACAATGACATTCCGCTCTATTCATCTGATAGGGTGATACAACTATTGGCACAGGGAAGTTTAGTCTTTTCACCTAGAATTCCTGAGTTTGAGAGACTTTTTAGTGAAGAGGAAATCGTCTATGTTGATGAATTTGATGACCTGGAGAAGAAACTTATCTTTTATAAGAACAATGATGAGAAGAGAGTGGAGATCTCAAAAAAAGGTTGGGAAAAGGCGCACAGGCTTTTTGATTCGACTGTAGTGACAGAAGAAATGCTTAAAGTGATTTTTAAATCCGACAATGATCCTCTCTATTCAAAATAAAATTGTTTGGGTAAAATAAGGCTATGTAATAACAAGGTAAATAATTTTTAAAGAGTAAAATATGAAAAAATCAGTGAATGTTATATGTATCAAATGGGGTAATGCATATGATGCAGAATATGTAAACAAGCTTCAAAATATGGTTGTAAGAAACAGTTCATATGAAATTAATTTCTATTGTTTTACTGATGATTCAGAAGGTTTTAATGAAGAGATCATCGTAAAACCGCTTCCTGTGCTAAATACGACAAAAGAGTATCAAGAGAAATATGCATATAGAAAAGAGGCTGGTTTATGTGATGATGAGCTGGGAGGGTTAAAAGGTCAGAGAGTTTTCTTTTTTGATCTTGATGTAGTCATTATTTCAAATTTAGATGAATTATTTGAATACCCAGTGGATGATAAATTTTATATTATTGATGATTGGAACAGTAAAGGCCATAATATTGGTCAGGCAACTTGTTACTCATGGGTAGTAGGAACACTTGGGTTTGTTAAAGAGTATTATGAAAAGAACCCAGAGGAAGTATTTGATAGATTTTTTACTGCTTCACAGGAGTATTTGTCAAGTAAAGTAATAGAAAAATATGGTTCTTTAAATTTTTGGCCTGATAATTGGTTCTGTTCATTTAGATTTCATTGTATGCCTAAATTTGGCCCACTCAGACATTTTATAACTCCAACAATACCTAAAGACAGACCAGGGTTAAAAGTAATTGCTTTTCATGGAATGCCCAACCAACGAGAAGCTATTGAAGGTATTTGGAAATTAAAGAATCAAGAAAACTGGAAAAGACTATACAAAGTATGTAAACCAACTAAGTGGATTGAGAAATATTGGTATTAATGGATTAAAACAAATGAGAAAATATGAAAAAAGATATTAAAATAAAATTGGTAGGTCGAACTAGTCGTGCAAATGAAGAATCAGTTTTTAAAAGACAGTCAGCAAACCATGAAGGCAAATGGGGATCATGTTCATTTACATTTAACCCAGAAGAAAGAAACTATGATTGGTTAGTGGTGATAGATGATATCCCTAAGATACTTTCCAATGGGGGTGAGACACTATCATGCCCTAAAGAAAATACAATATTGGTGACCACAGAACCAAGTTCCATTACCAGATATGGT
>NZ_JBATIY010000081.1:0-3306 GCF_049668085.1 Sulfurovum sp. | reverse complement strand
AGATCAATAGTCTCTTTAAATGCTTCAAAACCATCTTTCATATAGTGAATACCCAGAAATAAGAATCCTAATCCTGTAAGTACATATCCTATACCTTTAAGTGATTTTGCTTTTTGAAAGATCAGTATCACTCCAAATACGAGCATAGGCATGGCATAAGCAGAGATCTTTACTTTTAAGCCTAGTCCTGCAACAAGCCAAGCCCCTGTTGTTGTTCCGATATTTGCTCCAAAAACAATTCCGATACCCTGAGCAAGACCGATCAGTCCAGCCCCTAAAAAGGAGATGGTGAGTACGGAAACCAAAGAACTTGATTGCATGATCGTTGTGGTGAGTATACCAAAACCAATACTTTTGTAGAGTTTATCGGTTGATTTTTGTAATATCTTCTCTAGTGTTCCTCCTGAGAAAGCTTTAAAACCTTCTTCAAGAGACAACATACCAAATAAGAAGATAGAAACACCAGCCGCTATCACCTTAAAGTCAGGACTGATCCAAAAACCATAAGCCAGAATGAGAAAAATTGTTGGTAATAATATTCTTTTTAACATTAAAGAACAATACCCCTGATCATGAAAAATATTGCCGCAGATAATACAGCAGCCGCAGGTACAGTGATAACCCAAGCCGCAATGATCTTTTTAACAGCATCTCTTTTTACATATTTGACTTTTTCTACATTTTTTATATGTTTTTTAGAGGCTTTGATCTTTTCTTCTTCATCATCAATAGCTTTATAAAGGTCAACGATTCTTTCATAGTCCGATTTAGATTTATTTTCTTTGTTTTCCAATGTTTTAAGTTCACTATTATAAGCTTTTAAAACCTTTTTTTCATCTTCTATATTTGATTGCTCTTTTTCTACAACTTCTTCTTGTCCTGTTGAAGCAAGATATTCTCTTAAAAAACCGACACCGAAGATACCACCCACAGCAATATGTGTTGAAGATACAGGAAGACCTAATTGAGAAGCGATAATGACCGTAATAGATGCTGCCATGGCTACTGAAAATGCTCTCATTTGATCTAATTCAGTGATCTCACTACCTACAGTTCTAATAAGCTTTGGTCCATAAAGAGCAAGACCGATAGCGATACCAAGAGCACCAACCGCCATAACCCAAATAGGTATACCTGCCTTTACAGAAATACCACCGGTCATCACAGCATCATTGATCGCTGCCAATGGTCCAATGGCATTTGCTACATCATTTGCCCCATGAGCAAAACTTAAAAGAGCTGCTGCAAAAATCAATGGTACTGTAAATAATAAATTAATAGAATCCCTAGTGTTTTGTAGATTAGTTGCTCTATTTGCAACCGTTTTTTTCAATATGAAATAGACTACACCAGCCACAATAAGTCCAAACATGGCTGCGATAAGGAAAGAAGGTTTTTTAGCATCAGGGAGAAAGACCAAAACATCAACAATAGAAGGCCATATCTTTTTGAGACCTTTGAGTGTTAAGTATGTAACAAATGCCCAAGACATAATAGCGACAAAAATCGGTACCCATTTTCTAGCAGCTGCAACCTTATCGTTTTGAAATACAATTGTTTTTTTAATGGCATATAAAAATATTGCTGCAATGACTCCGCCAAGAACCGGTGAAATAACCCAAGAAGCAGCTATTTTTCCCATAGTACCCCAAGATACAATTGTAAATCCTGCTGCAGCGATACCTGCACCCATCACACCACCAACGATAGAGTGAGTTGTTGAAACAGGAGCCTTCATCATTGTTGCAAAATTCAGCCATAGTGCAGCTGCCAAGAGTGCCGCCATCATTGCCCAGATAAACGGATCAACATTACCGCCAAATGCATCGATGTCAATAATACCTTTCTTAATGGTTTTAACAACATCTCCACCAGCTATAAATGCACCACTTGCCTCAAATATGGCTGCTATTACAATAGCACCACCCATAGTAAGTGCTTTTGATCCAACAGCAGGTCCTACATTGTTCGCAACATCATTTGCACCAATGTTCATCGCCATATAAGCACCAAATAGTGCTGCAATGGCTAAAAATACATTGTTGGGTATGCCGCCAGAACTTAAAAAACTATAAGATAAAACTGCTACCATAAAAAAGAGCGCAAAACCAAGTCGGATAAAATCAAAACCACTACTTTTCATTGCCTCTTTTTCCATTTTTTTTACTGTTTGTATCATTTCCATTTTTCCTTGATCCTTTATTATGTATATCCTTATAGTATAATCCTACTAATCTTAGTAATTATAATAAAAAAGAAAATAAATTATTAGTTGTGGAAAAAAGGATTAAGTTTGAATTTATCAATATATAAAATAAATTTTATGTTATACTATACTATAGCCTTTAAGGTTTAAATATATTAAAATTAAAAGGGATGATCGTGGAATTTGTTTATGTTGGTATTGGTATAGTAATTGGTGTTGTAGGTGCAATTTTTCTGGATGTAGATATGTTTTCAAAGAAAGCTGAAGATGTGGATGCGAAAATTGATGATCACAGCCCGGAGAACGAGGGAAAATAAAAAACCCAAAAAATTCTCGTCTGAAATATATTTTTGGACGAGAATACTACAAGCTATGTAATGGTATTAATCACACTTTTGCAAAAAACTTCAAAGTCAGGTAAATTCAAATCACTTTCACGTTGTTTTGTTCCCCACATAGGCTCAGGGAAATAACTGTCCTCTTCAAATCGTGCCATGATATGCCAATGTACATGAGGCATATAATTACCAAAACTGGCAATATTTATTTTCTTAGGTCTATAGTAAGAGAGCATCTCTTTTTCGATGGTGTCTAAAAGGTCATATATTTCAAATTTAATAAGCCCTGGTACTTCACTCATCTCTTTATAAGGGTGTTGAGTGAAGATCTTAAGCCAAGGAATCTCACTAAATTCAACTTCTATCCTGATATTTTCATTTTCGTAGATCACTGACATTAACGTATCCTTTTTAGTGAGTATTTCCCGAGCTTGTAAATTTTTGAGGCCTGATCAGTTTTTTTAAGTGGTTCTATAATAACATCTGCCATCTCTCTGGCAAAAGATTCATCATATGCTTCATTACTTAGATTTGCTGAAGTGGTATATGCCCATTTAAGACGATCTAAGAGTAAAAGGTGATGTTTGTCTTGTATGACACGGTAAGAATGTCCATTTGGCATAATAAACGTTGTTTTTCGTGCTCTACGAACTTTGTTTTTATGCATTTGAGGCACACGTGCAAATGTTTTTAGTGTATGTAGTGAGTTAACTGCTGTTATATAGTACTTATGAGGAGGGCGTTGTTTGATCTCTGTGAGTT
>NZ_JBATIY010000080.1:0-1627 GCF_049668085.1 Sulfurovum sp. | reverse complement strand
TTTAATATGTTGTTCTTTATTTACGAAGTGTTCTTCTATACTTCTTAGTGCAAAAGTTCTAACAAAAGTAAAAGCAGAATTAACATAATGCGTTGGTAAACCGATTTTCATATGTCCTTCACCAATTTTATATAGATACATAAAATACTGTAAGTCATACTTTCCACAAAACAAATTAATAAACCAATCTTTGATTTTTGCCCTATGAAACTCAATAATCGATTTATTTTTTAAAAATTGAGCAGTTTTGCCAAAACCCCAAATATAATCATAAAATTCATCTACAAAAGTATCTGCAATAGCCTCCATTCTAGGTTGAAGTGTTCTTAAGATCTCTTCTTCTTCTTTTGTGAACCTATAGTGCTCTTTAAGGCTTTGATAATCATTCATGAAGGTCCTTTATTGTTGTTAGTATACCTATGTATTAAAAAAGACAAAGAGTCCTTCTCTTACGATATTTTGCATTAAGAGTATATCAAAAATGTCTTGTTTTCAAAACCTTATAAAATATATAATTTTATAAGGTTTTCATGAAGAGATACTACAATTCATCATGAAATAAAATAACCTAAGCTATACTGAGTTTCAACAACTAAAAAAACATGCAAGCTCTTGCTCTATATTCCTCTAAGCGTTTCTTCTTGTAACAAGAAAAAAAATCTTATAAAAATTTACGTTTAACCAATTATAATATTCTCTCACTAAGTATCTTAGATTTTCATCAAGTTTCATCAATTATAAATTTTTTAATTTTGACAATAATTTATATTTTATAGATAATAAAAAAGTTTAACTATTGGAGCAAGTCAAATGAATAGAATCAACATATCAACTCTTATTAGCAGCATAAGTAATGAAGTTCACACAAGAGACATAAAGGAGTTATCACTTCATGAGTTGGCCAACGAACATCCAAAAATGACTGAGGTTGAGTTTCAGAGATTGAAAGAAAGCATTCAAGAAATTGGACAACTCGAACCAGTTATTGTTTATAGAAATCAAATAGTCGATGGACGACATAGGTATTGGGCTATAGAATCACTAGGCCTGTCACAGCTACTTACAAATGAGATAGCATACAATACACCATTGGATACAGTACGTGAAATAGTCTTTGGTTCAGAAGTTAGAAGACACCAGTCAGCAACTCAAAAAGCGATAAAAGCTTATTGGTCAACACAAGAACATGGACTGACCTACAGAGAGGCAGAAATAAAGTTTATGACATCTAGAACCATGATATCTGCATGCAGCTATATTGATAAAATAAAAGGGAACAACATATTGAAAGCTTTATACAAGGGCATTCCTGTATCTATTGGAAAAAGAAAGACATCTAGTTTACGTACAGTACAGACACTGATCAAGGAAGAGGAACTTGATGCAAAAGAAGCAAGATTTTCAAAAGAAACACACATTTCAATAGACAAGGCTAAAGAAGAGGCTAAGTTATTTCTTGACTCATTAAGCAGAGAACCTACTGCTGTTATCGAACAAGTTGCAAGTGGTGCATATGCCATGCTTAAAGAACGAGAATAAACTTGGTAACATTGTTACCAAAACCACTTGTCCCCAATTATATATTATGTTATACAAAATAATTATCCATGTTTTTTAAATGTGTTTG
>NZ_JBATIY010000079.1:0-70547 GCF_049668085.1 Sulfurovum sp. | reverse complement strand
TTTTTAATTGAATTTGGTTTAATCTCTCTAGGTGCAAGTATTTTAGGGATACTCCTAGGTAGTATTGGTTCTTATATTATTAGCACTTTACTCTTTAACTCCTATTGGGATTTTAGGCCAGATGTTCTGTTGCTCTATTTTTTCTTTATACCGATCTTAACAATCTTGATTGTTAGCTTCATTACCTCAAGAATGATACAGCAAAAAGAGAATGTTCTTTTTGGTGAATAGTATCCATAGACAAAAACATAACTGAATAAAATTGTATTTATCTATCAACTATCAAAAATAGATGAATATTGCTATTGATTATTTAAAGAATGTAGGGTAAGATAGTCGCTAGATAGGGAAATAGGATGATGCAAGATGATTATCTTAATATTTAGGGGCATTATATTACCAAGTGATAGAGATTGCTGAGCTAAACGTACGCATATTTTAGTATCTGGCTGTATTGTACAGTGGGAGGAGAACTTAAAAAATGAAACAATTTTACACCCGACTGATAGTTCTGTTTATTCTTGTACTGTCCACACAGTCAGTACAGGCTGACACTGCCACGAAAGTGATAGTTTCTCAAGTGGAAAATCAAATTTTTAAAGACCAAGTGGAAGCACTAGGAAGTTTAGGAGCTAATGAAAGCGTAGAACTAATGTCTACAGTGACTGAACATGTTCAAGCCATTCACTTTGACGATGCACAGCGCGTAAAAAAAGGCATGCTCCTGCTGGAGATGAAGATAGAAGAAGAACTCGCAACACTTGAAGAGCAAAATGCCATCTTGGAAGAAGCCAAAAGACAAGTGAAAAGATTTACACCCTTAATTGCAAATGGGTCTGTTGCAAAAACAAATCTTGATCAATCTAAACTAGAAGTTTCAAAAGCCAATGCACGGATCAATGCCATCAAGTCACAAATTGATGAACGACGTATAGTAGCTCCATTTGACGGTCTCATAGGACTTAGAAACATTAGTGTAGGTGTTATGCTTGGTCCTGGCACTCCTATTGCCACCATTCATGATGACAGTGTTATGAAACTTGATTTTTCGCTCCCTTCACTTTTTCTATCTACTCTTAAAACGGGTGTAAAAATTAAAGCAACAACTGATGCGTTCCCAAAAAAAGTCTTCTATGGAGAAATATCACATATAGACAATCAAGTAGATCCCCTCACACGTACTATCAGGCTAAGAGCTCTCATCGACAATACTGATCATACTCTTAAATCTGGACTTTTAATGCAAGTAACATTAGAGACCAATATTCGACAAGCACTGGTTATTCCTGAGGAAGCGATAATTCCAAATGCTGATAAAAATTTTGTTTTGGTAGTTATTGAAAAAGAGAAGATCAAAACAGTAGAAAAACGCTTGGTTGAAACAGGTGTAAGAGAACCAGGGAAGGTAGAGGTGTTATCAGGTCTTTTAGCAGAAGATCTAGTGGTCATACATGGCACTATGAAAGCAAAATCTGGAAAACCGATCATGATACAAGCGATACAAAAAGGGGATGAAACCCTTATGGAACTGATGGAAAAGAATATCCCGTGATCTTATCTGATATCTCTATTAAACGTCCGGTTTTTGCCTCAGTTATTTCACTGTTGTTCATTGCTTTTGGACTTGTCTCTTTTGACCGTCTGTCACTTCGTGAGTATCCCGATATTGACCCACCTGTAGTCACGGTTGAAGTTACCTATCCCGGTGCACCTGCAAACATCGTCGAAACTCGGATCACTGAGCTGGTTGAAAAACGTATCGCAGGGATTGAGGGCATAGACTTCATTGAATCTTCTTCTAATGATGGAGAATCAAAAGTGACGATAGAGTTTTCTGTCAACCGTGATATTGATGCAGCAGCCAATGATGTACGTGATCGTATCGCTGGAATACAAGGCGATCTGCCTGTAGAGGCAGATCCTCCAGAAGTGCAAAAAGTAGACAGTAATGATGATGTGATCATTTGGCAAAACCTTGCCAGTACAAAGATGAGCGTTCCGGAACTCACTGACTATGCAAGGCGCTATCTTGTAGACCAATACTCCACACTTGGTGGTGTCGCGAGAGTCAGAGTAGGGGGTGGGCTTAGCTATGCTATGCGTATTTGGCTTGATCGTAAAAAACTTGCCGCTAGAAACCTCAGTGTCTCAGACGTGGAGTCAGCACTCAAAGCTGAAAACATAGAACTGCCTGCTGGAAGTTTAGAATCAGATACACGTTTATTTCAAGCACGTATAGACAGAAATTTTAAAAAACCAGAAGATTTTAAAAAGTTGGTTTTACAAGAAGGATCAGATGGTTATCTTGTGCGTCTTGAAGATGTTGCCCGTGTAGAGCTTGGTGTAGAAGAGGATCGTACCTTTTTTCGTGGTAACGGCATCTCTATGGTAGGTATAGGTACTATCAAACAATCCACCGCAAATACCATCGAAGTATCCAGAAATGTTAAAGCCCTCACAGAAAAACTTAACAAATCACTGCCTGAGGGTATGACCATAGAACAAAGTTATGACAGTTCTATTTTTATTGAGGCTTCCATCAAAGAAGTCTATATGACACTCTTTATCGCTATTGCTTGTGTCATCTTGGTCATCTATCTTTTTTTAGGAAGTATTCGTGCCACATTGGTACCTGCTGTGGCAGTTCCTGTGTCTATTATTGCAACCTTCATGCTCATCTATGCTTTTGGTTTTTCTGTCAATCTTTTGACACTGTTAGCGCTAGTACTTGCAATCGGTCTAGTAGTGGATGACGCGATCGTCATGCTTGAAAATATCGTACGTCGTATGAAAGAGTATGGTGAGACACCGCTTGTGGCATCGTACCGTGGTGCTAGAGAAGTAGGCTTTGCTATCATCGCAACTACCCTCGTACTTATTGCGGTATTTGTACCTATTACCTTTTTGGAAGGGGACATTGGTAGGCTTTTTACGGAGTTTGCACTTACCATCTCAGCAGCAGTTGCTTTCTCATCCTTTATTGCCCTCACCCTTTCACCCGTTATTGCTTCTAAATTCCTCTCTGCAAAAACCTCAAAACCAAATGCTCTGATAGGTTTTATGGATAGTTTTTTAAAATATTTACGTAACCTGTATATAAAACTTCTAAAAACAATGCTCAAATTACCGCTACTTGCCAGCTTACTGTTTTTTATTTTGTTGGGAGTTACCACTTGGGTATATCCTAATGTGAAACAAGAGTTTATACCTAAAGAAGATAGAGGTGCTTTTTTTGTCATGGTTAATGGGCCTGAAGGGGCAACATACAAATACATGGAAGAGTATATGACGGAAATCGAACGGCGTTTAATGGCTTATGTAGAAGAGAATCAAGTCAGTCGTCTTTTAGTTCGAACACCTCGTGGTTTTGGCACATTGGCGAATTTTAATGATGGAATGGCAATTGTTCTACTTAACGATTGGTCAAAGCGCAGACCTGCAACAAAAATCATGGCTGAGATTCGTCAAAAACTTTCAGATCTACCTGGTGTACGTGTATTTACCATCATGCGACAAGGGTTGGGAGGGAGAGCTGAAAAACCAGTCCAATTTGTTTTGGGTGGGTCAACCTATGAAGAACTTGCCCAGTGGAGAAACATACTTTTTGAAAAAATCACTGAAAACAACCCTGGGCTTATAGGACTTGATAGCAGCTATAAAGAAACACGTCCACAAATTGATTTTGAGATCAATTATGATAGGGCAGCGGAACTTGGTGTATCAATCAAAGAAATCGGTACCACTCTAGAAACCATGATGGCTGGACGAAGAGTGACCACTTTTTTAGATAGAGGAGAGGAGTATGATGTTATTGTAGAAGGTGAACGGGCGAAACAACGCTCTTTCGACCAAGTAAAAAACATCTATGTAAGATCTGATCGTTCGGGATCTATGATAGCGCTGTCAAACCTTGTTACCATTAAAGAATACGGTGCGGCTAAGACACTCACACGCTATAATCGTATACGTGCTATCACCCTGGAAGCCAATCTCAAAGAGGGATATAGGCTAGATGAAGCATTGACCTATCTTAATGACATGGTGAAAAAACATTTGCCTGAAATTGCTATCGTTGACTACAAAGGACAAAGCCGTGACTTTATACAATCAGGTTCGTCTATTGTATTTGTATTTGTTTTAGGACTTCTTGTTGTATTTTTAGTACTTGCCGCACAGTTTGAAAGTTATATACATCCATTTGTCATTATGCTAACAGTGCCACTAGCTATGGGAGGTGGTTTACTGGGGCTCTATCTCACTGATACTTCACTGAATATCTATTCGAAAATCGGGCTGATTATACTGGTTGGACTGTCGGCGAAAAATGGTATTTTGATCGTTGAGTTTGCAAACCAACTTCGAGATAGAGGAGTGGAATTCTCACAAGCCTTGATAGAGGCAGCTGAAATACGCTTTCGCCCGATTCTAATGACAGGTATTACAACCATCGCTGGGGCAATTCCTCTAGTTATCTCAAGTGGTGCAGGTTCTGAAACACGTTTTGTGATCGGGATCGTCATTTTGAGTGGTGTTTTTGCCGCAACGATCTTTACACTTTTTATCGTGCCTATAGCCTATAATCTATTAGCCCGTCACACTAAATCACCTGGTGCTGTTTCGGATAAACTTGTGAAAGAAGAAGCAGAGCAGGAAAAGACAGGAAGTGTTAAACTATGAAAATGTTCAACGAATATTAAAAAAAATGACCCCAAATGTGTCATTAGTATATGGATAAATATAGTAAATAAAGGAATAGGGCATAACTTATCGTTCCGCTGACTAATATTAATGAAGTCTTCGGACTTCAATTGGTCCAAAAATTAATCAAAAATCCCTCTCATATACTTATTTATATAACTTTAATATCTCTCGCTTAATGAGATGCTGAAACCTTAGATTATTATATATTTTATAAGGGTATATCTATAATTATTTTTAGTTTAAAGAAAAATGATTATTTTGTATACAGTTAATTGAATAATATTGTGTTAATTAAGACTATAGTAGTACAGAAGCAAAAAAACTAATCTACAGAAAAGAGGAAAAGATGCACAACAAATACTTCACTATCAAACAGAAACAAGCAAGGAACTACTCCACAATCGAGCAGAAGCTACAAGAGAAGTACTGCACAATCGAACAAAAGATGCAAGAAAAGTATTCTACTATAGAGCAAAAGTTACAAGAAAAGATGCAAAAGAACTTCTCTTAAATAATTAAATGTATTAGTACTTTAGATGACATAAAGTTCATTTTACTAAAATATGAAAACTTTATAATATTATATATTTTATTAGGTTTTGAAAATAGCCTTGTTATTATTTAATTCTTCTGCTATAAATAATATAAAAAGGATGAATAATGAAAACTAAACTAATGATTCTTATGACATTTCTTGCTATTCTATCAATCAATGTATCTGCTAGTACAGAAATAAATAATGCCCTTAAAAAACAATGTGACTATCTAGTAAATGGAAATGGTAAAAATATTGAGGCTTATAATACATACTTACTTGGTATTGTCACTGGTATGAAATATGTCATTCCAGCTGAAGAAGCAAAACAATATGGAAAAAATACCAAAGCAGGTGAAATCAAAATTAAAGCATGTGAAAATACTTTAAATCATATGACTTCACTTGGATTTGAACTTGACTATTTGAGAGAAACATTAATGCTTTTCTCAACAAGATATGATTAAATTATTCATTCAGAAAACTGCTATAAATAAAAGGCAAGGATATGAAGACTAAACTAAAATCAACTGGCTTTCTATATGTTTTTGTGAAAAATGTTACCCCGTCGTCTTTAGTTTTTCGGATATTACTTTTCCTATTAACTTGGTGGGTACTTACAGATGGTGATGCATCTTCATGGTGGATCGGTTTACCGGCTGTAATACTGAGTACGATTTTAAGCATAACACTTTTTCCTCCAGTTCATATCGCATTCATCAGACTAGCAGCATTTATACCACTTTTTTTGATTTATTCTATTAAGGGTGCATTAGAAGTTGCTTTACGAGTTTTTCATCCACGTCTACCTATTAGCCCGGACATGGTAAAGTATTCCTTAAGTTTGCCTCCTGGTTTACCGCGTGTCTTTATGGTAAATTTGGTGAATTTAATACCAGGTACATTAACAGTTCAGATGGAGGACAATGAGTTAACCATTCATATCATGGATAGTCGACATGATTTTAAAACGGAACTCATTATATTAGAAGAACAAGTAGCTAAGATATTTAGTTCATGTCAAAATTTTTATAAAGGAGATAAGTACAATGCAACGATTTAAGAATATATTATGTGTAGTTGACCCCGAAAATGGAAACAGAATGGGACTTGAACGTGCTTTAACACTTGCAGAGAAGAACAATGCAAACCTGACGGTGATAAATGTTTTTCCAGGCTCAGGCATGAATGCAAACATGATTAAGCAAAACATAATGGACGATATTGAAGCATCTGTAATGGCTTCAAAAAATGAGCAGTTGAAATCTTTTGTGGATACTTTTCCGCAGAAAATTAAAATTTATACAAAGATACTTGTTGGTACACCATTTCTTGAAATAATCTATGAAGTACTTCGTAATGAGTACGACTTGGTTATTAAAACACCGACAAAATTAGAATGGATGGATCGTATATTCGGTAGTGATGATATGCATCTACTGAGAAAATGTCCATGCCCAGTGTGGATGATACATAAAGATACACCAAAGTCATATAAGAACATTTTGGCCACTATCGATATAAGTAATTCAGAGCATGAGCAGGAGATCAAAGCTAATGAATCTTTAAATGTGCAGATCCTTAAGATGGCAGGATCACTGGCTGTTTCTGAATTAGCAAACCTTCATATAGTGCATGCTTGGTATTTACCTGGCGAAAGTATGTTGCAAGGAGCACGTTTAAGAATGGACCATGCCCGGATTCTTGAATATACAAAAAATATAAAGCGTATACATGAGGAGAAACTAGATACATTTATAGATAAAATCTCCACCGAAAAAACAGGAGAATTAATTGATTTTCTTAAACCAAAAAAACACCTTGTCAAAGGTTTTCCAAACAAAGTGATTCCAGAGTTTGCAAAAAATATAGATGCTGACTTGGTCGTTATGGGAACTATTGGACGTACTGGTATCCCAGGGTTGATCATCGGTAATACCGCAGAAGATATACTTAATCAGATTCATTGTTCTGTACTCGCGGTCAAACCATCTGATTTCGTTTCACCAGTTACTCTGAAGAAGTAGTCGAATATGCATACTGTTTTACTTTTACTAGCAATGTTTTTGATGCTTAACCTTATTGCAGGTATGTGGCGCATTTTTCGTGGCCCAACTACTGCTGACCTTATGCTTGCAGCTCAATTGTTTGGTACAATCGCAGTAGCACTGCTAATAGTCTTAGCTGAAGTATCAAATCAATCCAGTCTACGTGATGTAGCATTGCTTTTCGCTCTGCTCTCTGCTGTTACTGCAGTAGCCTTCGTGCGACGATCCCAATTGAAGGAGACACACATTCATGACACTGATTGAGTATGTATCACTACCTTTTCTATTGATTGGTGCGTTCTTCTTCTTGGCAGGAACTTTGGGGCTTCTTCGTTTTCCCGATGTGTACACACGACTGCACGCATTAACAAAAGCTGACAATATCGGATTGGGTTTTATCATTTTCGGTCTTTCACTACAGGCAGATTCATTTGTTGTAGTGGGTAAATTAATATTGATATGGTTACTTGTACTTCTTTCGGGATCTAGTGTAGCACATTTGGTTGCTAAAAGTGCATTAGAGAAAGGAATACGTTTATGGAAATCATGATTAAAATTTTTGATGGCTTATTATGCATGGTTTTATTATGGGTTGGATGGCAATCACTCTCAAGTACTAATTTATTTAAAGCCATTGTATTGTTTATTACTTTTGGACTGCTCATGGCAATTTCCTGGATTCGTTTAAATGCAATTGATGTTGCGATAGCTGAAGTAGCTATTGGTGCTGGTTTAACTGGTGCACTACTCCTGGCTGCATTAGCAAAGTTACAAAAAACAACTCATATTGACCAAACCTCACATATTTCGGCCAATAGCAAATGCGAGGAAGGGAAAAACAATTGACTGCCAATAAAAACAAAAGTGAGGATAAGATAATCCGTTTGCTGCTAATAATATTTCTGACCTTAATTGCTTCAATAGTGGGATATGCAGTATTGTCCTTACCCGAGTCCGCGACAAACCTTCAGGGATTGGTGGATAACAATATAGATATAAGCGGTGTGAGTAATCCCGTTACGGCCGTATTACTCAATTTCCGTGTTTACGATACCTTTCTCGAGATGGTAGTACTTCTAGTCGCTCTGTTAGGTGTTTGGTCTATTCAAGAAGTACCTATAGAGTCTATTAGTGATTTTAAAAACCCTGTACTTCATACTCTAGTTGACCTTTTAGTACCTTTTTTAATATTGGTTTCTATCTATCTGCTGTGGGTAGGTGCCCATGCTCCAGGAGGTGCATTTCAAGCTGGATCTGTATTTGGTGCAGGCTTGGTTCTACTGATGTTATCTGGACGTCAGCCATTTTTAAATTTCAAAGGCTTTCCACTTCATTTTGCTCTTATTATAAGTGTAACGTTGTTTATTGGTATTTCAATATATAGTATATTTGCAACGGGGGAATTACTGAAGTATCCTCTTTCTCAGGCAAGCAGTATTATCTTTATACTTGAGGGTATGGCAACTGTTTCTATTGGGCTTACGTTGTCCCTCCTGTTCTATGGTATTTATACAAAAAAGAAATCTAAACAATGAATATGCTTTTCATATATGCCTTGACAGGTACCGGACTTTTTTTTATCGGACTTCATGCCTTGATAATTCATACTCATTTGTTACGAAAAATCCTGGCACTGAATATAATGGGCAGTGGAGTATTTTTAGTACTCATATCTCTTGCAATGCGAAGTGGGCATTCCTCTCCAGACCCTGTTTCTCATGCCATGGTGATTACCGGTATAGTAGTTGCTGTCTCAGCTACGGCACTCGCACTGGTGCTCATAATAAGGGTAGTTGATATAACGGGTAAAACTGATCTCCATGACCAGGAGGATGAATAATATGGTGCAGTTTATTACGACTCTTCCCTGGGCTATAATTTTGATCTTATTTCCCTTGAGTGGAGCAATTATTAGTTTCCTCTGGTTAAAACAAGGCAATAGAATAGGGATTCTAACAATAACTTTTGTACTGATCTCAGTTATTTTTCTAGCATGGTCTATGATTGAAAAAGGCGTCTATATTCATACTATAGGTGGATGGGATGCTCCATTAGGTATTAATCTATATGCTGACGGATTAAGCCTTATAATGCTCATCATGACGGCTCTAGTAGGTTTAGGTATCAGTATATATGCTATTAGTTATTTTTCTGTAGATCAGTCAAAACGCTTTTGGCCACTTTGGCTCTTGATCATTGCAGGATTAAATGCACTATTTTTGTCATCGGATATATTTAATTATTATGTTGCTTTGGAGTTAATTGGTCTTGCAGCTGTTTCCTTGACCGCCTTGGGAAACACTCGTAAAGCCTTTTTGGGAGCTATGAGATATCTTCTTGCAACGCTTTTAGGTTCGTTACTCTATCTCTTTGGAGTAGGACTATTATATCACGGTTTTGGAAGTCTTGATATTGCTACACTCTCCCAAAATGCTCAGGCCACACCAATACTCTGGGTATCATTGGCACTTATGAGTGGTGGATTGCTACTCAAGACGGCCCTTTTTCCACTTCACTTCTGGCTTCCCCCCGCTCACTCCAGTGCACCTGCACCGGTTAGTGCATTGTTGTCCGCATTGATCATTAAATCATCTTTCTATATCCTGATACGTCTTTGGTTGACTATCTTCGGTCCTTTGAATGACGGTACAGTAGAAACTATCTTTGGTTTGTTGGGAACTGGGGCTATTTTATGGGGTTCTTTTCAAGCTTTGAGACAAACACGACTGAAGTTATTGGTAGCCTATTCAACCGTAGCCCAGATAGGCTACCTCTTTTTGGCTTTTTCATTAGCAATAAGTGGTGCCACTATAGCTTGGAATGCAGTTGTTTTTTTGGCTTTTTCCCATGCTCTGGCAAAAAGTGCCATGTTCCTTGTTGTAGGTAATTTATTACGCTTTGGTGGACATGACGAAATCATACATCTTGACCGAGTAGCACAACGTTTGCCCATTACAACAGCTGCATTCGCCCTAGCGGGTATAAGTATCATAGGATTGCCTCTAAGTGGAGGTTTTATCGGAAAGTACTTTCTTCTTGAAGCAGCATTACGGCAAGAACAATGGGGAGTTGTGATAATTCTTCTTGTTGGTAGTTTATTATCTGCTGCATATATATTTAAAGTCATCAGTCATTTTTTTACCCCATCGTCAACTCCTCATAATTCTAAAATAATTCCTGCGAACATGGAATGGTCAGCACTGTTACTGGCAGTAGCAGCAGTCCTTTTAGGATTATTCTCTTCTTCCGTTTTGTCTATAACCGATTTGGGCTCTCCATTTGAGCTGGAAGGAGAGCAACTATGATTTCAGACAACTTAATTCCTCTTTTTATGATAATGAGTTCATTTTTACCTGCTCTTATGATTTTTGGATTGGCAGAAGAGAGAAAAATTTTACGTACGTCATTGAATCTTATCGGTGTTGTTTCAACACTTGCTTTGGTGGTCTATATGTTTATTGGTGTCTATCAAGGGCATCATTACGAAACACGCTTTGCATTACTGCCAAATATTGACCTGGTACTGCTTGCTGGACCAATAGCTTTGTTCTTTGGAGCACTCTCAAGCGTCTTATGGCTTCTTACAACCGTCTACGCTATAGGTTATTTGGAGGGTTCACCCCACCGCAGCCGATTTTTTGGGTTTTTTAGCCTGTGTATTACTGCCACTCTTGGAGTAGCTTTTTCAGGCAATCTTATCACTTTTTTAATCTTTTATGAAATGTTGACTTTGGTTGCATACCCCCTGATTGTACATCGAGGGACAGAAGAAGCTAGACTCGCTGGACAAAGCTATCTGATGTATACAATTTTTGGGGGTGCATTGCTATTACTCGGTACTGTATGGCTTTACACATTAACAGGAACATTAGAGTTTACACCACGGGGATTCATAGAAAATGTAGATGAAGAGCATTATTTTGCCCTTGTGAGTATTTTCATCTTATTGATTACTGGATTTGGAGTTAAGGCTGCACTTGTTCCACTACACGGATGGCTACCACTTGCTATGGTTGCCCCTGCACCTGTGAGTGCACTACTTCATGCCGTAGCAGTTGTAAAGGCAGGTGCATTTGGTATTATTCTTGTAGTTTACGAAGTATTTGGTGTTGAGAAAGCAGCTCATATGGGGCTTACTCAGCCATTAGCAGTGTTAGCGGCTATTACTATCATCTATGGATCGGTAATGGCTTTGTATCAAGATGACCTAAAACGAAGACTTGCATATTCGACAGTAAGTCAAGTTTCCTACATTATATTGGGTGTAGCCATTGTTGGTCCAATCGCAACAATAGGGGGAGTGGTGCATCTTGTTCATCAAGGAGTAATGAAAATTACACTTTTTTTCACAGCAGGTAATTTCGCAGAGACGCTTGGTATTCACAAAGTAAGTGAAATGAACGGTGTTGGTCGGCGTATGCCATTAACAATGACTGCTTTCACGATCGGTGCACTTGGCATGATAGGTGTACCACCGATTGCTGGATTTATTAGTAAATGGTATCTCGGTCTTGGTGCACTCCAGGCGGATCAAGAGTGGGTAATTTTAATCCTTATTGGTAGTAGTCTCTTGAATGCAGGCTATTTCCTACCAATTTTATATCGTGCATGGTTTTTACCTGTACCGGAAAAATGGCCTCATGAACATAATTTTGGTTCAAGGGAGACCTCTTTAATGCTATTGATACCACCATTAATTACTGCACTGTTGGCACTTATATTTGGCCTCTTAGCCTCATCACCTTATAGTCCGCTAGAGTGGGTTAAATTGATCGCAAGTAGGGAGTTTTATTAAATGCATACAACTTTATTGAATTTTCTACTATTAATAAGTGTGATATGGCCACTGTTCCTAATGTTTATGTTAACATTCAAACACCTTCACTCCAAACTACTTTACCTAACACCGTGGGCTGCATTACCTGGTTTAGCAGCAGTGATAATTGCTTCAACTACTGTGACACAAGTCCAACTTCCTTGGTTACTTGTTGGGGGTACTTATGCCCTAGATGAAACTGGGAAAATATTTATGTTGTTAGCGACACTCTTGTGGAGTGTATCAGGCGTGTATGCAAGAAGTTATTTTAAGAGTATAGAAGAGCAAGTACGTTTTTATCGTTATTTTTTACTAGCTATGGCTGGAAATTTCATTTTGATACTGGCACAGGATCCAATCAGTTTCTATTTTGGTTTTACACTTATGAGCTTTGCTTCTTACGGTTTGATCGTGTTTAAAAAAGATACTATCAGTTTCAAGGCAGGATTGGTGTATATTTCTTTGGTAATACTTGGTGAAGTCATGTTATTTTCAGCATTGCTAATGGCGACCAACGCTTCTGAGAGTACAATGTTTCCAGCTATCATTGAGAGCATTATAACAGACCATAACCATGACTTGATCATATTCCTCATTTTGACCGGATTTGGTCTAAAAGCAGGTGTCTTTGGACTGCATGTATGGCTTCCGCTAGCACATCCAGTAGCACCAGCACCAGCAAGCGCTGTACTTTCCGGTACGATGATAAAAGCAGGTATCCTTGGTTGGATACGGTTTTTACCACTTGGTGAAACCCCTCTGCCGGAGTGGGGGACTGCTATGATCATTTTGGGACTTTTTACAGCTTTTTACGGTGTAATCATAGGGTTAACACAGCGCGATCCCAAAACGGTTCTAGCTTATTCAAGTATCAGTCAGGTCGGAATCATTACAATGTCAATTGGTTTAGGGATGCAAGTGCCTGAAATTTGGCCTGTCATGCTTACAGGAATTGCATTTTATGCACTTCATCATGGTCTTAGCAAAGGAGCACTGTTCTTAGGTGCAGGTCTTTGCGGAAGCCAGCAGCAGATCCACCGGGTTTGGATATGGTTGGGGCTTTGGTTACCTGCTTTGGCAATAGCAGGTGCTCCGTGGACCAGTGGTATGCTCGCCAAGGATTTAGTTAAAAGTTATTCCTTGTATGCACCAGCTCCCTGGGATACATTATTGCCACTCTTATTGTCAGGCAGTGCAGTAGCTACGGCACTACTCATGGCAAGACTGCTGTACCTAGTACGTCCATCTGCTGAACCCTATGGAGCTGAACCGTTGATTGGTCTAGTATTACCATGGGTGGCATTACTGCTAATTATCATCTTAGTTCCTTGGTTACCAGTCTATTCATTTGAATACTCCATGAGCAACCAAATATTTGGAAGCCTATGGCCACTTCTGTTAAGTCTTGTTATTAGCGTTGGGGTATACAGAATTCATATATTTCAGACAGCAAAACCAATTCCCGCAGGCGATATACTTGTATGGATTGAATCTGTATTAAGTGTATTGCGAAATCATTTGAAAAAATTGAATGATTTTGCTCAACAATATATTTTATTGCAGCAATATAGTAAGTTACGAATCAACTCCATTCAAACAGTTTTTTTTACGAAGTTAGGACAGATAGAATCATCTTTGGCCCGCTGGGAGGTATCGATGCTATTTATGGTCATTATCATTACCTTGGTAGGGCTTCTTCTATATGGAAGTTCGACTTAATGAATTAATGTGTAGTCATAGCCATCATAGGTATAGGATTCCTTGCTGCAGTACTTAGCTTTCTCCTGAATAATATATGCTATCATCATGCTCTCATGGATATTAGGAACGATCAAGTAGGATATGTAGAAATTGAAGTACTTGTCTGTGGAAATATATACCAGAATCTAATTTTGGTTTTCAGAGACTCCACAGGTTCACTAGTACCCCTTCATTATCTACATGTTTTTGTACAAAGAAGTATAGGGGGCACTTGAAAGTAGGACTATCGATTACTTTACCAGTGCTATTCATCGCACTTTTGGGTTTGCCCTATATATTTTAAGATTTATGATGTCTCTAATAAGTAAAAAACCTTAAAAAATATATAACTTTATAAGGTTTTCTTTTCACACTACTTTCACACTTCTAGTTTATACTTCATATTGTAATTCAAAAACACGGTTCTGATCTTAAGATCAGATGGATATTTAAATAAAAAGGATTTTATATGAAAAAATTAACGACAATACTACTTTTAACAATCGGTTTGGCATCAAGCGCTATAGCACATCACCCATCACCATCAGATACAGCGGGTGGAAATATGTCAGATAGTTCAGGTCACCTTACGGTATTTGGATAAGATAAAGAAGGATTACTATGAAAAAATTAACAACTATAGTTTTATTAGCGATCGGTTTAGCATCAAGTGCATCAGCACACCACATGGCAGAGTATGATGATGCTGGTGTAAATATCCCTGAATCTTCTCCGCACCTATTGATGACATTTTATTAATAGCTAAGACATTCTCTTCCCAAGGCATATCCTTCAATCTAGGATATGCCTTTTTCTCTTTTCTCCCAGAAAAACAACTATATCTAGCTTCACACTAAATTCATACAATCAGAATATACTAACAACATGAAAGCTATATAACATTATCCCTTTTTCATAGTTTGGCTTTCTAGGTAACTTTTTTTAATTTAATGTGTCACCCTCCCTAAACTTCCTTTTGGGTGTACTCCTTTAAATTGTCCAAAACATAAAGTTGCCTTCCCTCTAAATATAAATACACCAACATAAACCTATTATTAACAATGATAAAGAGAAGAAGAACTTTCATTAATGGTGACTAACTTATTTCATGTCTTACAATCTTCATGGACGCTTCACACTTTTTTTCTATACTTTTAATGTAAAAATAATATTTATAATTTAAGGATCTAACATGAAAAGAACATTATTAACCTTAAGTGCCGTGGCACTTCTAGCTTCACCTTCACTATTTGCAGTTGAGGATAGCCTTCAAGAACACCTCAGAATGGAACAGAAACTTAAACAACAAGAACAAAAAAGATTAAAAGATGGTAGTGGTAGCGGTAACAAACATCAATACAAATACCAAAATCAACATCAATATAAGGGTACCAGCCCAAGTAGACCAAATACAGGTTCAATGGGAGGACAAAGAAGTGGGGGTGGGGGTCGCCACTAAAATAGAATATTATGCTAATGATATATTTTATATGCAACAAATAGAGCGCGTTGAAGGTATTGATAACATACCTTCAATTGAACTACTTCTCATCTCCTCCATTAACCATATCTGAGATAATCCCTTTTTCATCTTGATTTTCTGCTATAAAAACACCGATGATATGCAGAGGTACAAATATAAGAATAGCATTAAAAACAAGTTCATGAATCTCTTTGATGTCATGTGCTACATCTTTGGTAAGACCAAGTGCTTCATAAAAATGGATCATCAACCCACTTACAGCCATAAAGACAAGAACCCCATAGATCACAATATAGCCTAACTTTACTATCTTTTTATAAACGTTTTCTTCTTTGAGATTTTGGTAGTTTTGTTTTCCGCTTTGGGTAAAGAAGAGGATGGCTCTCCATAGCAACAGAGCAGCTAAAGCATATCCAAGGATGATATGCCATTCCCACATGGGGGCACGTATCGCCTTAGCAAGTACTTTTGCCTGTTCTGCTGTAATTTCCAGATTGATCTCAAAGAGTTTCTGTGTCAAGAGTTCGCTGTTTGTTCTCCAGCTTAAAAATGTTTTTCTCAAAAATACAGTTCCAAGCAATCCTAGAACGACTGCTGCATGTATCCAGTGCCAAATTCTAAAATCTAAACGCCATCTTTTCATAGCTACCACCTTATTTCAACTATATAGATCTATTGACTTATTTTGTCAACCCTTATGCCTTGGGCTGAACAATTGTTTACACAATCTTAATTATTTTGCATGTTCATTCTCTGGCTTTGGTGTAAGCGGAACTCTTCTTGGCTTATGCTTCCATCATTATTGGTATCAATATCTGAAAATACAGGCTTGTTTCCTGCATTTTTCCCTTCTCTTGTACCTGGGCTTTGACAATTACCATTTGCACAGTTTCTTGTGTTGCACTTATTCATCTGCTCTGTTTGATGTAAACGGAATTCTTCCTGGTTTAATATGCCATCGTTATTTTTATCCATCGTGGAAAATGCAGGGGCATTTCCTGCATTTCTAAGCATTTTTCCTTCTTTAGCCTTCTGGTTCATACGTTTTGCTCGTGCTTCTTCCAATTCACTTTGCGTTATCTTGCCGTCATTATTAAGATCATACTCAGAAAAGCTAGGTTGATTCTTCATACAGTTTTGTCCCATTCCTTGACCTTGTCCTCTCATACCTTTATACTTTTGTCGTTCTTCCGGAGTCATACTCTGCATTCTTTTTTGCATCTCTTCTTGAAAAGCAGGACGGTCTGCTGCAGGAACAGTCCCTCGCATATTAATCATCTCATCCATGCTCATCTGTGAAAAATCAGCGGCAAATGCCCCTGATGCTAACAGTGTTATGATTATTAATTTCTTCATCGTTTATCCTTTTATACTTTTGAAGTAAAGCATTATCTGTTTTTTTGATTATACTGCAAATAGTTTACTGTTGCAATATTCGTTGAGTTAAATGAAATGTTTTATATGCTAGAGATCATGTAGATATTGATGCAAAGCTTCCATCCCTAAAGAGATGGAAGGAATAAATAAAGGTTTTATGATTGAATTCTTCGTCTAAATGGATAAAGCAGTCCTAGTGCCAAGATAAACAAGAATGACATATCAAAGTGCTTACTGTTAGGATCGTATGTACAACCACCTCCGCCTCCGCTAGTACTAACATTTTCTGTTATAGAGGGGTCTTCATCCACCATAGCTGTATCAGTTGCAGGTGCTAAATTTTTATAGAATGTTGGAAGAGGATCTCCACCTTCTGCACCAACTGCTGGAATTTCAATTAAAATATCTTTTGCCTGTCCATTTTCATCCATTTCAACAGCTGTATTGTCTCCAACATGTCCTGCAGGTACAAATAGTTGAGGATGATCAAACGGTGCCTTACGGTATAAAACACGCTCGTCAGTCAACGCTTTTAAAAATGCTACAAGACTTGCTTTATCAGCATCATCAAGTCCTGGACCTGAGTCAAGTAGTTCACCTGTTAAGATACCCAAACCAGTGATTGGTGATTCTTCCATTCTATCTGCCGAGTATCCAATGATAGGATGTGATAAACCTTCATCAAATTCCCTAAAGTTACCACCACGGAAGTAAAAATCTATCACATCTTCAAGTGTACTTTCTCCACCATTATGAAAATATGGTGCAGTCAATGCAATATTTCTTAATGGTGGAATCTTAAATGCACCATCATTTCCAAGGTCGGCAGTCATTTCTTCAGTGTCATCAATGTTAGGGTTGTCGTATAATCCCAACTGTGTTTGACGTGCATAACCCAATGCATTTCCAAAAGGGTCAATCCCACCGACACCAAGGTCATCCAAGGTAGGACGTACACCGATGTTGTTAAAACCTTCATCAATGAGGTCACCTTTCCTGTTACGTGTGAGACCCTGTTCGTTGATACGGCTTACAGAAGCAAAAGTAAGTTCACTACCGCCATGACAGTTCAGACAACGTCCTTCAGCATCAGCTAAATGGAAACCGACGATCTCTTGCTCAGTCAATGCTGAAGTATCGCCCTCTAAGTATTGGTCAACACGTGTGTTATCTGAAACAAGTGTTGCTTCATACAGTTGAACGGCTAAACCAAAGTAGAGTGAGAAGTTCAACTCCATTTGTGTATGTGTGGTATTGTCTTCTAATGTAATGGTCTCATTTGAACTCCACCATTCAGGCTGAAAAGCAGCTCTGATCATGGCATCATAACTTGTTACATTTAATCCTGTACCATTTGAGTCTACAAGCTCTCCCAAGACACTGTCTGTAGGAGAAACTTTTTGATTAGCCAAAGGTTTTGCAGCTAAAATCTCACGAGTCACTTCACCAATTCCTTGGTTTCTTCCCTGACCGCTATCTGTATCATTAAATAGGATCTCTACTCCTACATCCGACCATGTCCTACCGTCTGCTGACATCTCGATATTACTTGTAATTGGGTCTGTAGCTTGTGATGCCAAAGATGCATTATCAATACTGATATTTATACCTGTTGCTTTTCCATCAATTACTTTATAGACAAGAGCATCTACATCCGCATCTCCATGTGTATTTTTACCATTAAAGATATTGCTTGCACGTCCATCCCAAAATTGTCGGTGATTAAACACAGCATTAATGACTGTAGGTGAATTTCTTGCCTGCACACGTCTGGTATTTGTGCCAGCGACTTCAAAACCATCTGGATCAGCTAAAAGGTCTCCTTCTCCAGCCTCAGTGAATAAAGAGTAATGTACTCCTTGGGAACCCAATACATCATCTGTATCACGTAATACGTTTGAGATAAATAAATTTGGATCTGATTTTACATGACGAGGAAAGTCCGAGACACTTAAGTGATAGTTTGGTCCCTGATCTTCATCAAATACATTACTTGAATTAGAAGTTCCATCTTGGTTTGCATGTGCAAAACCAGGGTTAATCTGGTTTTTAGCACGGCTGTCAGCACCTGCATTAAAGTGACATGAAGCACAGGCGGTAGCACCATCACTACCTAATTGCATATCCCAAAAAAGTGCTTTACCTAAAGCAATGGCATTTTGCTTGTTTTTTACATACACATCTAAATCTGCAGGTTCTGGAATGGGAACAGTTTTTAACGATTGAATCTCCGGTCGTATACTTCTTTCTCCGCTTGCGATCTCTGACAATATCTGCTCTGTCATATCAGCATGTGTTTGTGTTAATAAGAGTGTGCTTCCTATCAAGAATGATCTTAAATATTTTATTTTCATACCCATACCTTTAATATTTTCTAAATAATATGATAATTTAGAAGTATGAAGTGAGTGTGAAAAGAAGAGTAAATATTTGTGAAGTTAGACGAAAACCTTATAAAATGTTCTACATAGGAGGTTTTATAAATACGGAAGTAGGGCACAACTTGAAGTTGCACCTATGATAATTATATATTTTATTTTTTAAATTACTAAATTTTCTTTACGATTTATAATTTGGCATTTACATCCAATATACCGGAGAGGTGTGTATTGAAGTTAACACCTTCTTCGTTCACTAGAATCTCTTCTATTGTAGCTTCTTCTAAACGTCCAGTAACATTGAGATCACCATGATAGACGCTATTTAGTGCTTTGTTCGCTTTCTTGACAGCCTTATCAATTCTTTTACTATAATCATATTGTACGATGCTTTCAAAATAATATTGTATTGGTCCAAGATCCGTTGCGTCGACCAATAGATCAAAAAGATCACTGTTTGTATTGGAATCATATTCCATTTCGTCAAAAACGAGGCTTGATGTCTTTGTGTCGATTTTTGGTAAACCAGTGAAAGTTATTTCTCCTTTTACATCAAACCAATTGAATTTATCAATACTTCTCAACCATTCATCTCTATTATCGTAACTCACCTCTGCGCTCATCTCTATTTTCCCTTCACTGCCTTTTTTTATCTTTGGGTTAGTGATCCTTAAAATCCCTGGCATAGCACTTTGACGCATATCAATGATATATCCATTTGGATGTTTTTTGTTTGTTCTGGCTAATAGCTCATCATATGTAACCACGACAGGCAGATCAAAATTAAATATTCCTTTTTGGTAACAGATCAATTCAAGATCTGTAAGTTCAGTTTTGTTGTAATCTACAGGAGGTTTACCTAGAAAAATCTGTGTTTTACCTTTTGCACTTATAGTACTTTTAAGCACTTGGTCAACGATATCAATTTGAGAACAAGCGGCAATTTCAGGTCTGAACAGTAGATATGTTTCTCTATCATCATCTATTTTGAAAGGTTCTTGAATGTCTTCCCACTCTTCGCTCATCTTCCCTTTTATATCAAGTTTTGCAAGAAGTTCCGGTACTCTCTTCGCAAATTTATCCATCCTTTTTCGAAGTTTAGGTTCTATGACTTTTTTAATGTTGATCTTTATGAGATCAAACAATTTTAAATTGGGTTCACTTGACCAGGTAAAATCGTGTGCAATGTCAACAGAAATTGTCCAGTCCTTGTTAAAACGTAGTGTGGCATCTAGATATAGGACAGCTGCGGCTCTTGCTGTACCATAGAGATATCCATCCGCAGATGCTTGTGCCTTAATTGGAAATGCAAAAGTTAATGTCGATCCTTTACCAGATACCAAGATACGCCCATTTCTTTTTATCCAGCCTTTTACATCACATTTTATTTTTGGGGTTGTTCTTAGATCAGTTGTCCAATCTTTGCAAGATAGTTTAAAACCTTTCATCCTGCATTTTGGAAAAGTTGGTACCTTCATATGTTGTGGTCTCACACAGACCTTATCGCGCTCATCTAAGTCGGCTAGATCATTTTTGATATATTTATTAAGGTGTTTTTCCAAGACACTTAGATCAGCCTGTATAGGTAGTGTGATGATGGAATCATTGTGATCATGGACATTAGCAATAATACTATTAGGGTAAAGAAAAACAAGGAATAGAAAAAGATAGATAAAAGGCTTTATCGGATTGGAGTGTTTATTTTTACGCATAGGTCTCTCTTAGGTTCTTTATTTAGCATATTCAAAAAATGTATTAATTAGTGTACTATAATTTTTATATAATCCCTAATATAATTTGATTGATTTTACAGTTAACTGTAAGTAGTGGCCGGTGAAATACTCATATTCTTTGTACTTATTGTGATTCAACATTTAGCACTTAATTCTATTTTGCTATAATCATTCAAAAAAGAGATTATTAATGAAAATTCTTCTGTTATTATTTACGCCACTTTTCCTATTTGCAAAAGTACACTATGCCAAAGTAGAGCCTTATGAATCTGTGATCCTAAAGTCTGCAGTCAGTGCTTTGGTAATGGATGTAGATCTCGACGCTGAAGGGAGTGTAGTAGATCAGAAACGTGTTATTTATTTGGACGATCGTTTAGATAAAATGAACTTGAAAACATCAAATGAAAATCTTCTCATTCTTCATGAAACTTTAAAAAGACAAGAGTCATATTTTCAACGCATGGATAAGTTGAAAACAGCTTCCACGACCCAAAAAGACAATGCATTTTACAGTTTTGCTTCTTCAAAAACACAGTATTTGGATGTGCAGTATAAGATCGCTCAGCTTGAAGACAGTATTGAAAAAAAATCTATTGTACTTCAAGATATGTATCTGTATGAAATTATGGTACGCAAAGGTGATTATGTAACTCCTGGTTCACCTTTAGCAAGAGTGGTAGATGCGAGCAGAGCAAAGTTGGTACTTTTTTTAGAGCCTGCGGAGTTGGAGCAGATAGAGCAAAAAACTGTGTATCTTAATGGTGAGAAAACAGACTATAAAGTTGATAAAGTATGGAGAGTGGCAGATGAGAAGTTTATCTCTTCTTACCGTGCAGAGATCTATATTACTGCGCCAAAGGGGTCCTTTTCTAAACTGCTGAAAGTAGAGATCAAATAATTTATACAGCTTGTGGACTTGATTGCTATGATGCGTGTCGTATCTACGTAGAGGAGGGGAAACTCAGCGGTGATGCTTCTCATCCTGCAGGTAACGGAGCACTTTGTGCTGTACTTAACAAGTATATGGATGAGACCCCGCGTATCACCAAGCCAATAGTGGATGGCAGAGAGGTGAGTATGGAGGAGGCATTGACAGCAACGGCTGCAATACTTAAAGCTAACAATAGCCTACTTTGGAGAGGTTCAGGCAATGTAGGTGTGATGCAGGAGGTGAGTGACCTTCTCATGGAACAGACAGGGGGAATACTGACCAAAGGAAGCCTCTGTGACGGTGCAGGTGCAGCAGGGATAGAAGAGGGTAGAGGTGTCAATAAAACACTTCCTCTTGAACAGATAGAGAAGTCTGAAGTGGTTGTTATATGGGGTAGAAATGTTACAGTGACGAACGCTCATATGATGCCGTATCTGGAGGGAAAAAAACTTGTTGTGATCGATCCTGTTAGAACAGAGATCGCCAAGAAGGCGGATCTGTTTCTTCAGATCGCTCCTGGTACAGACTATTATGTGGCATTGATGCTTTCACGTCTCATCCTCATGGAGGATCGTGAAGTAAAAGTGCGTATGGATGAGTTTGCTCCTGAGTATGAAGATCTTTATGATTTTAGCAGAGAACACCATACAAAAGCTATACTCCAAGATATGGAAATAGATCTTGATGATCTTGGAAGACTACTGAACTATTTATATAATAGAAAAGTAGTCTTCTTGATTGGTGTTGGTGTGCAGAAATACACTACGGGTTCTTATGCTCTTCATGCGATTGATTCACTGGCAGCTAACCTTGGAATGTTTGGTCGTGAAGGGTGTGGTGTAAGCTATCTAGGAGACAGTAAACTTGGTTTTGAAAATCCGTTCAAGACTAGCTGCAAGCGTGTTTCTAAGGTCGATACGGCATTCTCTGACTTCGATACGGTACTGGTACAGGGAGGCAATCCAGCGGAGAGTATGCCTGACAGTAACCGTGTAAGAAAGGAGTTGGAGGGAGTAGATAATCTGATCTACTTTGGTCTGCATGAAAATGAGACTTCAAAGATGGCTCGTATCGTGATCCCGGCAAAGAGTTTCCTTGAAAAAGAAGATGTGAGACTCAGTTATGGACACCAATATGTTACACCGATGAAAAAAGTGGTCGATAGTGAAGTAGGCATCAGTGAGTATGATTTTACGAAAGCTATGTTTGAAACACTTGGACTGAATGGACTGGAAAGCGAGGAGTACTACATCAATACTTGGCTTTCACAGTGTAAAGAAATGAATGGTGAACTGGTCAGCCCTGTATATGAGGCAGTGCCTTACAGTGAAGGCTTTGGCGCGGATGGGGATGATGCGTTTAAGTTTATCAAAGATCATAGTGATAACTTTATCAACACCAAGCGCATCACTAAGTACCGTAAGCAGCGTAAAAACAAATCAGAAGCTGAGATGCTTTGGTTAGTCTCTCCCAAATCACGTGGGACTATCAATACACAATTTAAAAGAGATAGCAGGATAAGACTTAACCCTGTACTTGGTTTTAAAGATGGTGAGAAAGTTAAAGCCTGCTCTGAGTATGGTGAATATCTCTTTGAAGTAAAGTGTTCTGAAGACCTTAGAACTGACATCGCATTGATCACCAGTAATACAGTAGGTCTAAACTTTCTTACCCCTTCGGTTATCAGTGAAGAGGGTGAAAGTGCATGCTATCAAGAGGTTAAAATATCTATTGAGAGAGTATAAATTCTCTGATAGATCGAAAAAAGATCAATCTATCTTTACCATCTTTCGGCGCATATAGGCTATTTTACTCTGGAGTGGTAGGTCTTTAGGGCAGTGGTCTTCGCAGGCAAGTAAGCTCATACATCCAAAGATCCCTTCATCATCACCGATGAGTTCATAAAAGTCCTCATCTGTTCTTGCATCGTGCGGATCGATAGAAAATCGTGCAACTCTATTCAGCCCTACAGCGCCTACAAAATCTTCTCTCATAATAGCCGTAGAACAACTGGCTACACATAAACCACACTCTATACATCTATCCAGTTCAAAGATCTCTTCAGCCACCTCCGGTTCTATTCTTTTTTCCAGTTTGGAAATATCGGTCTCTTCATTGGCAACGATCCAGGAGTTAACACGCATACTCATCTTTTTCATCCATGAGCCCGTATCGACAGAGAGGTCTTTGATGAGTTTAAATGTTGGTAGGGGTAAAAGTTCTATTTTCCCCTCTTTGAAATCACTGGTTAATGTTTTACATGCCAATCTCGGTTTTCCATTGATCACCATACCGCAAGCCCCACAAATACCAGCCCTACATACAAAATCTGAACTCAGATCATGATCGATACTTGCTTTGATCTTTGTTAAAGCAATGTAGAGGGTCATTCCAGGGGTCTCTTCTAGTTTATACTCAACAAACTTTGGTTTGGAATTACAATCAGAAGGATTGTATTTTAAGGCCGTGATGGTTATCTCTCTACTCATCCTTAATCTCCTAATCTTTCATTTTTTCGTTTATATGCTTGTTGCAGTTCATAAGGCATCAGTTTCTCTTGGAGTTCGTATCTGTCACCTTGGTGTTCTTCCACGATCTTATCTATTTCCTTTTGTCTTTGTTCACTCAATGGATTCTCCATGATAAATCCTTTTCTACCATAACCTCTAAAGGCAGGAGGCATTTCCATTTTCTTGATGTCTAATGCTTCATATTTTAATGTAGGTTCTAGATCCTCTTTATTTTCCCAGTAACTTAGGGTCTTATTGAGCCAATTTACATCATCTCTTTTAAGATAATCTTCTCTATAGTGTGCACCTCGACTCTCTTTTCTGTCTCTTGCACCTTTAGCAACACACAGAGCCACTTTTAACATCATAGGTACTTTGTATGCCTCTTCGAGTTCAGGGTTTAATAATCGACACTTGTTGGCAACAGTGATATTCTTTGTTTTTTGCAGTAATATTTTTAACTCTTCTACTGCTTCTTCGAGATCTTTACCATTTCTAAAAATACCCACTTTTTCTTGCATAATGTTTCGCATTTCATCTTTGATATCATAGATCTTTTCATCTCCATCTCTTGCTAAGAGCTCCAAAATATAATCATCTTGTTTTTTGAGTTCATCTTCAACGACTTTGGTATCAATCATTATTTCAGTCTCTTTACAATAATCAGCAAAATAGTTACCTACGATCATACCGGCAACAACTGTTTCACTTACTGAGTTCCCTCCTAGTCTGTTAAAGCCATGCATATCCCAGCATGCAGCTTCACCACAAGAGAAGAGTCCTTTAATATTGATACTTTGACCTTTTGGTGTAGTTCTGATCCCGCCCATGGAATAGTGTTGCATCGGTAGAACCGGCATCCAACCTTTTTCACCCTCATCTGCAGGGTCAATACCGTTAAAGGTCTTACTGATATCCTGAACATCTCTAAGGTTCTTTTCAACATGTTTTCTGCCTAAAATGGAGATATCAAGCCATAGATGGTCTCCATAAGGAGATTTTACACCTTTCCCTTTTTTGATATGTTCCAACATTCTTCTGCTTACGACATCTCTACTTGCGAGATCTTTCTTCTCAGGTTCATAATCTGGCATAAATCTGTAACCATCTTTATCTCTAAGTACACCACCATCACCTCGACACCCTTCTGTCAATAAAATCCCAGAAGGAACAATAGGCGTCGGGTGGAATTGCACCGCTTCCATATTTCCCAGTGCTGCACCGGCTTCTAGGGCGATAGCATGTCCTGTACCCTTACATATAGTTGCGTTAGTAGATTGTTTATAGATGCGACCGTATCCACCGGTTGCGATCATCGTACCCTTTGCCACATACGCAACAAGACCACCATGTTTTAGGTCTCGTACAATGGCCCCATAACATTGGTCATCTTTAGTAATAAGTGAGATAGCTTCCATTTTATCTTGGATCACTACACCTCTTTTCATTGCTTCATTGGTGACAGCGTAAAGCATGGTGTGACCTGTTGCATCTGCAGTATAGCAAGTACGCCACTTTTTTGTCCCACCAAAATCTCTGGCATTGATAAGACCGTGGGCTTCATCTTTTTCTGTGATCGTTGTATGTTCCGCATTGATGACAACAGGTCTGTCACCTCTGGATATACGGTTCCAAGGCACACCCCATGCAGCCAGTTCTCTGATCGCTTTGGGTGCAGTGTTAACGAACATCCGTGCCACTTCCTGGTCACAACCCCAGTCGCTACCTTTTACTGTATCGCTAAAGTGTACATCTTCATTGTCACCTTCACCCATAATACTATTCCCAAGGCTTGCTTGCATACCACCTTGTGCTGCTGCGGAGTGAGATCTCTTCACCGGTACTAAACTTAAAACGATCGTATCTAAACCTCTTTCACTTGTGGCAATAGCAGAACGAAGTCCTGCCAATCCTCCTCCAATGATCAATGCATCTGTATATCTAATGCGCATGTTGTACCTCTGCTTGTGGTGTATATCTCTCTCCATAGTTGGCCTGATGTTCAGCACCTATCTTCATATAAGCGATCAGTGTTGCAACACCCAGTGTCAACATTACACCACTTAATATCCACTTTGCTTTTTTAAGTCGTGCTCGACTCTTTTTAGGATCATCCCCCTCAAACCATCCCCACTTCACGCTTAATCTATATAAACCTATCGCACCATGAAATTCAACAGCTACAAGCAGCATGATGTAGAGTGGCCACATCAGGTCACTATAGACTCTGTCTGCAGAAGCATATGGACCAATATTCCCTGGATTTGTCAACATAATATATAGATGTACTGAACCCAAAAAGAAGAGAGCAAACCCTGTACCGACCTGAATGATCCAAAGTTTTGTATCTCCATGATTCATGAGATCAGAATGGGTTTTTAGACGAAGAAACTCTCTATAGGATATGGGAAACTTTCTCATTGCTAAAAACGCATGAAATATAAAAATGATAAATACAACTAAGATGGTTATGAATACAGGAATACTGCTTCCTCCTTCAAATATGAAACTAAGTTCAAATGTCTTGGTGACAGAAAGCATAAAATCTTTACTTATAAGTATAGAGGAAACAAAAAGCATATGAAATATCATGAAAATGGCGAGAAACAACCCTGTAGCACTTTGAAGGAAATCAAGTCTAGCAGGTATTCTACTTTTCTTTTTTTGCGTAGTTTTACCTAAAAGACTCTCTACAATACTCTCTTTAGACACAGTGGAATCCTTTGTTAATTAATATGAATGAAAATTTAAAAATAGGGTAAAATGGTAGTCAGGAAGCAAAATGCTTCCTACTATCATGAAGGAAGAAGATCTACTTGTTGCTGAAGAAAAGTATCAATCTCTTCTATGACACTATCCATATCTCTCTCTCCATCGATTACTTTGAGGAGGTTGTCATGGTTATAGAATTCTTCTATCTCTGCTATGGTCTCTTGGTAGATTCTCATAGTATTACTGAACAGATCTTTACTTTCGGATCCACTACTTCCTAATACACGTTCTCTGGCTACATCTTCACTTACTCTTATCTCAATAACAGAGCTAAGTTCTATACCATCGATATTATTAAGACAGTCAGCAAAGAATTTCATTTGTTTTTCTTTTCTTGGAAAACCATCCAGCAAGATAATATCCGTTGGTGCATTTCTGACTGCGTCAACAATCGTATCAATGACGATGTCTGTTGGGACCAATTCACCTTTATCGATGAAAGCCTTGTTGATCTTTCCTAGTTTACTACCTTTCTCTATCTCACTCTTGAGTAGGTCACCTGTAGAGTAGTGTGTGATATCTGAATGGTTTTTGGCAATATGACTGCCATCTGTTGTTTTTCCTGAGCCTGGTGCTCCAATAAGAAGTATGAGCTTTTTTGACATTTTGTCTCCTAAAATACTATATTGTTGTAATTATAACAAATATAATATTTATATACTTGATGTAATAGCTTAAATTAGAAATTTGAGCTATTTGGCAACAAAATGATATCGGTAACAATTAGATTTTATCATCATAAAATAACACTTCGCTATAATACTGTAAAGACTAAGATAGATGGACAAAAAATGAATTTAGAAGAACAAGATAAACATTATGTATTGCAGACCTATGCGCGTGACTATACGAATTTTGTAAATGGTGTGGGTTCTACACTTTATGATGATAAAGGAAAAGATTATATAGACTTTGCATCAGGTATAGCCGTAAATTCTATAGGACATGGAAATGAGAAGCTTGTTGCAGCGATCTGTGAACAGGCAAAAAACATGATCCATATCTCTAATTTACAGGTAATAGAACCTCAGGTAAAATTGGCAAAAAAAATGGTTGAACTGAGTGGATATGATATGGGAGTATTTTTTGCGAATTCTGGTGCAGAAGCGAATGAAGGTGCTATTAAAATAGCACGCAAATATGGAGAGACAAGGTTTGAAAAGAAACGCTATAAGGTGATTACTCTGGAACATTCATTCCATGGGCGTACAATCACGACTGTGAAAGCCACAGGGCAAGAGAGTTTTCATACGCCAAACTTTTCACCATACCCGGCTGGATTTTCTTATGAAAAATCTATAGCTGATGTCTATAAAGCCATAGATGATGAAACTGTAGCCGTACTCATAGAGTTGGTACAAGGCGAGGGTGGAGTCCAGCCTTTTGAAAAAGAAGAGATACAAAAATTGGCAGCACATCTTAAATCTGAAGGTATTTTGCTTATTGTGGATGAGGTACAAACGGGTGTGTACCGTACAGGTGAATTTTTGGCTTCTAATTTGTATGAGATCGAGCCGGATATTATCACATTGGCCAAAGGACTTGGCGGTGGAGTACCCATTGGTGCGGTGATGACAAAACATAAAGATGTTTTGGTCGCAGGTGATCATGGGAGTACTTTTGGCGGTAATTATTTGAGTACTGCTGCAGGACTAGCAGTTTTAGATGTGTTGCATCCTTTATATGATAATGGAACCATAGATGAAACCTTGGTTTATTTTTCCCAAAAACTACAAGAGTTGGTTGTGAAATATGAAAGTTTATTTGAAAAAGAAGTAGGGCTTGGATTGATGCGTGGACTTCGTGCCAAGAGTGCGGATATTCAAGCTGCTGTGATCAAAAATTGTATGAATGAAGGTGTTGTTGTATTGAAAGCGGGACGTAATACAGTCCGTTTTCTACCTAGTATTACGATCAGTAAAAATGAAATTGATGAAGGGTTTAAACGTTTTGAAAAAGCTATTTCTTCTTTGTAGTCTATTGGCATCATCTGCTTTATATGCAGATGAGTTGGGTGATATACTTTCAGATAATAAAGAGTTACTCTTTGATTATCAGTTCCAAAGTAATGAACTTGAGAGTGATATACTTTCTAAGAGTTGGATGAATCCTGTGATTTTACAATATAGTAGAGATTACTCTACTCAGATTCAGGATGTTACTAGAGAGACT
Source organism: Sulfurovum sp. (assembly GCF_049668085.1). Taxonomy (GTDB): domain Bacteria; phylum Campylobacterota; class Campylobacteria; order Campylobacterales; family Sulfurovaceae; genus Sulfurovum. The sequence continues at coordinate 41,351 of NZ_JBATIY010000079.1, read as the reverse complement.
GGAAGATACTCTGTCATTGTAGATCAGCCTATCTTCAGATCTGGTGGCATCTATTATGGTATCAAATATTCTCAGGCATTCCGTGATGCTAATATAGCAGAGTTAAAACTACAGAAACGTACGATGATAGGTGATGCAATCTCTATACTTTTTAACTTGAAAAAGACAAAACTTGAACAGGAAAAGTTGAAATATCAGATCAAAAACGACATCATTGATATACGCCAAAAACGTGACAGTTATGAATCAGGTTTGTTGGACAGTAGTTTCTTGGATCAAGCTATTTTAAAGAAGAGTCAGGATGAAACGGCATTACTTCAATTGGAGCTCACACTTATGGAGCTAAAACAGCGATTTGCACTTTTAAGTGATAAAGATCCAAACGCACTGCGACTTCCTAACTTAAAACTGATGAGCAAGACAAACTATAGTTCAGACAACCTGGAGCTTAAAAGAGACAGACTACGTGCAGAACAGTCAGACTACAATCAAAAGGTGACCTGGGCCAAATATCTTCCTACGGTCTCTCTTCAAGGACAATATACAGGTTTAGGTGGCGATGCTCCACTATTTCAACCCTCGGGCTTGAAAGATCAGTACTATAATTATGGGTTTAGCATTTCAATGCCATTGGACATTAACTCTTTTTCTGATATTGAAGCCAGTAAAGTTGAAAAATTAAGAGCAGCTGTAGAAGTACTTGATCGAAAAGATACGGTAGTGGAAGAGTATAACTGGATACAAAATAGTTTAGGTATCTTAGATAAAAAGATTAACTTAGCACAGAAAGATGAAAAAGTTTATAAAAGCCTTTATCGTCTAACCAAGAATCTTGCTGAGGCAGGGGAAAAGACCTCTTTCGATGCAGATATTATGAATAACTCTCTGCAGATCAGAAAGTTAGACCAAAAGATATTCAAGATCGATAAACAAATACAGTTATTGAAACTTTATGTACGGGTAGAGAATGCAATTTAGCAGCTACATGAATGAGTGGCTGTACGGTGAAGATGGGTACTATAAAAATTTTAAGGCTATAGGAAAATCAGGGGATTTTTATACGGCAGTGAGTACGAGTAGTTTCTTTGGTGCAAGTATTGCCAATTATTTCTATTCTCTTCTGAAAGAAGGGAAAGCAGATAGAAATGGTTGGCTTATAGAGATAGGTGCACACCAGGGATACTTGATATGCGATATGATACAGTGGCTCTATACATGTGATCCTACTCTAGTGAGTACACTAAAGTTTGGTATTGTGGAACGTCAACCTGAAGTACAAAAAGCACAGTTAGCTTATATACAAGAGCGTTTTGGAGATGATGTACAGATCACACATTTTAATGACATTTCAGAAGTTGAAACAGCCTATGCTTTTGTCGTGGCTAATGAGATTTTTGATGCATTCCCTTGTGAGCTTTTTAAAGATGAAAAGATCGCTGAAGTAAATGAACATAGGATAGAGTGGGTAGGTGCACCAGTAGAGATGTTGTCATGGGCTAAAAAACACTATTTAACACAAGGTGAGATAGCGGTAGGCTATGAAGATCTTGCAGAAAAGATGGCACGTGGTATAGAAAAATGTGATTTTGTCTCTTTTGATTATGGTGAGAAGTATGTGCGAAATGATTTCTCTATACGTGTCTATAGATCACATGAAACCTTTCCTCTGTTTGATGAAGCACTTACTTTATCTGAATCCTATAAACAAGATGATATTACCTATGATGTAAATTTTGGACATGTCTGTGAAGCTTTTGTAGCAGCAGGTTTTGAAGAAATGTTCTATGAGACACAAGCACGAGCTTTAATACGTTTTGGACTCATTGATATTCTTGAACTTTTTTCCAAGCAGACGACTCAGTCAAGATATGTAAGTGAAGCTGACAAGGTGAAAACACTCATTTCTCCTACTATGATGGGAGATAGGTTTAAGTTGATACATTTTAGAAAGTAGGCTACAATTACCTTGCAGCCTTAATCATTTTACATCGTTTAATGGAGGCAGCTTCACTCCCAAACATTGCAGCATACTTATCAAACTTCTCTTGTGTGATCATCGCAATACATTCTGTTTTATCCATAGTATCGGTAGGGACTTCAGATGCTTCTACAGCTGTGGCAACTTTTACTTTTTCCTTACTCGCTTTAGGGTACATGTAATCAGCATCAAAATTCGTATCATTCACATCTTTTAGTTTGATCTCTTTCTTGGGAGGAGGTGGTGGGAGATATGTTTGTTTTGCTACAGGTGCACTGTTTGTATCTTTACTTTCAACTTCAGGTTGGTCACATCCTCCTAAGAGTAAAAGGAGAGTGATGGGTATGATGGCATATTTCATATATACTCCTGTTCAATATTATAGGGCTATTGTAATATAATCTTCTGAGAATTACAATAAAATAGACCTTAAATATCAAGATAAATGAAATACTTATTGGTTAATGACGGCAACGGCAATGGCAAAACCACCATCGTGGCTAATGGAGAGTGAAGATGTTTTGATTTTATGTAGTTCTTGTGCTTTTGGCGTTAATGTAAATATCGGTGCTCCACGGGAGTCCTTGGTGATGATAATATCATGAAAAGATAATGTACTACCGATCCCGCAACCCAATGCCTTTGAGATTGCTTCCTTTGCTGCCCAAAATCCAGCAATGGATGCTGTTTTTTGCACAAGCTCTATCTCTTTTGGATGTAAAAAACGTTGTTTAAATTTATCACCAAATTGTGCCAATGATTTTTCGATTCTATCGATCTGTACAATATCTGTTCCTATTTTCATAACACTATTATAGCTACTACATCCACTCAACTACTTTAGAGACTTCATCGGCAACAAAACATTTAATGTTCGTTTTTTCAAGAGGCTTATTGGGTACAACAGCTTTTGTAAAGCCTTGCGTCTCTATCTCTTTAAGACGCTGAGTGAGGCCTAAGACCTCTCGTATTTCACCAGTAAGACTTACTTCGCCTAGAAAAAGTGTTTCTGCGCTTAGTTCTCTGTCTCTGTAGCTACTTAGTATCGCTGCGATGATGGCAAGATCTGCAGAAGGTTCGTGAATCTTGATCCCCCCTGAAACGTTGATAAACACATCATAAGTACCAAGAGGCAGGTCAAGTTTCTTTTCCAGTAGGGCTAAGAGCATCCCTAAACGATTGTTATCAAAACCGGTAGAACTTCTTTTTGCATGACCATAGGATTCTGAAACCAAGGCCTGTACCTCTACGATGATAGGCCGACTACCTTCCATAATGACAGTGAGTGCTGAACCTGATTGGAGTTTATCTTTATTAAAAAACTTTCCTGCCATACTTTTTGCATCGTTCAGACCTTCTTTATTCATCTCAAATATGCCCACTTCATTGGTCGCACCAAAACGGTTTTTAAAACCACGCAACAGGCGCAAGTCAGAGTTTGTGTCACCTTCGAAATATAAAACCGTATCTACCATGTGTTCAAGGACTCTCGGACCGGCGATAGAACCATCTTTTGTGATGTGCCCAATGATAAAGATAGGTATATGCAAAGATTTTGCTATACGCATAAGCTCAAAAGTGATCGTACGTACCTGTGTGACTGATCCAGGTGCAGAGGGGGTTTCATCAGTATAGAGTGTTTGTATGGAGTCGATGACTATCAGTTCATAATTTTCATTGTTTATCTCTGAAAGAACAGAACCAAGATTTATCTCCGGGAGTAAATAGAGGTTATCATGGTTTGCATCAAGTCTGTTTGCACGCAGTTTTATCTGTCCGGCAGACTCTTCTCCTGAGACATACAGAACTTTTTTTGCAGCTCTGGCAAGGTTCCCTGCAATTTTTAGTAAAAGTGTAGATTTACCTACACCGGGGCTACCTCCTATAAGTGTCAGGGAACCTGGTACAATACCTCCGCCCAGTACAAGGTCAAGCTCTCTGCTTCCTGAAGGAAAACGGATGATATTGTCTTCTTCTATCTGTGTAATAGGTTTTGCTTTAGACAATACAGAAGCTGAAGCACTACTGCCTGATGTTTCTTTCAAAAATTTAATTTGATCAGCACTCAGTTCGATCATGGTTTCCCATTGATCACAAGAAGTACATTTTCCCATCCATCTAGGAGATTGAAATCCACATGCTTGACATTCAAATAGTGTTTTTTTCTTAGCCACGATTCACCTTTAATACTTATATGATAGGTATTATAGATCTAAATTAAGGGTGAGGAAAAAAATATGTCAAATTGTAATGTTTTTTAGATTTTAATTCTTTTGGTTATAATATTATTATTATACTTACGAAGGATAACGATTGAAATTCAATCATATTAAACAGCTTTTTCATGCACTTTATTTAACCAATAGTTTCGGATTGAAGTTAAGAAAAGTGAAAACCCCAATGGAAAAGAAAAAGTTGCGTTTAGCTTATTCTGAAAAGCAATTATCATCACTCAATATAAGTGTTAAAGTTGAAAATCCTGAGAAGTTACCTAAAGATGGGCAATATCTTATCGTGATCAACCATAGAAGTATCATTGATCCGCCTATTGTCGAGGTATCACTTAAAGATACAAACTTATATGGTCCATGGATCTCAAAAAAAGAGCTTTATAATTCATTTTTCTTTGGACTTTTTGTTCGTAATGGAGGTTCCATACTTCTAGATAGAGAAAAAAGCCAAATGAGTGGTTTTTTTGCTGAGACAAAAGAGGCAGTAAAACGTGGTGAATCTATTTTTATCTTTCCCGAAGGTACAAGGAATAAGACAGGGAAGCCTCTCTCAACATTTAAAGAGGGCTCACGTCTTATTGCTTTAAAAAATAGATTACCTATCTTGCCTTTTTATATAAAAACGAATGCTAATGAAGTGTTGAATGCAGCTTTAAATGATAGTAAATTGGAACAGGAAGTGACCATTGTGCTGGGTGATTTGATAGATTATAAAGAGAAAACAAGTCTAGAAATACTCTATCGTCAAATGTTCTCTATTTAATTAATACTGTAAAAATGAGTGTTCTTTCTCTTTTATATAAGAGATAACTTTCTGAAGTTCTCCAGAGTTTTGGGCTGCTTTTAAAACGATTTGTGCTGTATGTCTTGTGAGAGAAGTAGTGATAATCTGAATCGTTTCATCTTGGGTACGAAGCGTAATAGTACATTTTTCTTGTGACTCTTTTGTTTTGATATCACCAAGGTTCTGATCTATGATAGCAAAGAGTGCAACATCAAAAGCAAGTTTTTTATCCATCAATAACATTAATGTTTGTTCAATAGGTGTTTTACTATTTGACGGAGCAGTTTGACTGTTCACAATAGTATTTTCATGTACTGTATCGGGCTCTTTTCCGAGGGGTTTTCTTCCTCGCATCACAAGAAGAATTAAAGAGCCTATAAAAGAAAGAATAAAACCTATCAAGACTCCGGAAAGAATACCGAGCTTCAGTGCTTTCGAAAAATCATAATTTAAACTGAAATAAACAACAGAGCCCAGAGTCACAATAAGACTTATTGGCATAAGTAAGTTAAAAAATATATGCATATAGGCTCTCATGAATCGTAATCCTTTCTAAATAAAAATTTCGTCTAAAATACTATTAATATATTCGTTTGCCTTAAACTTGATAAGGTCTTCAGGCTGTTCACCTGTACCTATATAAAAAATTGGCATTTTTAACTCATCGGCAATACTGAGAACAGAACCACCTTTGGCTGTACCATCAAGCTTGGTAATAATTATACCATCAATTCCAATCATTTCATTAAAAGCTTTTGCCTGATTGATAGAAGAGCTTCCTTGTGTACCATCAAGTACAAGCATTTTACGGTGAGGGGCACCATCAAGTGCTTTTCCTGCAATACGGATCATCTTTTTTAACTCTTCACTCAAGTTTGTTTGCGTATGCAGTCTCCCCGCTGTGTCTATAATGACATTATCAATACCTTTGGCTTTAGCAGACTCAATGGTATCGTAGACTACAGCCGAGGGATCATGTCCTTGCTGTGTAGCAATGATAGGAATATCCAGTTTTGTCGCCCATCTTGTAAGTTGTTCTATCGCAGCGGCACGGAAAGTATCTCCTGCACCCAGGATTACTTTCTTGCCCTCTTGTTGATATTTATACGCCAACTTTGAAATAGTGGTGGTCTTTCCTGCACCATTGACACCTATGATCATCTCAACGAAAGGGGTTGCATCACTCTCTTTAAGATCAGACTCATATTGAAAGATAGAGATTAGAGAGTTGAATGCTTGTATTCTATTGACCTTATTAGGCAGTGGCTCTAAAAGTCTTTCTACAAGTTCATACTGTACATCTGCCTCAAGCAAGATATCTTCAAATTCATCTTTGGGGATATCTTTTCGTTTCGTTGGTGCAACATCTTTGATGGCTTCAGTGGTCTTACCTAAAACTTTTTTAAATATATTGAACATGATCTATTACCTTGACTTTAATTGTTTTTTGGCTTGTTGTATATCGTATTCTATCATTTCTACGGGTACTGTACCTTCATAATGTGTGAAATATTCACCATCAACATACATTACAGTAAGTGGGATGGAAAAATTTTCATCTAACTGGAGTTCATTGGCCAGGAGGTTTGCAAAGGCATCGTTATCCATAGTATGGGATATAAAATAGTTTATCTGCTGTTTAGCCATGAATGTCTCCAGAGCAGGTTTGTCGATGTTGTCATGGGTAAGGATACCTGTAATAAAAAGTTCTTTTTGATGCTTTTTTTGAAGATCATTTAAATAAGCGATCTGTCCTATACAAGGTGGACACCATGTTGCAAAAAGGTTCACCATAATAATAGGCTTCTCCTTTTGAAGTAAAGTTATCTTTTGATCAGAAAGAGTGACTTGGAGACTTTCATTTTTGGTGTTGACAAACGTATATTTATTTGTTTCTTTTTTTGATACAGATATATTTGTCTCTCCCGTAGATATTTTTTCTAGAGATGTCTCTTCTTTTGGGAGATGAAGAGATGGTTCCTCTTGTTTTTTTTCTAGTTTAAATCTTTTTTCTTCTTGAACGATAGTATCCGTTTGTGGAATAACTTCAGTCGTATTCTCTATGGGAATAGGGGTAGCATCGGGTTTTTCATCTTCCCATACTATTGAAATAATGACGACAATAATAAGTGATATGAGTAAAAGCAGAGCACCTTTTTTATGCACACAGACCCTTTTGGTATAATTAGTATGGCGATTATAGCCAAAGAGCAATAAATAACAAGATGAGTGAACGGATCGATATGACAAAAGAGGGTAAAAAAAAGCAATTTAGATGTGAAAGTCTGAAACGATTAAAACAAGCTTCAGGATTCGGCAGTTATCAAAAAGACAAGAAGATATTAGAAGTTTTATATCGATATATTGACCAAAGCAATGCTAAAAATGTGATGCTTTATATACCTTTAAAAATGGAAGTGAATTTATTTCCACTCATAAAACGTTTGCGCAAAGAAAAAAGAGTGCTCTATGTGCCGTTTATGGAAGGTACAAGTTTTAGGTTGGTAAAATATAGACTTCCACTGAAGAAAAAAAAGTTTGGGATACAAGAACCCAATGATTCAAAACAATATAGAATAAAACATATAGATTTAGCTATCGTACCTATTGTAGGAGTAGATGCAACACATAGACGTGTTGGATTTGGTAAAGGTATGTATGATAGATTTTTTGAAAAACAGAGTAAATATATAAAACAAACAGTTTTTGTAGCGCGTGAATTATGTTATAGCAAAGAGATCGTAACAGACGATCACGATGTAGAAGCAGACATGATCGTTACATCCTAAAAGGATACAAAATGTTAGAGATCATCGTACCCGGTGTGGCCGGTGTAGCTACAGGTGCAGGTATATGTTACCTGTGGACCAAAAATATGGCAAAAAATAGATTTTCATATATAGAGATGGAAGCCAAAGCCAAAGCCAAAGCAATAGAGAAAGAGACAGAACTTTTACTTAAATCTACGCATGTAAAGATCAAAGAGAAAGAGTTGGAACAAGAGCGTGAATTTCAAAAGCGTGTGCTCAAGGTGGATGAACGCAACCGTGTATTGATCCTGCAAACGAAAGAATTGACTTTAAAAGAAGATGCATTCAAACTTTTGGAACAAAGAGTATTAGATAAAGAACTACACTTAGAGAATCTTGAGAATAAAAAGCAAGAAGAGATCGCCAATACTGTAGATAAAATGCAAAATATTGCTTCTTTAACAAAAGAAGAAGCAAAAGCATATATCTTAGAAAAAGTAGAAGAGCAGAGCCGTGCAGATGTTGCAGGTATCGTGCGTAAGTATGAGCAGATGGCAAAAGATGATGGTGAAAGAAAAGCCAATTATATTTTGGCACAGGCAACAACACGATATGCCGGTGAATTTGCAGGTGAACGTCTTATCAATCTTGTGAACTTACCCAGTGATGAGCATAAAGGGCGTATCATCGGTAAAGAGGGTAGAAATATCAAGACCCTTGAAATGCTCTTAGGTGTGGACATCGTGATCGATGAAACACCAGGTGTGATCCTTGTGAGCAGTTTTAATCTTTATCGAAGGGCTATTGCAACCAGGGTCATAGAGATACTGGTAGAAGATGGACGTATACATCCTGGCCGTATAGAAGAAGTACATGCTAAAGTAGAAGAAGAGTTTGAACAAAAAACCTTTGAAGAGGGTGAAAATATTTTGATAGAACTAGGTCTTTTCCCTATGCATGAAGAGCTTGTAAGGCTTTTAGGTCGTATGAAATACAGAGCCAGTTATGGACAAAATGCACTGGCGCATACCCTCGAGGTAGCGAAATTGGCACGTGTGATGGCAGCAGAAATGGGTGGAGATGAAAAACTCGCCCTTCGCGCAGGTCTATTGCATGATATTGGAAAAGCATTGACACAGGACCTGGGTGGTTCGCACGTAGATATCGGTGCAGATCTTTGTCGTAGGCATGGAGAACATCCTTCTGTGATCAATGCTATCTATGCCCATCATGGCCATGAGGAACCAGACTCTGTAGAGAGTGCTGCGGTATGTGCTGCAGATAAACTATCTGCGGCTAGACCAGGGGCTAGAAGAGAAGTACTTGAAAGCTTCACGAAACGTGTGAAAGAAGTAGAAGATATAGCATTGAGTAAAGAATATGTGAATCAAGCTTATGCTATTAATGCAGGTCGGGAGATACGTGTTTTTGTAAATGCGAATAAGATGGGTGATAATGAAGCAGTACTTTTAAGTAAGGAAATTGCAAAAGACATACAGGAAAAAGTGCAATATCCAGGGGAGATCAAAGTGAATGTGATCAGGGAAACCCGTGCTGTCAATTATGCAAAGTAAAATTTTAAAATGGTTATAATATTAAGAAATTAGTTAAAGGATATATGAATGAAGAAAATTTTAGTAGCGATACTATTTATAGGATTGGGTTTTCAAGCATATGCAAAAGATACTGTAGTGGTATTAGAAACAAATGTAGGGAAAATTGAATTGAAGATGTATCCTGAAGTGGCACCACTTGCAGTAGAAAACTTTACAACACATGTAAAAAACGGTTACTACAATGGACTTATTTTTCATAGAGTGATCAAAGGGTTTATGATCCAAGGTGGAGATCCTACAGGTACAGGTAGAGGCGGTGAGTCAATTTGGAAAAAAGATTTTAAAGATGAATTTGCACCTAATGTTGTTTTTGATAAACCATTTTTACTCGCTATGGCTAACCGTGGACCAGTAACAAACGGAAGTCAATTTTTTATTACACTTGCACCGACAGCTTGGCTAAATGGTAAACATACGATTTTTGGTGAAGTGGTCAAAGGACAGGAAGCGGTACGCAAGATAGAGAATGTATCAGTCACTAGAGGGAATAATAAGCCAATATTTGATCAAGTCATTAAAAAAGCCTATATTAAAAAATAGATGGATTTAAACACTTTACGAGATGAGCGTAAGAAGTGGCTTACGTGGAAAAATATAATTCCCTATCAAGAAGCCATTAAAACGCTTAAAACATATGAAGATGTTGAAGTGAAACTTGGGGATAGAGTTGAGGTTCAAATTCCAAACTTATCTAACGAGGATGCTCAGCAGATAGAAGAGACGGCACTTCTGATGAAGCCTTGGCGAAAAGGGCCATTCCAACTCAATAACCTGTTTATAGATTCTGAATGGCAAAGCCAGATCAAATACAATCTCCTTGAACCACACTTCGACCTTAAGGACAAGATTGTTGGAGACATAGGATGTAATAATGGTTATTATTTGTTTAGAATGTTATCACAAGAGCCTAAAAAACTTATAGGGTTTGACCCCTCTGCTATTTATTACTCACAGTTTCAATTTCTCAATCATTTTATAAAGTCTGACATTGTGTATGAACTTTTGGGTGTAGAACATGTAGAGTTTTATGAACATAAGTTTGATACACTTTTTTGTTTAGGTGTACTCTATCATAGATCTGATCCGGTTGCGATGCTAAAATCACTCTTTAAAGGACTTAATAAAGACGGTGAGCTCATTTTGGATACATTTATGATAGATGGTGAAGGTGAGATGTGCTTGACTCCTAGAGACCGTTATTCGAAAATACCAAATATCTATTTTGTACCTACTGTCAGTGCTTTAAAGAACTGGTGTTATAGGGCAGGGTTTGAAACAGTTGAAGTATTGGAAACCATGAAAACAGAATCTAATGAACAACGAAAGACAGAGTGGATAGATACACAAAGTCTTGAGGATTTTCTTGATCCCAATGATGATACCAAGACAGTTGAAGGGTATCCTGCACCTAAAAGAGTCTATATAAAAGCAATCAAATCACGTTAAACTCGCATAAAAACCTCAATATTTAAACTTACTTTTATTTTTAAATAAGGTTGATTTAGCTATAAATACGCTAATAAAAGAGAAAAGTGGACAAAATTTAAGTTTTGTCCACTTTCTCATTGAATGGAAATAAATGAGAATATTAACCGTAGGTTTCAATGACGAATACGTCAAAGAACTTGAAAAAGAATTAGATAAATACTTTATTTGTATTGTTGACAATGCAAAAGATATGTATGATGCGACCAATTTTACAGATTTTAGACACTATGAACTTGTAGTGATCGTTGATGAGGGTGTAAAGTTTTCACTTGAGCGTTACGTCAATGAAGTGAAAAAGAAAAAGAGTGAAACGAAGATCATGATACTCACAAGTAATGTGCAGGCTCAAGCTGGTTTTTTCAATTTGGGTGTAGATGATGTGATCTATCAGCATTGTGAGTATCCAGATCTTATCGCTGCACGAGTTTTGGCAAATATGAGACACCTTTTTGGTACACAAGTAAACATTGATAAGCTTGTTATTGATATTGCAAATAAAAAGATAGAGTATGATGAGAAGATCGTTTCTCTTAATGGTAAGACATTTGATATTTTGGCATACCTTGCACTTCGTAAGCAACGTGTCTTTTCAAAAGATGAGATCATCAATGCACTTTGGGAAGAACCTGAGTATGTAAGTGATAACACTGTTGAAGTGGCGATCAATCAGATTCGTAAACGTTTGAAGAGTATACTGGGGTTTCAAGTAATTCATACTGTACGCAGACGCGGGTATAAATTTTCTTATTAATTAGTTCTTCTGGAGAAAGAGCAAAGCTCCTTCTCCATTCATCTCACTAAAGCTACGCCTTTGGCGAGAATTCATTTTTTCAAATTTTCATAATTTGTAAATATTTCCTCTTATTTTAACTGCGGTATTGTTTCTCTCTTTCTTTTTTAGAAAAAGTAAGCAAAAATCGTCATTCCTCTCGAATCGCTTCGCTTGCAAGGTCGTTCGAAATGACAAAGTACACTTCGTGTGATTAATAGATTATTTTTAGCTATAATTTTAAAAATTATTTAGGATTAGTTATGCAACTCAACACCCATCTAAATATCAATACCTCACTTTGTGGAAAAGTGATAAAGCTTCAAGAAAACTCTGCAGAGGTTCTTCTTCATACCACACAGCAAATGTCTGCTGATACACAGGGTCTAGTACACGGTGGTTTTATATTTGGCGCAGCAGATTATGCCGCAATGAGTGCAGTGAATGACCCTTATGTAGTTCTCGGTGCATCAAATTCGAAATTTATAGCCCCCGTGAAGGTAGGTGATGCAGTTATCTGTAAAGCTTCGATTGTGAATATAAAAGGTAAAAAAGCTGAGGTAGAGGTAGAAGCTTTTGTGAATGAAAAGTTAGTGTTTGAAGGCAATTTTACAACGTTTGTATTACCGTCTCATGTCTTAGGCTAATAGAAGCTTATGCTATACTTCATTTTTTAAATACGATACAAGGTAAACGACAATGAAAAAATTTTTACTCTATGTTTTTTTAGCTCTGGCAATACTTACTGCTATTTTGGCTTATATTCTCTACAGTGAAGGGGCATTTGAAACATATGAACCTACAAAACAAAGTGATCTAGAACCTTTTATGAAGTGTGAAGCAGGAAAATGTGCTCCAGGAAAATGTGGTGGAAACAAATAGTATAGAGACTATGATTAAATAGTTCTCTTTACTTGGTCTATCCAAAAAGGGATGACCCTTTGTTCTGCTTTTAGGGTAGTACTCATTCCATGACCTGGATAGATCGTGTAGTCACCTTCTAAAGTAAGTGCTTTTTCCAAACTCTTTACCATATCTTCTCCACTTGAGGAAGGGAAATCCCATCTTCCTATACTCTGTTCAAAAAGAAAGTCTCCACTGAACCATACATCTTTTATCTCTATGATGCTGCATCCGGGAGTATGTCCTGGAAAGTGACGAAATTTTATCTTTACACCTTCAATATCGAGTTCCTCATCACCCACGATGATATGATCAGGTTCACTTGGAGGTGTACCTTGTTGCAGTGGATCATCTGTGAGCATAAAGACATCTCCTTTAGGGCAATAGATCGGGAGCTTCAATTTCTCTTGTAGTTCTGCATTGGACCATACATGGTCAAAGTGTCCATGTGTGTTCAGTATGGCAACAGGATTCGTGACATTGTCAAGCACCCATTGTGTTGCACCCATGCCAGGATCTATGATGAAATCTTTGCTGTCAACAGTGGCAATATAACAGTTGGTTTGGTAAGGGCCCATAGGTTGGATTTTGATTTGCATGTGATATAATTCTCCTATGAATATATATGAAGTCTTAGAGCAAGCCATTATCAGTGATGATATTCTTATTAAAGAGGATTTGACCGCTCAGTGTTTGGAGTATTGTATCCAAAATGAAATAAGGTGTGATGATGATTTTACTCCTCTGTTATTTGCAAAACCATCATATGCTTCTAAATGTCACATTGTAGATCCCAGAGAGTTACCCGCTAGAAAAGACTTTGAGAGTAAAGAGGGATTGGCTACATTGGTACATGCCATTGCCCATATAGAGTATTCCGCTATAGATCTGGCACTTGATGCGGTGTATCGTTACCCGGACATGTCTGGTGCGTATAAAGTAGATTGGCTTGAAGTAGCAGGTGATGAGATACGTCACTTTAAAATGCTCCAAAGTATATTGACAGAACTTGGATATGTGTATGGAGATTTTCCTGTACATTGTGGACTTTTTGACGCGGCAGAGCATACGGCACATAAGATCTTGGATCGTATGGCGATCATCCCGCGCTACTATGAGGCATCAGGTCTTGATGTCAGTCCTCAGATCATTAAAAAATTGGATAACAAACGTAAAAATCCTCAGGTCAAAAAACTAATAGATGCTTTACATATCATTTATGATGAAGAGATAGACCATGTACTCAAGGGTGATAAATGGTTTAAGTATCTTTGTAAAAAAGAAGGAAAAGCAGAGGGTACAGAAGAAGAGGTTTATTTTGAAATACTTGAACGGTATCATTTACTCTCAAAACACCGTCCGCATGTAAATGTTGAAGCAAGAAAAGAAGCAGGATTTTCATGTTCTGAGATAAAAAAATTAGGTGCTAAGGAGTGTTCATGAGGGTCTTTTTTGAACAGATGTTTTTTGCACCACAATGGTATCATTATCCAGTGATACTACTGCTCTTTCCACTCTCTCTACTCTATGGTATCATGATGACAGTACGAAGAATGGTCACTTCAAAAAAAGACTTTAGCATTCCTATCATTTCTGTAGGAAATCTTATAGTGGGGGGAAGCGGTAAGACACCTTTTGTTATAGCACTTGCTTCCAAACTTGAAGACGTCGTCATCATCTCACGCGGGTATGGACGAAAAAGTAAAGGTTTGATTCAGGTAAGTTCTAGGGGAGAGATACTTACAGATGTTACACAGAGTGGAGATGAGCCTATGCTGATGGCAGTGTCGTTACCTAAAGCAAGTGTCATAGTCAGTGAAGATCGAGAAATTGCCATAGCGTTAGCCAAAGAGAAAGGTGCCAAATGTATCATCTTGGATGATGGGTTTAACCGTGTTGAAATAGCTAAATTTGAAATATTACTTGAGCCAGAACGTATTTCCAATTATTTGCCTTTCCCTGCAGGTGCATTCAGAGAATTTTGGTTTAATAAAAAGTATGCAGATATTGTAGCTAAAGAGGGAGAATCTTTCACAAGACAAGTCGATTTTGAAAATCTTAGATCAAAGATGCTGCTTGTAACGGCTATTTCAAATCCAAGTAGGCTTGACACTTATCTCCCGGAAGGTATTGTACAAAAAGTCTATTTGGAGGACCATGCCTATTTTGAAGAAGAGAAATTGAAAAAACTTCTATTGGAGTATGCAGCTGAGAGTCTTCTTGTGACACAAAAAGATATTGTAAAAATGCAAGGCTTTAAGTTGCCTATCTCTCAAATGAAGTTAAAATTAGAGATTAAAGAGACCATCTTTACGCAAGTAGATGAATATATAAAGGGATATCCAAAATGAACAATAAGATCGATGTTGTAAAGACACTGCTTGAGGCTTTACCGTTTATCAAAAAATTTGCTAATGAAAAAATAGTGATCAAGTATGGTGGTTCTGCACAAACAAGTGATGAACTCAAGGAACAGTTTGCACAGGATATTGTTTTACTGCATCTTGTAGGAATGAAACCCATCATTGTACATGGTGGAGGTAAAAGCATTACAGATATGCTTGCTGACCTGGGAGTAGAAACGAAATTTGTGGACGGACAACGTGTCACGACAAAAGAAGTGATGCGTATCGTAGAAATGGTATTGAGTGGAGAGATCAACAAAGAGATCGTTTCTTTACTAGATAATCACGGATCTAAAGCCATTGGAATTTCCGGAAAAGATGGCGGTTTTTTAAAGGGGATCCCTAAAGATTTTGAAAATTTTGGTTATACGGGTCTTATCGAACATGTCAATCCTGAAATAGTCAACAATATCATTGATGATGGCGCAATACCTGTCATTGCTCCAATCGCAGGAAGCAGTACGATGGGACACCCAGGGTTTAATATCAATGCGGATCTTGCAGCAAGTAGAATCGCTGTAGCCTTGGAAGCAAGAAAGGTACTTTTTCTGACAGACACACCGGGTGTGTTAGATAAAGATATGAAACTCATTACAACTCTAAGTATAGAAAAAACCGAAGCCCTTAAAGAAGATGGAACGATACAGGGAGGTATGGTACCTAAAGTGGATGCTTGTATAGAGGCATTACGTGGCGGAGTAAAAAAAGCACACATTATCGATGGACGTGTTAAGCATTCATTGCTTCTGGAAATCTTGACAAGTTCAGGTGTAGGAACTTGTATCGAATTATAAAGGTATAGACTATGTTAAAAAAAATATGTATTACGTTTCTTGCTACAGTATTACTCGTTTCTGTTGTAGAGGCAAAAAAATCTAAGAAGAAAGAACCGATTCAAAAAGAAGAAGTTTATCATGCCGTATGGAAAAAAACGTATGGTGGAGATGAGGGTGATATCGCACATGGTATCGTAGCACTTGAAAATGGTGACAGCGTTTTAGTCGGTACATGTAAATCATTTGGTGCAAAACGTACAGATATTTGTGTTTCACGTATGAATGACAAGGGTGAAATGTCATGGCGTTTATTACTTGGTGGTGAAAAAGAAGATGATGGTAAAGCTATCATCCGTACAGCAGATGGAAACCTCATGGTATTGGGAAGTTCTAAGTCATATGCAAAAAACTATGACAGAGATCTTTATGTAGCAAAAATCTCTCTTGAGGGTAATGTGATCTGGGACCAAAGCTTTGGGGGTGACCGTATTGAATTTGCTGGGGGTATTGCAGAAACCGATGATGGTGGTGCACTTGTAGTTGGAAACACTACTTCATATGGCAGAGGGTATAAAGATATATATATTGCCAAACTCAATAAAAATGGAAAAATGATCTCATCGTTTATCGTTGGTGGAAACAAGGAAGATAGTGCACAAGCCTTGACGCGTACAAAAGATGGAAATATGGTATTAGTAGGATATCGTGAAAAAACTGGACGTGCTGGAAATACAGACTTCTTTGTACTGAAAATGGACCAAAATGGAAAGAAGATCTGGTCTCAAACCTATGGGGGAGATCAAGCAGATCGCTTAAATGGTGTTGTGGCTACAGAAGATGGCGGTATCGTGGCAACAGGTTCGACCTATTCATATAATAGTGAGAACTCAGATATGTCTATTATGAAGTTAAGCTCAGATGGCCAGATGCTTTGGCATAAGATCTATGGATTTAAATATTATGAATATGGTAATGCCGTAGCTACTACACCTGATGGTGGTGTTATGATCGCTGGGGGTACAAATACTCTAGGGAAAGGTGATCACAGTGCCTATATGATAGCTCTTGATAACTCTGGAAAAGCTGTTTGGTCTCATGTATATGGTAGCAGAGGTAAAGACAGTACAAATGCCATTACACGTTTGTCTGATGGAAGTATGGTAGCTGTTGGAGGAAGTGACAGTTACAGCAGATCGACAAAAATCTATATATTGAAGATAGATAAAAAATAAAAATCAAAGATACTTAATAAAGATTAAGTATCTTGGTGTTATAATTCTTTCATACGGTTTTACTGTATTGAAAAAGCCAAGTTCATCGCGAGGTGGGTACGGAAAGTTATGGGTCTCACGTAGATCGCCAGACTACCAATAGAGATATAAACTCATCTATCTTTTTAGAAAGTTTCTTTCTTCTATTACCTGAGTATTTTAGTGTTCTGTTTGCTTCTATAAGTTTTATTAGTTGACATTCTTTTCCCTAAAAACATCTTCTCCTATTTTTATAGGGTAAATAGACACTAGATACTTAGAATTACTTCACACTTAACTTCATTTCTTTATTCTTACAACCCTTAGCTTATTTAGCTATAATTTTACTTCATATAAACATAGGATAATATAGATGCAATTTATTGAGACACGGGGCAATGACGGGCAGAAACCCTCATCTGTGCCATTTTCAGAAGCGATACTCAGCCCAAGTGCTAGTTTTGGTGGGCTGTATGTACCCAAAGAACTTCCGAGTTTGGATACGAACTTTTTAGAAGGGCATCTCTCTAGCCATTATAAAACTTTGGCATTAGATTTTTTAGAACAATTTGGTATAGATATTGAAACAGAAGTGCTTGAAGAAGCTTTAAAAAGATATGATGCTTTTGATGATCCTTCCAATCCGGTACCACTTTCACAAATAGAAGATGACTGTTTTGTTTCAGAACTTTATCATGGACCCACAAGAGCCTTTAAAGATATGGCACTGCAACCTTTTGGTTATGTATTAAGTAAATTGGCACAAAAAAGAGGTGAGCATTATCTTATCATGGCAGCGACAAGTGGTGACACAGGTCCTGCTACACTGGAAACATTTAAAGATCAAGAGGGTGTACAGGTAGCTTGTCTTTACCCTGATGGCGGTACATCAGATGTTCAAAGATTACAAATGGTTACTGAAGATGCTTCAAATCTTAAAGTGATAGGAGTCAAAGGAAACTTTGACGATACACAAAATACACTGAAAGATTTATTGGCATCTGATGATTTTAGGGAAGAGTTAGATGAAAGAAATATTAAACTTTCAGCGGCAAACTCTGTAAACTTTGGACGTATCATCTTCCAAATTATTTATCATATTCACTCTTACTTGGAGCTGGTACGTAATAAGAATATCCAAATGGGTGAAAAGATCTACCTTGTTGTTCCAAGTGGGAACTTTGGTAATGCTTTGGGTGCATATTATGCAAAAAAATCAGGTCTTCCGATTGAAAAGATCCTTATTTCATCCAATATCAATAATATTTTGACAGATTGGATCACAAATGGTGCGTATGATCTTACAACAAGAGAACTCATACAAACAGAATCTCCGGCGATGGATATTTTGAAAAGTTCAAATGTTGAGCGTATTATGTTTGACAAATTTGGTGCAGCACGTACAAAAGAACTTATGGAATCATTAGCTACTGATGGTAAGTATCAATTGACTTCAGATGAGCTTGCATCGTTACGCAAAGATTTTGACGCTTCTTTCTCAGATGATGAGGAGTGTGAAGGTGTAGTTGGTTCTTATGCTAAGAAAGGGTACGTTATGGACCCACATACAGCAACATGTATAAGAGCCTACAAAACCTTAAGAGAAAAAAACCTTAAAACAGTTGTCTACTCAACTGCTGAATGGACAAAGTTCAGCCCAGCTGTTTCAAAAGCATTAGGTCATGAAGTAAAAGATGATGTAGAAGCATTAAAATGGGTAAGTGAACATGCAGGAGTCACTGTGCCAGCAATGATACATGGTTTATTTGAGAAGCCTGTTATTCATTCTGTAGTAGTAGAAAAAGAATCCATCAAAGGAGAGATGTTAAACTTTTTATAGTTTGACATAACGTAATGTCCAGAAATTATTTTGCATTTTTATTCTTATTTATTTTTATAGAGACAGCTACTGCAAAATCAATGATTGATTGCAGGGTTGCTATTGGAGGTATTACAGAGTGTTACCCCTACGGTTCTAAGCTGCTGAAAACCAAAGAAATCGTTTATGACCTGGATAGAAAAAAACTTATCAGAGTAAAAACTTTACCTAGACCTGAAAAAAAGCGTTTTATGAGAGTCGTCTCAGTAGAAGAGATGCTAGATAAATATGTCAAAATTGAAGATTCTATGCGTTTTAAAGGGAGTGCCACAGTACCTATTAAGACTATAGTCGTTAAAAAGCCTGTCTCGGAAGAACTTATAGATGAGAAAATAGAAAAGATAGATGGTTATGAAGTTGATCCTGTGATCGAAAAAGAACTTTTAGAGAAAGATACTTCTGATAAACCAAAGATCATACATGGCCAATACACTGTGGTTAGAGGCGATGTCCTGAGTAAACTTGCAAAGAAATTTGGATTTAAGACCAAAGAACTTGCAAAGATGAATGGGTTAAAAACAAATGATTCTTTACTAATAGGACAAAAATTAAAACTTCCTTTCGAACAAACTGTGATCGATGCATTGGTGTCGGCTACGTATAAAGTAGATGAGGGTGATACACTTATTTCTATCGCTAAAAAATTTAATCTTGAACCCAAAGCATTGGTCCAATTCAATGGAATTAAGGATAATACTTCGATACGAGCAGGAAAGATCATAAAACTTCCACTTCCTTATGTTTTGGCAAAGAAGAAAAAAGATGAAGCAAAAAAGAAAAAACGTGCAGCACAAAGAAAGAGTGGTAAAGTAAAACTGCTTAGAGAATTTGGTAAACGTAAACTTCGTGTGACGGCAACAGCGTACAGTTCACATGCAGGTCAAACAGACAGTACACCTTTCCTGGCAGCATGGAATAATCGTCTACGTCCAGGCATGAAGGTCATTGCAGTCTCTAGAGATATGCTTAGCAGATATGGCATGCGTAATGGAACAAAAGTACGTATAGGTGGACTTCCTGGTTACTATAGAGTACGTGATAAAATGAATAAACGTTACAAAAAACGTATAGATATCTATATGGGACTTGATAGAAGAAAAGCGCTACGTTGGGGAAGACGGAGTGTTGTGATATATTGGTAATCAGAGAGACTCAAAGACCTCTAATACTTCTAGATATCTCTCACTCTTCTCTTCATAGATACTTTCTAGTTTGGATAGTTCTTCACTGAGAGCAGTGAGACCTTTTTCCTGATAACACTCAGGATTTTGCAAACATGCATTAAGCGCTTCTATTTCCTCTTCCAAAGCTTCTATTTCATCAGGTAATGTATCATAATCCTTTTGTTCTTTATAGCTTAGTTTTGTCTGTTTCTTTTCATTGATATGTACCTCTTTTTTAACACTTGAATTGACTTCCTTTTCCAGAGTATCTAGTTCTTTCATCTCTTTTTCTATCTCTAGGTATTCAGTATAGGTTTGATATGACTCCTCAACCACACCATTACCTTTGAAGATAAAGAGTTTAGATGCTATTTTATCTATGAAATAGCGGTCATGGGAAACAAACAGGATAGCTCCTGGAAAGTTGATGAGTTTTTCTTCCAGGATGTTAATGGTTTGAATATCCAGATCGTTGGTAGGTTCATCCAAAATAAGACAGTCTACTTTTTTGGTTAATAGTAATGCCAGTGCTACACGGTTTTTCTCTCCTCCTGAGAGCATGCCTACTTTTTTATCTAAGAACTCTTTAGGAAAAAGAAAAGATTTTAAGTAACCATAGACATGAAAGTTAGTTCCCTGTACTTCAATGTTGTCACCGCCATCAGGACAGAAGGTCTCTATAAGTGATTTATTGTCATCAAGCATTTCTCTGTGCTGATCAAAGTAACCTATGGAAAAGTCTCCTTGTTTAATCAGACCACTTTGGGGTTTTATACGTCCAAGCATCAGTTTTAAAAGGGTGGACTTTCCTGCACCGTTAATGCCAACAATGGCTATCTTGTCTTTTTGCAAGATACGTGTACTAAAGTGCTCTATGAGTTTTTTCCCCGGAACTTCGTATGACATGTTTTCAAGTTCGAAAAGCATCTTTTTTCTTGAGACACCTTCATCACGGTTAAAGTGTTTTTTCTCACGTTCAAGTTCGACCATCATCTTACGAATAAGAGTAGGGTTTTTCTTAGCTTGATCACGAAGCTCAAAGACACGTTTTTTACGTCCTTGGTTACGTTTTTCTCTGGCCTTTACTCCTTTGCCTAACCACGCTTCTTCTTGTTTAAGAAGTCTTAGCAGGTTTTCGTGTCCTTTTTTCAGTGCATGCATACGTGTTTCTTTTTGCTCAAGGTAGCTCATGTATCCACCCTTATAACTTATGAGTTCTTGATTATCTACTTCTACAACCCGTGTGGCAATAGTATCTATGAAATGTCTGTCATGTGAGATAAAGAGTAGGGTAAAGTTCTCTTTGAGAAGCATCTCTTCTAAAAACTCTACCATATAGACATCAAGGTGGTTGGTGGGTTCGTCAAGAAGTAATACATCAGGTTTTTTTAGTATAAGAGAGGCTAAAGCTACACGGCGTTGTTCTCCTCCTGAAAGAGAAATGACAGGCCGGTCTTCATAGGCTTTGAGTTGAAACTCCTGTAGAACACGTTCTATTTTGTCATCAAGGTTCCATGCATTGTGGTGGTCTAGAAAAGAACTCACCTTTTCCAATTGTTTGAGAAGTTCTTCATTTTCAAAATCTTCTGCCACTTTCAGGCTGAGGGCATCATACGCTTCTTTAGCCTTTTTGAGCTCGGTCAGTTCATTAAATATAGCTTCCCTAACGGTGAGTTTTGGATGAAAACGGGGTTGTTGTGCAAGCATCTCGATTTGGATGGAACTATTTATGACCCTTTTGCCTTCTGTGGGTTCCTCTTCACCTATGATGATCTTCATCAGTGTGGATTTTCCACATCCATTTTGCCCCACGATCGTTACACGTTCACCTTCATTTAGATGAAAATCAACCCCATTAAGAAGTAATTTAATGTCATACTGTTTTTTGATATCAAAGAGGTCAATAAGTGCCAAAAGTGTTCCTTGTTGTATATTGCATGCAATTATATCAAATTGAGTGGGATTTAAGGCTTGATTTGGTATATTCCTCCCATTACCAACCAAGGACATTTTATGTTAGAAATCATTATTATCTTATACTCTATTTATACATTTATGAAACTCTATATCTCTATTATGCAGATAGGGTATATCAATGTAGAAAAAAGAAAAACACCTGTACTGATGTCAGCAGAGAAATATTTAACTGCAGGAAACTATGCAGTCGCGAATGGGAAACTTTCCCTTGTGACGACGTTTGT
Organism: Sulfurovum sp.; assembly: GCF_049668085.1. Lineage (GTDB taxonomy): Bacteria > Campylobacterota > Campylobacteria > Campylobacterales > Sulfurovaceae > Sulfurovum. The sequence continues at coordinate 19,158 of NZ_JBATIY010000079.1, read as the reverse complement.
TGATTATTTGGTATTTATCTGGTGGGTATTTACCGGTTTTGCCTGGCTCTCTTCCATGATACAGTTCGACGGCAGCATCATGCAGGCAGTGCTCTTTTTGTTTGGATTTATCATTGTTAATTATATTATAGGACTTCCATTTGAACTTTACCAAAAGTTTAAGATAGATGAAGCTTTTGGATTTAATAAGATGACGGCAAAAATGTATGTGATTGATGTAGTGAAATCAAGCCTTCTGTTTTTTATTTTAGGCGGTGCCGTATTCGCACTTTTGTCTTGGATCATCATTAGCTATGAGATGTGGTGGCTCTGGGGCTTTGCAGCGATGTTCGCTATAGCCATTATCGCAAATCTGTTAGCACCTACCTTTATGGCACTTTTTAATAAATTCTCTCCACTGGATGAAGGGGAACTCAAAGAGAAAATTACAGCAATGATGACTCAGTCAGGGCTTAAAAGTGATGGTATCTTTGTCATGGATGCCAGTAAACGTGACAGCCGTCTTAATGCATTTTTCGGAGGTTTGGGTAAAAGTAAACGTGTCGTACTTTTTGACACTCTTTTAGAAAAGCTCAACACCAAAGAACTTCTTGCCGTACTAGGACATGAACTGGGGCATTTCTCACATGGTGATATCTGGAAAAATATAGGTCTTATGGGTGTACTGTTGTTTATTGCATTTTATCTGTTCGGACATTTGCCGGATGCACTTTTCACACAGATGGGTGTGATTCCTGAGGCAGGGGTACAGATAGCGATGTTGATGTTGTTATTGCCGCTTGTAAGTTTTGTCTTTACACCTTTTATGTCTTATGTCAGCCGTCATAATGAGTATGCAGCAGATGAGTATGGTTCACAAATGGGAGGTAAAGAGAATCTTGTTTCTGCATTGATGAAACTTGTGACAGAAAATAAGGCATTTCCAAAATCACATCCATTGGTAATTTTCTTTTACTATACGCACCCACCAGTACTGGAAAGACTAAAAGAGTTGGGCTTTGATGCATCCAATACTATTGTGGGTGAAGAAGCAGCATTGTCTAAGGATGGTATCTTCTCACATATGGACAGCAATGACCATTAGAGAAGGGCTCTCTTGGGCCAGAGAAGAGCTTCAAGAGGCTTGTGAACGTCCTGCCTTTGAAGCAGAAATACTTTTAGCCTTTCATCTTAAGAAGGACCGTACCTATTTGATCATGCATGATATGCAAAATATCATGAATGTTGATGCCTTTCAAAAGCTTATTCAAAGAAGGGCTGCACATGAGCCATATGAGTATATTGTAGGTTCAGCCAGTTTTTATGATATTCATTTGGATGTGGAACCAGGTGTACTGATCCCACGTCCTGAAACAGAGATACTGATAGACTTGGTAGCTGAGATCATAGAGAGTGAGAATATCACGAAAATAGCTGAAATAGGTGTGGGTTCTGGTGCCATCTCTATTGTGCTAGCACGGAAATTTCCTCAGCTTCACATTATCGCAACTGATATTTGTGATACACCACTTAAAGTGGCAGGAAAAAATATTGAAACTTTTGGTCTAAGCAAACAGATCGAACTTTGTAAGTCTAACCTGCTTGATGAAGTAGTTGAAAATGTTGAACTCGTGGTTTCCAATCCTCCTTATATTGCAGAAGACTTTTTACTTGAATCCAATGTCATTGACTATGAACCCAAAGAAGCACTTTTTGGTGGAAGAGTAGGAGATGAATTACTTAAACAGATCATTTTAGATGTGAAGGATAGAAACATAAAGTATCTTGCCTGTGAGATGGGATATGATCAAAAAGAGACCTTACAAGATTTTGTTAATCAAATAGGGGTAGAATACATAAAATTTTACAAAGATCTAGCAGGGTTTGATCGCGGATTTGTAATTAAATTGAATGAAAGCGAGTAAGAATGAACAAATATTTTAGAATGGCAACCATGGCATACCTTATACTTTTGGGTGCGATGCTTGGGGCAGGGTTATATGCCGGTATAGTAGTGGCACCTGTAACATTCAATACAGACCAATGGATAGGTACAGAAGTATTAACACAATTTCAAGAAGGTCAGATCATGACAGAGAATTTTTTGAGACTCTCTTATCTGGTTAATGTGGTAGTTGTTGCTATACTGCTTTATGAAGGTTATAAGTATAAAAAATTTGAGAGAGATATTGTGACACAGGTTGCAACATTTTTTGTGTTGGCAACAGGACTTCTATTCTCACAGTACTATATTCCAGATATTATTGCGTTGCAGGAACAGGGTGTGGAAGCAACAAAATCCGTAGCATTCTTAAACACGCACAAAGGAAGTGAGATCAATTTTAAGATTTTTTCTCTGGCCTTGTTAGTACTTTTAGTTCAGAATATGCGAAAGGCATGTAAGTAATAGTATGAGTGAAGTTTTAGCACATCCTTTCAAACCGATTGTATTTAAAGATACTCAGATACTGATATTGGGTTCTTTTCCTAGTATTCAGTCTTTTGAGAAGAACTTTTACTATGCACATCCACGTAATCAATTTTGGAAGATCCTTGAAAATATGACAGGCTATCCTGTGAACAATCGTGACCAGAAGGTCTGGTTACTCAAAGAGTGTAAGTTTGGGCTTTGGGATATGGTAAAAGTATGTAGTCGAGAGAACTCTCTTGACAGTTCTTTGGAAAATGAAGAAGTGAATGACTTAGGTACTTTTTTAGAAGATCATCCAAGTATCACAAAATTGGCTTTTACAGGAAAGAAGGCAGAAGCACTTTTTAAAACACATTTCCCACATTTGAGTATAGAAACTGTCTATCTTCCTTCCCCTTCGGCTGCTTACGCAAAGATGCGTTTTGCTCAAAAAGCAGCTGAGTATAAAAAACAGTTGGGGTATGTGTAATGGCAGTTTGGGCGATAGGAGATATACAAGGATGTTATGGCTCCTTAAGAGCTTTATTGGAAAAGATTCATTTTGATCCTGAAAAAGACAAGCTTTGGATCGCGGGAGATTTGGTCAACAGAGGTGAAGGTTCATTAGAGACCTTGGAATATCTTTACAGTATCAAAGAAAATGTTGAGATAGTTCTTGGAAACCATGACATTACCCTTATAGCAGCTTATTATGGTATTAAAAAGTCCAATCCGACTATTGCCCCTATACTTGAGTCACCAGAGGCTAAGAAGCTCATAGATTGGCTTAGAGGACAAAAGTTTTTACATGTGGATTATGAACTTGGGTATTGTATGGCGCATGCGGGTATCTCACCCGAGTTTGATCTGGGTATGGCAATGATGTATGCAAAAAATGTAGAGGAAAAACTAGCAAGTGAACATGCTGCTGTGTGGCTTGAGCAAATGTTTGAACAAGGTGAGAGGCGTTTTAACAGGGATGCAAGTCTTATAGACATAGACCGTTACATTGTCAGTTCATTTACCCGTATGCGTTTTTGTTACGGGGATCATAGACTTGATTTTGATCAAAAAGGTCCACCAACAGATGCGGTAAGGGAGAAAGGACTCAAACCCTGGTTTGAATGTAATGACCGTAAAGATATTCATTTACGTATTATTTTTGGACACTGGTCTACTTTGGGATTGTATGAAGATGATCATGTATTGTCCTTGGATACAGGATGTTTATGGGGTGGTAAACTTACTGCTGCACGTATAGATTGTGATGAAGTTGAGATCGTTTCTATCGATTGTAGTAAAAAAGAAGAAAGTGAAGTTGAAGAAGATACTTCACCCACGATCTTACAAATTTAATATATTATAGGCTATAGTAGTCTATTAGATTTCACATGTAGTGTCATAGTCATCATGTTCCTCTCTGTCCAGTTCATTCCTCCAGACAGATAACTGTATAGCAACTGATGCGTATGGTTCATGAAAACCTTCACTGGCTTTTATCAGGCATTGCAGGTAGTCATGTGGATTGAGGTCATGATTAATAAACCATCGAGCCAACTTTATATCATTTTGTTCATTGATCAGCTTACGCAGTTCCCTGCGTTCTGTTTCTGTTAATTTTCTTCTCATACGTTATTTCCTTTCTTTCCGAATTTTTTGTTATACATTTTGAAATGCTTGCCTTATGAATGTAGTAAATAATTACTTATCTTTTATTATAATAAATGTTATATCCTTATATGAAGCTGGATGGTTTCAAAAAAGATTCTATGAAAGTGAAAGGAGATGGTGGAAAATGTATTTTCTATATAGAACTTGTTTGGGAGTTATTTTAAACAAGTTCAAATAAGGGAAAGGGGAATATATGGTTCCCTATCCTTTTACAATATGCCCTACAAACTTAGACATATTATCTAGGATCTTTCCACCTTTTCTAAAACCAAGACCGCAGGCTTCGTATGCATAGAATACACCTGCTTGGTAAGATAGACCTTGTGTGTCAGTTACCAGTTCTGTATAATCCTGATAGACCATTTTGTAACTGTCATAGTTGCCTGCTACAGTTTCTAGATCATTTGAGTTCTCATCCAAAATACTTACACTGCCACCTTCTCTCCCAAATACAGGTTTCTTCACTTGTTTTTTCCCTTCCAATGGTTCAAAGGAACTTTCAAGTAGAAGAGGATGGTTAGGATAGAGGTCCCATAGGATCTTTAGCAAGCCTTTACTCTGAAAAAGAAGGGTGTAGGCAGGATTGAAGATGATGGCTTTTTGGTTTTTGATGATATTGGTAAGAAGCATTGCCAGGTCTGATTCTTCCAGTGCAATGTCTTCCCAAGGGATGAGTTTAAACCAAAGTTCATAGTGCTTATCCTCATAAAATATACCGTCTTCAGGAGAGAACTCTATATCATCTATGTAAGCGAACTCTGTTTGAAAACCTGCTTCTGTCGCAATATGTTGAAGCAGTCTGACAGTATTTTCTTCTTCTGAATTTCCTTTGACAGAGGTAAAGAGAAAATTCCAGCCGTCATAACGTTCTTCAAAGGTAGAAACATCTTCTTCCAGTGTCACCAGACGTTTAAAATTATCTACAAGTGACTCATACAGTGCATTGAATTGACTCTCTTCTTCAAGGCCATTTTGCTTGAGTATAGCCCACTGTATAATGGCTGTTTCAAATAAGGCAGTAGGGGTGTCTGCATTAAATTCCAAGAGTTTGATAGGTTTACTATCTAGACCTCCTGCTAGATCAAAACGACCGTAAAGATGCCAGTGAACATCATTTTCCCATGATTCTTTGATCACTTCTACAAGGTTAAAAGGGATACCTATCTCATGGAAAAGATTATTTTCTACAACATGTTCTGCTGCTTCTATATACATGTCATACAAGGTATTTGTTGCTTCATAATATGCTTCAGCCTGAGCTTCAGAGATTACAATCAGTTCATCAGAGATATAACTGCTTTCATCTGAGTCTGTATGCCAGACAAATCCGAGTGATTCTAAATAGTCAGTGTCCAGTGGTATGGTTTTTTGTAAATTCAACATTGTTTAGCCACCAAAGAAACCGCCAGTACGGCTTGTAGATTTTTTATTTCCGAAGAATCCACTTTTTTTACTGCTGCTTTTTTTCGCAGAATCAAAACTTTTTTGGCTTTTTGAGAAAGTGGAAGGAGATTTGTATCCAGCTTTTCTGTTATTCTGATAGTTTTGATTACCAAAAAGTTTGGACCCTATCCAAGAGCCGATCACTGCTCCTGCCATACTTGCTAGGAGTACCTCTCCTAAACCCATACCGCCCTGTTGTGACACTTGAGCATCTTGTGCTTGAGTGAGGTTGGAAGTACCATTGTCAATTTTGGCTGCTTCTTCAGCAACTAAGGCATCCATCTCTGCTTGTGTCAATACACGTTCTGTACCATCAAGCTTCTTAAGTACAATACGTGTTTCTTCTGCAGGGAATTCATCTTTGATCTGGTATCTGCCTGGGGCAGTCTCTTCTATAATGACAAAAGCATTCTGTGCTTTTTGCTGTTCTTGTTGCTGCTGCTGTGTACATCCTGTAACACCAGTCGCTAAAAGTGTACCAAGACCAGTTGCAGTGGCAATTGTTGAAAGTTTTTTTAATTGTTTCATGTTGTACCCATCTATAATATAATTGGAGTAATCATAGCAAAAAATGATTAATTTATATGTTATAGTAAGAAATTGTTGTAGAGTGTTTTTTAGTTTTGGTTAGGTTACATGAATGTAACCGGATTATTATAATTTTGTTACATATAAAGGAGAAGATTCTGTGGTAAAAATAAATATTTCAAAGGATCTTATCGTGCGTATCACAATATTCTCTCTTGCAGCAGTAGCTGCAGTTAGTATGGCAATAAATGGTTGCAACAATGATGCAACTGCTGAATCAACATCAACAACAGGTACAGAAAGTACAGCGTTAACAAATGTAGATGCATTAGCCAAAGTCAGTAGTATAGCATTTGCTCCAGTAGCACTTTCATCCAATGACAGTGAAAAAATCGAGATGAGGGTTTCACCATCGATCACAGTAAATTATAGTGATAACACAAGTGTTACTCATGACCTAAGCTATAAAGTGTTAGCAACTATGGGTGATACTATCGGCACAGGAAAAATTGGTCTAATGACCGATATCAATGATGATCCAATTTTAAAAGGTAATGATGAAGATATTTCCGATGGACCTGATGGTAATTCACTGATATCAGTAGGGGATAAACATTATTTGGTGACACATATGGAAGAGGCACCGGGAGAACTTTACAATACAGAAGTGAAGGTCGAAAATGGTGTTTTCTCTGCAGTGAATACGAAGCCGGTTGATCTTTCAGCAATGGGTGGGACCATTATTAATTGTGCAAGTTCTAAAACAGTCTATGGAAGTCATTTAGGAGGTGAAGAAGATTATTCACTTAATTCTATTTTTGCAGATCAGAATTCACCTTTTTATGCGGACTGTGCATTAGATGGTACAGGCAATGATATGCATGGTGTCGTGAATTATTTCTGTTCTTATGTAGATAACATGAATAAATATCTCTTAGACGCAAATATTGATAAGACCAATGGATATAATGGAGACAGATTTTCTCCATATAATTATGGTTATATCGTAGAGGTACAACCACAAGAGGATGGATCTACTAAAAGTGCAAAACACTATGTGACAGGTAAATATACACCTGAATTGGCATCGATGATGCCTGATGGTAAAACAATATATATGTCAGATGATGGTACGGCGAAAGGTTTTTGGAAATTTGTGTCTGATACGAAGATAGACACATTCCAAGCCAACTGGGAAGGTACACTTTACGCAGCTAAAGTCACTCAGGTCTCAGCTGAAAATGGCGGGAGATTTGATCTTTCATGGATAGAGTTAGGTCATGCATCTGATAATGAGATCAAAGCAATGATTGACAGTAAAATGAAACTCACAGATCTTTTTGAGATAGCAAAACCAGATGAAAATGGAACATGTGTAACGGGAACAAAAGTGTATGAAGACAGTCAATTTGAATGTCTTACTTTGAAAGCTGGCCAAGAAAAAGCAGCAGCATTCTTAGAATCTCGTAAATATGCGGCATATAAAGGTGCGACGATCGAATTTAGAAAAGAAGAAGGTCTAACGTACGATAAAGACAGCAATGCACTTTATGTAGCTATGAGTGCAATTGAAAAAAGTATGGAAGATGATTATAAGGGAAATGAACCGGCAAATCACATTAGGCTAGAAAAGAATATTTGTGGGGCTGTGTATAAAGTATCTTTAGATAGCAATTACAATGGTACAAGTATGGAGGCAATGGTCGTTGGACAACCTTTAGATGTAAACGATACCTATGCCGATGAATGGACATGTCATCCAGACGGCATTTCCAACCCGGATAACATTACTTATATCGGGTACAATACACTGCTTATCAGTGAAGATACAACAAAACATGTGAACAATATGAGTTGGGCATACAATACACAAACAAAAACAATGACAAGAATTGCTTCACTTCCTATCGGAGGAGAGGTTACGGGTGTAGATACGGCTGTAGTAGGGGATAAAGGTATTTTACTTATCAACACACAACATCCGTTTAAAGACAATCCTAAAGCAGCTGATGGAAGTAAGCCAAACAGTGCATTGATAGAAAGCGCAACTGATGATCAACTGAAAGCTACTATCGGATACTTTGATGGTCTTCCAGCAGATATCTTTAAATAAACCACTATATATACAAGGCTATGGCATCCTGTAATTTACAGGATGCTTTTTTATTTGTGATTTAGGACTATAATGATAAGAAACACTATTTTACTGACACTGCTTCCCCTACTTATAAGTTGTGGCAATAACTCTACCTCAAATACGTCTCTAGCATCAGATTTGTCTTTAGTAGAGAGTTATATCCAGAACTTAGAAGATGAGAATAATATAAGTTATACGAAAATTATGAATACAAGAGGTTCATACATCACTTCCATGTGTTACACTAAAACAAGTGATGAAACAACAAATACAGTTTTTAATCCATGTTATAGTTGTCATACTAAAGGTGAAATCCCCAATTATTATAATGATACCAACCTGCAACTGGAGTATAATTTTCCTGCAGAAGTAATGAAAAATCCGTTTACAAACCTTTTTAAAGAGAGAAGTACTCAAGTAGCATCCATGACTGACAATGCTACTTTACAATATGTCAGAGAGTCCAATTATTTAAATCATGAAGGAGATATTTTACCTGCATTGGACCTTCCTAGAGAGTGGAAAGGATATAGACCAGACTGTTATTTTAATTTTGATGATGAGGGATTTGATCAAGATCCTAAAGCTAACTATACAGGATGGAGGGCTTTTAGATATTATCCATTTCTAGGTACATTTTGGCCTACCAATGGTTCAACTGATGATGTGATTATAAGACTAGATCCCATTTTCACTCAAGATGAGAATAACACATTCAGAAAAGAGATATATGCACTTAACCTGGTGATCGTAGAATCATTGATAAAACAAAAAGAGATACCACTTCCTTCCGGTATAGATGAAAAGATCTATGGTGTAGATCTGAACAGTAATGGTATCTTGGATACTGCCTTGAATATTTCTCCTTCAATAGAAAGCTATGTAGGTCTGGCAAAGCTATATCTTAGAGAGGGAAAAGTACATTTAGCTCGGGGACTCTTCCCTGAAAATACAGAATTTTTGCATTCAGTAAGATATATAGACTGGGATAATGCAAAAGAACAGATAGGTATGTCTGCAAGAATGAAAGAACTGCGTTATGCCAAAAAATACACTTGGAAGCGTTATGGTGAGATTCAAAGAGCAGCCCAGTCAGAACTTTGGGAATCTCTTGCCCTGGATAGCACTGAAGGACAGATAGCTCTTTTCAAAGGTAATTATGAAGAGGGATTACGAAACGAAATAGGGTGGGTGTATCAAGGATTTATAGAAAATAAAGAGGGAAAACTCAGACCTCAGACGCACGAAGAAACAATAAATTGTATGGGATGTCACTCTCATATTGGTGCAACCACAGACTCTGCATTTGCCTATGCACGTAAATTTGAAGGTGTGAATAAAGATCAAAATGACTATGGTTGGAATCATTGGGGTCAGAAAGGGCTTAATGGAATTCAAGAACCTATAGTTGAATATTTAAACCATGGAAAACAGTATGAGTACAGTTTTTATTTACTTAATAACCACTCTGCTAATGAATTTAGAAATAATGATGAAGTACAGAGTAAGTTCTTTGATCTCAATGGAAGTATCAAGGAAGATATGCTCAATGCACTACATAAGGATATAACAGTATTACTTTTTCCTTCAAAAGAGCGTGCTTTAGAATTAAATAAAGGATATAAAGTTATAGTCGAAGAACAGAGTTATATCTATGGGAGAGATACGCATATAAAGCCTATAAAAAATGTTTATAAAGTGATAAAAGAGGGGCAAGTTACAGGGATAGAAAACCCTATTGTAAGACCTTAATGAACTAAAGAGAGATGGAAGGGTCTCTCTCTAAAAGGGAGAAAACAGCGGTTTTTAATCCATCTGCTTTCTAAGGAAAGTAGGTACATCTAAGATGTCTTCATTCTCACCATTGTAACCACCAACAACCATTTTGCTTCTTACAGTGTTGATGTCACAAGTGTTGGCATTTAACAGTGTTTTTTGTTTTGTCACTGTTGGTTCAGGAACAGCATTTTTGTCTTCGAACCCAGTAGCAACGATAGTGATCTTCACTTCATCAATAGCCATGTTTTCATTTGTTGTTGTACCAAAGATAACAGATGCATCTTCATCTGCACTCTCTTCAACGATACTCATTGCTTCACCGATCTCCATAATAGGATAATCAGGATGAATGTCAAAGTGTACAAGTACACCCATCGCACCATCAATAGAGATATTGTCAAGCAGTGGTGACTCGATAGCAGCTTTTGCTGCATCATAGGCTGCATTTGTACCTGTACTGTATCCAGCACCCATAAGAGCAAGACCTCTATGACTCATAACTGTTTTCACATCGGCAAAGTCAAGGTTGATATCATTATCTCCATGAGAAAGGATCACTTTAGAGATACCGCCAACTGCTTGTGCAAGAATGTCATCTACCATTCTAAAGCTCTCTTTGATACCAAGGTTCTTTTCAACGATTGAAAGAAGTTTTTCATTTGGTACAACGATAATAGAGTCACTTTCTCTTTTAAGCTCTTCTAGACCTTCTTTTGCAAGTTTCGTTCTTTTTCTGCCTTCAAATTTAAAAGGACTTGTTACGATAGAAACAGTAAGTGCGCCAACTTCTTTTGCCGCTTGTGCAATGATCGGTGCTGCACCTGTTCCTGTACCACCACCAAGACCAGCAGAGATAAATACAATATCGGAACCTTCAAGCATTTTTTTGATGTCTTCAAAGCTTTCAAGTGCGGCTTCTCTACCTTTGTCAGGAAGCATACCTGCACCAAGACCTCTTGTTGCATTGATACCTAACTGCATTTTGTATGGTGCTAAAGAACTGTCCAGTGCCTGTGCATCCGTATTTGCTACAATAAGATCAATACTGTTGATCCCCTCATTGATCATATGATTGATCATGTTTCCACCACCGCCACCGACGCCGATAGCTTTGATTTTTGCTCCATTTGTATGACATTTCGTTTCGACGATGTCTATTTCAAACTCTTCCATGTTTTCCCCCTTTTATTTGATGTGTGTAAAAAATACTTTAAAAAAGCTGCCTTGCCCAGTTGGCTATTTTTTTAAATGGATTTTTATTTTCGTGACCTAGATCCGGTAAGTCATCAAATGATATGACTGACTCTTCCTGATCTTCTTTTTGACCCTCTTTTTCCTCTTGACGACCTTTAGAAGGGTGTGCCTCTTCCGTTTCATTACGCTTATGACCTATTCTGATATCATTCAGGTTTTCTTCATACGCCGCTTTTGAGTGAAGCAACTCTTGCTCAAAATCTATCTCATATTGTGTATGACCACCTGCCTTATAGAGTAGTAAACCTACTACTGTCGAAAATGCGGGATCTTTCAGTTCATCAAAAAGACCATTAACATTATCAGGGTAACCTACTCTCACAGGCATGCCATTGAAGATAGCCTGTGCCAATTCTCTCATACCTTTGAGTTTGGTCATACCTCCAGTAAGAATGATACCTGCACCTATCTGCTCTTTAAGTGCAGATTTTTCAAGTGACTTGGCCAAGATCATAAGTGCCTCTTCTACACGTGAGAAAATGACAGAGTGCACAACTTCCAAAGAGACACCGTTACGTGTCTCTTCATCACCTATGATAGGTAATTCTATGATTTCATTTGAACTCTCTATGAGACTTCCATGACGTATTTTGACATTTTCTGCTATTTGTAGCGGTGTATGTAATGCCATAGAAAGGTCATTAGTGATATGGTTCGAGCCTACACCTAAGAAATCGTTATATCTGATCGAATTCCCAGTGTGAATGACAAGGTTACTTGTTTGTCCACCTAGATCGATGACAGCCACACCAAGTTCTTTTTCGTCTTCATCCATTGTGGCTATAGCAGAAGCATAACCACTTAATACGATTCCATCTATCTCTACCCCAGCAGATCTAACAGCTTTTTTAAGATTTGAAAGGTTTGATTTTTGTGTCATGATAATGTTGACATCTACTTCCATACGGCTGGCATTCATACCAAACGGATCTTCTATAAAATCTTGGTCATCTACTCTAAAATTGTATGGCAATACATGGATAACATCATATTCAGTAGGCACATTTGCATTGTAAAGTGCCGTTTGCATGACACGATTGATCTCTTTTATCGAGATATCTTTATGTGGTATGTTGACAATACCAGTTGAATTAAGACTCTTTGCATAAGCATTTGAAATGGAAACAGTTGCAGAAGTAATATTACTTCCTGCAATACGTTTTGCATCGTTGATAGCTTTTTTGATAGATTTTGAAGCAAGTTCTATATTGGTTATGGCACCTTTTTTAACCCCTTGGGATTTAGAGATACCATGTCCTTGAATGGTGACTTCGGAGTCTTTGATTTCAGCGATGATAGCGCATATTTTAGTAGAACCGATATCAATAGCTAAAATTGTGTCACTCAATTTGTCAGCCCTCCCATATAGACTTCTGTAGGATATTGTTTATCTAACATTTTAATCAAATTTGATTCAAATGTAGTTTGTTTTAGCTTATTAACAGTCTGTTTTACAAAAGCTGTCTGATTTTCATCCATCGGAAGCAGTTTTTGTTCCAAGATATTATAAACTATAACTTTATCGAATACGCTAATAATACCCTTTTCTTTCGATGATGTAAAGAGTTTTTGTAAAAATTGTAAACTTTCTTGGTTATTTAGTGGATTTAGGTTGACATTTTCCTCTAATTTCACAAAATCAGAGACGATCGCGTCGTTTTGATCAAAGTTCTTAAGTGTTGACTCTGCCAATGTCAAAAGTGCTTCTTTTTTAGCTTGGTCGGCATAAAGTACTGTTACTTGTTCTTTAGCCTCTTCGAAAGTTTTTATCTTCGGTGAGACAATGTTTTCTATCTTTATCGTGGCATAGGTATCTGAAACAACTTTAGGTTTAAGTATATCTCCTACAGATTTTTCTTTGAGTGCAGTCCATACTTCTTCTGTAAATTTAAGATCACCCATTGGAAGTGTGATCTTTTCACTGTTGTCAAGTTTACCTTTTTTAAATGCGATATATGCTTTTTGTGCTGCTTTTTTTGTCTTCTTGATCTTCAAGTCACTTGTTGCCAAAATTTTCGCTTCTTCGAAAGGAAGCTGTTTGCCTGTTCCATCTGTATAATTGAAACTATTTGCATCATAGTGTACTTTTACTTCTTCATCGGTAACAGCGGTATCTTTACTGTCTGTCCAAACAATAGAGAGATCGTACATTTGTGGGGTTAAAAAGTTCTCTTTTTTCATTTCCCAGAATTCTTTTACTTTAGCTTCATCTATGACGAAGTTCAGATCATCGTTTGTCAATACCTTGTAGGCCAATTTGTCACTGACATTCATGGCTGCAGCAACAGCTTCTTCTTCAAGGGGTAAAGTACCCGCTAAAAGTAAAGAAAATGTCTTTTCTATGAGGAGCTCTTCTCTGAGTGTATTTTCAAATACATTGGCTCTAAGTCTTTGACTTTTAAGGTACCCTTCGTAGATCTCTTTATTAAAAACACCGTCTTTTTGGAACGAGCGAAGCTCTTGCAACTTCTGAGCTACTTCAGCATCTGAAACAATGATGCCTGCATCTTTTGCAAAATTAAGTACTTTTGCCTGTGTTGCCAATCTAGCAAATGCCTGTTTAACCAGTCCCATCTCTTCAGCTTTTTTATCATCAAGTGTACCTTGCATAGCTTGATTATATTGGTTGTATAGACTACTGTACACCATGTTGAGTTTTGTTTGTTCTATCTCAATGTCACCAACTTTAGCAACATTCCCGGCTTTTGAACCAAAACTGTAACTTCCCCAACCTACAAAACCTGCACCAATAAATGCGATTGTTGCTACCCAGATTGTCCATACCAGATATTTATTGTGTTTTTGCATCCAACTAATCATACTTCATCTACCTTCAATCGAAAAATTTGTACAATATTCTACCTAAAATAAGCTTATCGCTAATGAATCGGAGTGAGAAAAAAGTATGTCTAGTCAAAATATGAAAATGATGTATACCAGGCATTTTATTGCGATTATAATGAACATAAAGCTTTTTTACACTCCCACAGTTACACGGGGAATCCTTTGGCATGTTCTGCAACATTGGCAACCTTGGAGATTTTTGAACAAAATGGTATCTTAGGTGAAAATGATAAGAAGAGCAGTTATATGAAAAAGGTAGCTAAATAAACTTACTTTTTAAAGAAGCCACGATTTTGTTTTTTTAAACGAGTGTAATGTTTTTGGGCTCTTTTGATGCCAAAGTCATTTGCTTCTTTGTAACACTGTTCCGCTTTTTTCTGGTCTTTACTTACGCCTATGCCATGTTCATAAAATTGTGCTATATCACAAAGTGCTTCGGGATAATCCTCCAGAGCTAAACTGTGCATCTGTTCAAATGCTTCAGATATATCTTTTGTCAACAAAATACCTCTATAGAGTTCTCTTGCCAACATAAATTGCGCAAACTTTGATTCAGTAGCTGCGCAGACCAACAGTAAATGTGCAGCTTCATTCACTTTTTCCTCTTCAGTAAGTTTGTTTATATAGGTAAGTGTCTCTTCTATCTCTTCTTCAGTATATCCTTCCTGAGAGATTTTTCTCATGAGGTTTTCAACTGAATCAAACTTTTCATATGTTTCTTCTATAGGAGGATACTGTTTCTTCATACTGATAAGTTTTTGTGCAATATAAGGTATGGCTTTATAATTTGATCGCTCTAAACTTTCTTGAAGTTTTGCAACAGGTTTTAATTCCTTGAGAAGATCTTCTTTAGAAGGTATATCATTTGTGAGGATCATATCATCTTCTTCTGGAAGCGTTTCTTCTTCAGGTTTCTTTTCGGTGATCATTTCTTCTCTTACTGTTTCCTCAGTATCAAAAAAAGTATCTCTAGGTATAGTATCGCTAGCAATTGTTTGTTCAGTTACTTCCTTTGAAGATTCAAAAAAAGTATCTTTTGAAGTATGGACAACATCTAATTCTATGTTGTCAGGCAGAACATTATCAATGTCGATATTGAGTAAAGCTTCATACTCTCTCTGATCTACATGTTTTGTTTCAGATCTGGCTTTATCGGGTGTAGGAAGCTCATCAAATAAAAAGTCATTAATATCGATCTCTTTTGGTGTATCATTTGAACTTGGCGTGACAAAAAGATCAAATTCATCAATAATAGCTTGGTCTTCTTCATTGATCGAAGACTTCTCTTTTTGTGAAGTTCTTTGAATGATATTCTCTGTAGGTGTTTGTATATATGTGTTGATAAAACCTTGAGCCTTTGCGTAGTTTTCTGCCTGAATAGCGCTAACGATCTCTTGTATCTTCAGATCTGTTTTAAGCGGTGCTAATTTTAAAATCTGAAGTTGTATAGTCTCTACATCGGTAATAGAAATGGCATGGTTAATGATACTTAATCTTTTCTTTGTCTGATTCATATTAGGTATCCTATGTAAGGTTATATTTGGAGGAGTATAACAAAAGTATGCTTTACAGAAGTGTTGACACATGACTAACAGTCATTTTTGATTATAATATAAAGTATTTATTTAGGGGTAAGACAAAATGAAGAAATTTTTTATACTTATTTTGGTATTAATGATCGAATTGAACGCAGCAGATAGAAGGTTGGTGACAGGAACATGGAAGTCTGTAGACCAATCGAATAACCATGGTACAAAGGTCATAGAAAAAGAGTATCTATACTTAAATGGAAACGGTACCTTTACTATAGTATTGCTTGTAAGTGTACAAAAAGGTGATGCGTTCGTTAGAGATCTAGAGATAAAAGGCTCAGGTATCTGGAAAGTCTCAAATCATACACTTGTGGCAGTGGTCAAAAAAATGGAAGTACCTTTTGCCAAAGAAGTATATCGTATCTCTCAAGAGTCTTTACGTCATCTTGCAACCACTTTTAAAAACAGATTTGAAAAAGAACCTATACGTATACTCACCATAAAAAGTATCGATCAAAATAACTTGATTACTGTCAATGAAGCATCTAAGCAGACAAACTATATTAGACAATAAATAGAGTGCCTGTTTAAAGATTTGCAGACAAAGCCAACAACCTACATGAATTCTCTAAAATAGAGATCTTTTTTGCCATCTCTGTGATGTCTCTGTCATAAGAGATGAGACCAAAACCTTTGATAAGAAGCAGATGAGTGTCATGTTTCTGGAAAAACTGTGGTATTTCATAAGGTGCACGTTCCAACCAGTCGTCCATATTTTTCGGATCGTATACGATGACTTCACCTAAGATTTGTTTTCCAAAGTAGTCTTGTGGAGAGACCTTCCCGTGTTTGAGTGAGTATGCGGTTGCATATGGTGGCATGGTATAACAGACATATTTTGCATTGGGGATGGTTTCGTAGATATGTTCATGTATGTGTACATCTGAATTTGCCAAACTCCAGCGATAGTCTCTTTTATGACAGTCAAGTCTTACAAGTGAATCTTCTGTCACTTCATCTAGGATCGTATCTTTAGAGTTAATGATAAATCCACTGTTACTTACACGTGCAGAGATAGAGCCATGATATACACTAAAGAAGTTTTTGTTAAACAAAGAGAGTGAAACATGTTTAATGTCTTCGATAAGATGATTATCTACCATATATTGAGCCTTTTTTCATCTAATTTCGCTATTATAACATTGATAATTAAATTTAACTAATGATTGTATCTCCAAAGGATTTTAATGCAAACACCTCATATCCCTGTACTTTTAAATGAAGTGTTAGAAAGCTTTAAAGATGTAGGAGAAGGTTATTTTGTTGACTGTACACTTGGGTATGCAGGGCATAGTTCTGAAATGTTAGCCAGGTATGAAAACTTGAAACATATAGGAATAGACAGAGACGATGAAGCTTTGGCATTTTCTAAAAAAAGTTTAGAACCTTATGAAGGACGAAGCACACTTTACAAAGGCACTTTTGCAAACGTATTTCCTATATTAAAAGAGAATCCGATAGTGGCAGTCTTGGCAGACTTTGGTGTTTCCTCTTTACAGTTGGATAAAAAAGACAGAGGTTTTTCCTTTACCTCTGAGACACTCGATATGCGCATGGATGCAAATGCTGAACTTTCTGCGTATGAAGTGGTAAATGAATATCCTAAAGAGAAACTTGAGTACATTTTTGATACGTATGGTGAAGTACGTTCATTTAAAAAATTAGCCTCTGCAGTAGTAGAAGCCAGAGCACAAGAACCTATTAAATCTGCAAATGAATTGAGTGAAATAGCTAAAACAGTTATCCCCGCAGGCGGAAAGATACACCCTGCGACTTTAATGTTTCAAGCCATTCGTATAGAAGTGAATAATGAACTGGGTGAAATAGAAGGTTTGCTCGATGCTTTAGAGCAAAAACATGTGAAGGGTGAGGTTGTCTCTTTGATCTCCTTTCATTCATTGGAAGACCGTTTGGTAAAGAATCGTTTTAAAAAATGGGGACAATCTTGTATCTGTGACCCACAGGCGATGCGTTGTACCTGTGGTAAAAATCATGCTTTAGGTAAAGCGTTTTCCTCTAAACCTGTAACAGCGACCAAAGAGGAACTCAAGATAAATCCGCGAAGCAGATCGGCAAAACTAAGAAGTTTTAGATTTAAAAAAGAGAGTGATCATGGTAAGTAAAAAGAAAAAGTCTAAGCCTAACGGTATTACTTTTGGTATGGCAATGGTCATATTGATGTCTGTTACCATTGTCTTGATCTTGACAACGATCAAGATCTATTTGAGTAATCAAATTTATTATGAGAGTAAAGTGGTAAATAAAATGAAAAGAGAAGTTTCTGCACTCAAAGCAGAAAAGATGATGCTTGAACAGAGTGTTGAGGCATTAAGATTTAAGAATAGAGTGGCTGACACTATCTTTGCTATTCAGGAAAACTAATGATACGTAGTTTTATCAGTTTTGCAGTAGATAAACCTATTATCAACCATATTTTGATGGTCTTTATGATAGTACTCTCTATATTTTCCTATCAAAATATTCCTAAAGAAATTTTCCCTCCTTCTGCACTTGATAAGATCACTGTGCAAGGTGGTTATGCTGGAAGTAGTGCAGATGTATTAGATAAAATGGTTGTAAAGACCATTGAGGATGACCTGAAGAATATATCTGAGATAGAATCTTTAGAAACTGTGATCCAAAATGGCTCTTTTATCATAAAGGCTAACATAAAAGAGGGAAGTGATAAAAGTAGAACCCTTGATGATGTGAAAGATGTCATCTCTAATGTGAGACGTGATCTTCCGACCGATATGAATGAACCTACTGCAAAGCTTGTACAAAAAGATTTCCCTTTAGTTATTGTTGCCATCTCAGGAGATGTAACAACAAGAACACTGCTTGATATAGGTAACAAGCTTAAGAGTGATCTGAGTCGCTATCAGGAACTTAGCGGCCTTACGGTTTATGGTGATGTCGATGATGAGGTTTTGGTACAGATCAATGATGAAAAGATCGATGCGTATGGATTGGCTAAAGACAGTGTATATCAGGCAATTGCTAATATAAGTTCAATTTTTCCCATTGGTACCTTGAAACAACAAGGAAATCATCTCTATATTTCTACGATCAATGGTGAAAAAAGTGCAAAAAAAGTAGAAAGTACACTTATCACTGTTGATAATCAACGTATACGAATAGGTGATATAGCCACAGTGAAATTTGGACTAGGTGATCGTGGTGAGATCTCTCATTTTAACAGTATACGAAATGTTTCACTCAATATTAATAAGACAGAAGATGGCAATGCTATTGCCTTGAGTAAACAGATCAGAGAAGATCTAAAGGTATTCGCTAAAGAGTATCCAAATATCACATTTGAAGCTTATACTGATACGTCAGTTTGGATCAAGAACAGGTTGAATTTAGTCTCTTCAAATATTTTATTTGGACTTATATTAGTATTCTTGGCACTTTTATTAAGTGTGAATTATCGTATTGCTTTTGTAGTTGCCATTGGTATTCCTGCAAGTTTTATGATCACCATTATCGGTGCTGACCTCATGGGATACAGTTTAAAT